>LARN01000165.1 GCA_000980495.1 Acinetobacter sp. N54.MGS-139 | reverse complement strand
TTTAACTCTCGATAAAAAGTTGCTTTGCTAACAGGCTCGCAGCCTTCTGGAACTGAAGCCAGATATTGCAAGTAGACGTTCTGGACTGTCATTTTCGGAGCCGAGGCCTTTACAAGAAGATCCTCGTAATCGGGCAAGATGACGTTTTGACGGGACCAGCTGCGCGGCCGGAGTATTTCTTCGATGTCTTGCTCGGATAATGACCGTAAATTCTCCGCAGTGAGATTGTTTTGCTTGGCTTTCTTGAGCCACCCATTGATCGTAGACGAGGGAGCAAGAAGCTTCTTCGAGATGGCAGAAGTCGTAACTCCTGCCTCCTTGAGACGTATTGCCTCAATAACTATTTCAGTTTTATATTTCATAAAATTTCCTTTAAAAACTGTCGGTTGACAGCAAATAAAGGATAATTCGCCCTCGGAACTTTAAGAAGGAACAGCGGAAGTCTTAGAAACGGAGCCAGACGAGGGAGCCATTCTCAAACTTTTAACTTTGAGAAGGATTGAGGGCAATTTGAAATGAAACAACGACGTTTTTAGATTTAACGGCGGTCGGAAGATAAAGCTTGACGCAACTCAAAGAAAAAGCAACAAAAGGCTGAAATTCGTCAGCGGAAATTTTAGAGTCAGTCAAAGATGCGAGGCCAAAGGAAAAATCCTAGAAAAGCTGTCCAACCCTTTGAGAACAAAAAGCGGAAGATTGATATTTTCAAAAATTATGAAGCCAACGGT
>LARN01000164.1 GCA_000980495.1 Acinetobacter sp. N54.MGS-139 | reverse complement strand
ATAAATCAAGCCTTAGCAATCCGGCATTCCTTAACGGCCGACTGAAAGTTGCCGCCAGAACAAGCAAAGAGCTCTGGGAAAAAGCTACTGACTCCGGTCCTTTGCACCTCAGTACTTCGCTGCATTTGTATAAATACCCTGAACTTGCTGCCCAACAGGCCATCTCTCTTCATCAAAAAATCGAGGAAGTCCTGGAGAAGAAAAACAGCGGAGAAAAGCTGCATTCGGCCGACCGGAGCAGAGTCAGAAATTACATTGTTGAAAACAATAAGAATGTCTGGGTCAAAAATATTAAAGGCCTAGAAGAATTCTTAACTCGAGCCGGGTGCTTCGCCATTAGAACCAATTGCATCGAGGATCCGTTTGAATGCCTGGCGGTTTACAAGCAAAGGCAGATCGTCGAAACGGCTTTTAGACAGATGAAGGTTCTCAACGGGAACAACCGGCTGCGCTGCACTGAAAGAACCTATGTCGGTAAGCTCCTGCTCTTTGTTATCGCTCAATCTTTAAGAATGAGGATGCTCTACACGGTCAAAGAAAACGAGCAAAGGCTCGACTTGGATTTGCCGGGAGATTCTTTAGACAAGGCCATGGCAATGCTTAAAGGAATCATGGCGATTAGACCGCCGAGCAAAGCTGTCTGGGCAGGAAGGCCGATAAGTAAGAAAGCCCGAGACATTCTCGAGCTTCTTGGCATTAACAACAAATTCCCGCGAAACTTGAAGGACTAAAAGTCAATAC
>LARN01000163.1 GCA_000980495.1 Acinetobacter sp. N54.MGS-139 | reverse complement strand
TAACTGTTCGCACCAGTGAGAACACCGTAATTACATCTTTTCGGTTAATCAGTGAACGACAAGATTTTTCAAGCGTTCGCACCGGTGAGAACACCGTTCGCGCGCGTGCGAGAATTCAGTCAATCAAACAAACAGACGGTCTGTTGGAAAAAATTGATCAAATACTTACGGACAGTGGAAAAACTTATTCTGTCGTTTATTTGTCAGATCATGGCGTTTCACACAATGAGATCCAGGGAAAAATCGTAATGAATCACGCATCCCCCGCTTCGAAGCACAGGTCAATTCCCTTATATAAATTTGAAGATGGTGAGGCCAATCTTCAAAAAATAAAAGCGCGAAAGTTTATGTCTAATCTGACGGAGGGGATTTTGTACTGGTTAGGTATTGACACGAAACAAGTTAGCAACCCAAGAGACCTGTTTTCTGGAGAAGATCAAAAAGATGAAAGAAATGAGCTAGAGAAGCTTTCGGGCAGAAGATTGGACCCCTATATAGATATTCGAGGAAAATAAAAAAACAGTACGTCCGGAGGTCCTATAGAGAAGAGGTCTCGAGGATGTAACTAATTTTGTGTCTTGCCTGATTTAAAAATTTTCTCCTACTTAGAGGTTAGTTAAACTCCTAGGCAAGGGAAAAGGAGAGTCGAAAATGGCAAGAAAAACGAAGAATCCGCCCAGTGAGACAGACGTTCTCTTAACTAATTACATCGACCAAACGTTAGGCAACACCGGCAAAATTGGC
>LARN01000162.1 GCA_000980495.1 Acinetobacter sp. N54.MGS-139 | reverse complement strand
CGATATAAGGCAAATAATTTTGATAATAAATTCATAGAATTATTAGAAATTTATGAGGGTTCTATTCGATTTTTTTATTAATATTGCGCGTTGGGCCTGACCGGAGGAAGACCTTTTTGCTTTCCGCGTTGAGGAGTTTGTCGGGCATGCGACAGCAACCCAATTGGAGGAACTTCAGCGCTATCTAAGAGATCTCTACAAGGAACTCACGAGCAAAAACATCATTATTTGCGATCTTCATGCCGGCAATCTAATGGTTTATTGTGACCGAGAAGGTCGAATCAAACGTTTGATTGTCATTGACGGCTTCGGCAGCCCAGAAGCTATACCTCTTGCGAAATATATTCCTTTCTTCGGTCGAAGAAAGATGGAAAGACAATGGAATAAGTTCAAAAGAACGTTTGTGGAAACGTTAAAAAGAAGAGGCAAAGAGTCCTTAGAATTCAATTTCTAAAAAGGCTATTATTTTTTATTCTTCTCCCGTTAAGTGAGAAAGCCATTTTCTATTATGATGGCGAACCGACATGAGTATTACATCCATACAATTTAAAAATATGGCTGACGATCGACGAGGATGTAACTAATTTTGTGTCTTGCCTGATTTAAAAATTTTCTCCTACTTAGAGGTTAGTTAAACTCCTAGGCAAGGGAAAAGGAGAGTCGAAAATGGCAAGAAAAACGAAGAATCCGCCCAGTGAGACAGACGTTCTCTTAACTAATTACATCGACCAAACGTTAGGCAACACCGGCAAAATTGGC
>LARN01000067.1 GCA_000980495.1 Acinetobacter sp. N54.MGS-139 | reverse complement strand
CTTTTCTCGAGGAACAATTTCCCCGTTTTTCAAGTGAAAGTCCATTTCACTTTCCAGGCATCTTTCAAGAAAACGTTTCATAACTTCTTGAACCATGCCGCTTACTTCTTCTGAACTCCAGCCAATTTTGCCGGTGTTGCCTAACGTTTGGTCGATGTAATTAGTTAAGAGAACGTCTGTCTCACTGGGCGGATTCTTCGTTTTTCTTGCCATTTTCGATTCTCCTTTTCCCTTGCCTAGGAGTTTAACTAACCTCTAAGTAGGAGAAAATTTTTAAATCAGGCAAGACACAAAATTAGTTACATCCTCCCGCCCCTCTCTCACAGCACCCATCGTGCGGTACCGCAATGGGCGCTTCATTAACGAATCTCCATAAAGCGGAGAGAGTACAGGCCTAATCTTACAAAACGGTCGTTTTTGATAGCTTGGTTCATGTGCGATTGACCTGAATTCCACCAAGCACCTCTTCCGTTTACAGAACTTTTCCAGGCTCTTTCGGGGTCGATGCCGAGTTTTACAAGGTTTCGCTCCCTTGTTTTCGGTTTCTTCCACGCTATCCAGATAAGTTTCCTGAGATGGTGTCGGATTCTCTCATCCATCTCCTCCCAGTATTTCTTTCTGTCATCCGGACGATAGTAGTTTCTCCAGCCCCTAAGGACTGGGGTAATGGTTTTAATCGTCCATCCGAGCGAGGTTCCCCGCGCAGTGTTAAATATCTTATGCAGTTTTGTCCACAGTCTCTTTACTGACTTTTGCGCCACGATAATACGTGTACAGTTTGCCTTGGAGAATGTGTATCCGAGAAAGACCGAGTCTCTCGGACGAAAGGTGCCACTCTTGTCGCGATTTACTCGCAGCTTGAGTGTCTCCTCTACATATTTGGTGATATTTGTCAGAACTCGCTGAGCCGCTTTCTCTGATCTCACATAGATGTTGCAGTCGTCCGCGTACCGGACATGGTTGAGTCCTCTTGCTTCCAATTCCCGATCTAAATCGGTCAGCATAATGTTTGACAGTAACGGACTAAGGGGCGACCCCTGAGGAACGCCCTCTAGTCTTGGGCTTACCAGCCCGTCTTCCATGATGCCTGCGTTTAAATATCGTCGGATTAGTTTCAAGATTGCCTTGTCATCTATAACTCGGCTGACTCTGTCCATCAGAATGTCGTGGTTGACTCGGTCGAAGAACTTGGACAAGTCCATTTCGACGACCCATCTATTTCCATCTTTGATGTACTCTTGAGCCCTTTGCACTGCCTGCCGGCAGTTCCGTCCCTCTCTGAACCCATAACTTTTGTCCGAGAATTGACCCTCGAACGCATCTCCAATAGTCATCACTATGGCCTGTTGGATTGTTCGGTCCAAGAGAGTTGGAATTCCTAACATCCGTGTGCCCCCGTTTGGCTTGGGTATATCCACGCGTCGAACGGGAGCGGGAATGTAAGTACCGTTTTTAAGTTTCTGTCTGATCTTCTCCCCGTGAACTCGCAAAAGGTTAGGAAGTTGTTCATAGGTTATCCCGTCTATGCCGGGTGCGCCTTTGTTCTTTATAACCTTCTGCGCCGCATCGTCGAGATAGAAACATACTAAATCGATGAGCGGACAGCCTCTAGGTTCAGCTTTCGTCCAGTGTGACTTCGCCATGACCAGCTGCTCCTTCTTTTGCCGTAGACGACACTGCGCTGTTCTGCCCGCTTTGCGTCGTGACAGCCGCCCTCTTGGACGTTGTTCTGAGGTCCGCTTGAATTTGTCATGAGAGCTGTCACCTCTACTCGCGTTGTTAATGTTCGGCCCTTCAGGTTGCCCCTACTATGGCCTTGGCTGACTTCCAATTTGACATCCGAACTCCTCGCGAAGCCCGTAGCCAATGGCATCCAATCGGATCTCCCCAGGTAAGACGTACTTCTTTCCTGCCTGTCCATCGGATCTACGTCTCAGACTCCTGTATGAGTATTGGACATTGGGTATTTTGGCCCCCACATCCGTCTGAACCGCCTCATATCCGCTTCCTGTTCGTTGAACATGCATTTTGCTATCGGCTTCCTCCAGACCTAGTGTTGCCACTACGCCCTTGCCGAGTCGCTAACCCTTCCCCTCATCGGGCGAGTTCGGGATTTGCATCCTACAGAAGCGCGCCATGCTGGGCGCACTAAAAAAAGCCTCCCGGGCTTTGTCACCCGAGAGGCTTGTAAGACCAAAACTAGTTGGTTCTTATTCTTCGAAGGCACCTTTAACGATAACTTCCGAATCTTTCATGACCTGACGACCCTTCATGAAGAGGTGGAGCGGTTTAAGATCCTTATCCATCACTAGAAGGTCTGCGTCTTTACCAGCTTCGATTACGCCTTTATTACCCAAGCAAAGAGCCGTGGCAATAGTACGTGTCAAAGGCAGCAAGGCTTTTTCAAGACCAATCTTACCGGCAAGTTCCTGAAGCATCTTCAGGTTGTCGGAGACTTTGCAAACCGTCAGACCGATCATTTCGCCGTTCTTATCGAAGCGAGGCATCGAGCCGTGGCCGTCAGAAGAGAACGTAATACGATCGATCGGAGCACCTTCTTCCAAAGCCATCACAAAAGCATCTGCTGCAGAACCCATGTAGTTGCCGCCGCTGGTTGTGATATCGATGTATCCGCCGGCTTTGGTAAATGCAATTGCCTGAGCAAAAACTTCAGGGTGACGGCCGACATGTGTCGGACGAATATGCTTAATCGGCATTCCCATTTTTACGCATTCCATGAAAGCCGGGAAAGCGATGGGAAGGTCACCGAGGTGAACATGCAGATAAGAATCGTGTCCGCAGATCATGCCCCCGACGCGGCAGTCGGAAAGAACTCTTAAAACTTCCTGAGTTGTCGGGAAAGAGCAGCGATGGTCGCCCATTGCAATCTTCACACCCAAGCATTCGGGAATCGTCAAGAGGTCTTTACGGACGTCGCCGGTAACCGTTGTGGGGGGATAACGATAGTTGGAAGTCCACATCCAGCCGGTAGCACCTTCTTTGGTTAAGGCGCGAACCTTAGCCATAAGAGCTTCGATCGGACGGGTTTCACTATCGGTTCCGGAAACACCGACAAAGGAAGTGATTCCGCCTTCCACGAGCTCGGAGAAGTTAAGCTCCGGAGCGCGTGTCAGGGGACCGCCTTCTCCGCCGCCGCCAGTCACGTGAATGTGTTGGTCGATAAGACCCGGCGTAACGATTGCGCCGTTCAGATCTATCACTTCCAGACCGGGAAGGTCGGCAGAGATTTCATCCTCCACAGCAATGATTTTTTCATTGACTGTCAGAATCTGTTTGATGCCCTTATGTTCAGGAGCGTACAGATCTGCATTTTTAAAGAGAATTGCGGTAGCCATTGATTACTAAATCCTTTGAAAGTTCGTCAGATTACGATCCCAGAACGACCAGGCGCATGACCCACAGAGAGAGCAAAGCGACGATCGGAGGAACGGCCATGATCTTGAACATATCGGAACCCTGGATGCCGATAACGCCAAGGCAGCGGCCCATGTACTGAACCTGAGAACCCATGAGGTAAATAGCGGGAATCACGATAGCAAGCTGTGTACCGTCAACAGCGCCTTTATCGAACAAGGCAACTGCCACACCGACACCGCCGCCCATGGACATCCAGCCGCCGAGCAGAATCATGGCAGCTTCGCCTGGCAGACCGAAGATGGCCATAACCGGTCCGAGGCATGTACCGATGAAGTCCAAAGCGCCGGAGATGTTCAGCATTTTGATGATCACGAAAGCCATCAAAACGTTAGGAATCGTGGAGTGTGTAGCAATGTTCCAACCCTGAAATGCACCGTTAACGAATACGTCGGTGATCATCATTTTTTTAGATGTAGTAGCCATTTCGTATTCTCCTTATTAAGCGCTCTTCTTAAGGTTAATCTTTCCGCCCATCTGGATGACGCGCATGATGTTGGCAGCGAGGATCTTGCCGAGGAACAGAATACCCAAGCAAGCACCGATGCTGACCGGAACTGCAGGCTTGCCGTCAGCAGCAAGCAGTGTGAACAGAACCGCGCCGGAAGAGAGGAAGTTAGTGATGAGAGCGTCGGCTGTCATCTGGAAAGTAGCAAAGTTATTCAGCTCTTTAGCTGTCAAAATATTGTCATCTTTGAGCTGGCGAGTCAGAGCCGCGCCGCCGTCAGTAGACTGCAGAGAAGCGATCAGAGCGAGACCAGCACCGCCGGGAACGCCGATCAACGGACGAAGAATCGGAGTAAGCATCTGGCGAGCAGCTTTCAGAGCACCGTAGTGGTCGAAAACAGTGATCATCGCAAGAGCGAACATAACTGTCGGGACCAGTGTCAAAGCAAACATGAAGCCGTCGATAGCACCGGAACCGCCTTTACCGCGGAAGTTGGCCATCGTGGTGTGAATGCCGTCAGCGTTCTGGGAAACAGCTGTGACAACCTTACCGAAGGAGCCGTTGATTGTGGTGAAGTCGAAAATGCCCCACCATTGGTTTGTAGCGCAGACACCGGAGAAGAAAACGCAAGCCATAATCAGGGAAATGTAATTTCCGATGGTGACTTTCTTTTCTTTGTCATCTGCCAACTCAGGTTTTTTATCGTTGAGGTTAGAAGAAGCCATATGACTATCCTTAAAAGTAACAAACAAAGCAAATTTCGTTTTTTGAATGTGCTTATCTACGGCCCCAGGCTCTCTTAAAGCCCTTTATCACCGTGCGATAAACCGTTTTTCTCATCCGAAAAACAAAAAGCATGTCCGCGAGGTTTTCGCGTGACCACATTATGAAAGGATTTTTACGATGTAAATATTCGGCCTTACCCTGAAATCCGTATTCAAATATAGTGTTAATACTGACAAGAAATAAGGCAATTTACGTTTTTTACATTTGCGTTAGCGGGAAATTTTTTCGCAAATATAAACATTTTTTTAAATGTACGGCAACAAAACAAGGCTTATTTTGGTTTTTAATGAAAAAAAATTCGAACAACTTGTCGTAGAATAAAAAATTCAACCTATTTCAACCTAAAACGTCACTGTTACTAAATTACAACAACTAAAAATAGTTTCCTTGTCGCTCTTGCAAAGTATTCTGATTTTTGAACCTGACTACCCAACTTAATACTGTTTGCGATTAGAAGACACCACTGCAAATCTAAAATTTCTCTTGCCAGTCCGAATAGTTTCTCACTAGGCCCTACCGGAGGATTTTTCGGAAGAAATTTTTAGCAGAGGCTGCATGTTTTTCAACATTATTTTTAATGATATTGTCCCGATCTTCGTTGTGATGGCATTAGGTTATGCCGGTGCGAAGATGAATGCTTTCACGCCGAGTCAAACCCAGGCACTCAACAAAGTTGTTTTGAACTTCGCTTTGCCGGCCGCACTTTTTTGTCTCTATTACTAAAGCAACCCGCGAGATGCTTTTCGAAGATCTCACGCTGACGCTCGTCTCATTAATCGGTATCGTCGCCCTCTTCTTCGTTTGCTATTGGGTTTGCAGAAAGGTCTTCCATCACACAGCTGCCGAAGCCGCAGTCTGCGGTCTGACCGCGGGCTCCCCGACTATCGGCTTCTTAGGCTTCGCTGTCCTCGATCCGATTTACGGAGCAACTACACAGACAGGATTGGTGGTTGCCATCGTGGCAATCGTTGCAAATGCCGTGATTATTCCGATCGGCATGTACTTAATGAGCTTAGCCGGTGCTATGGGATCCGGAAACGGCTCTTCTTCCGGAACCGGCTCTGCCATATTAAATGCCGTCAAACAGCCGGTCGTTTGGTGTCCGACTCTTGCTGTCGTAATTGTCTTATTAGGGATCAAGCTTCCGGTCGCGGTTTATCCTTCTTTTGACTTGATTGCCCACGCCAATTCAGGTGTTGCCGTGTTTGCAGCAGGTTTGGCTTTGGCTACAGTGAAATTCAGCGTCAACACTGAAATTCTTTGGAACTCCATATTTCGTGTATTCATTACTCCGCTCTGCATCGCCATTGCGGCTATCCTCTGCGGTCTCAGCGGAGAAAAGCTTTCGATGCTGACGATGGCCTGTGCTCTTCCGCCGGCTTTCTCCGGCATCATCATCGGTTCCCGGTATAACGTTTACGTCCAGGACGGCGCTTCGATTTTGGCTGTCAGTACGCTGATGTTTGCTTTCGCCGCTCCTTTCTGGATTTGGTTCTGCCCGATCTTACAAAACTGGTTCTAAGATCCTTTGGGGCATAGAAAAAGAGCGGCGGGAGAAAATCCTTACCGCTCTTTCTTTTTGACTCAGTAACTACTAATTAAGGAAGCTTGTCATAGACTTCATCGGTCACCGGTTCTAACCATTCGTTAGAAGTACCTTCGCCCGGGACTTCAAGAGATAAGTGCTGGAACCAACTGTCTTTTGCTGCACCATGCCAATGTTTAACATTAGGAGGAATATTGAAGACCTCCCCGGCTTTCAATTCATGAGCCGGTTCGCCTTCGAGCTGTACCCAGCCTCGGCCGTAAACACAAATCAGCATTTGTCCGCCGCCTTTTTCAGCGTGATGAATATGCCAATTGTTTCGGCATCTCGGTTCGAAAGTAACGTTATGGGTTGGAACTTGTTTCGTTGTTAACGGAGCAAGCCAGCTTTGACCGATGAAATATTTAGCATAAGCATCATTGGGTTTTCCGACCGGAAAATCACTGAGTTTTGGAACTTCTTTCATAAAACCTCCAATTCTTTTCATCAGCGAAAGTCTTTATGGCCTCGCCTCTGTTTTCAATTTCATCAAATTTAGGCGCGGAGACCCCTGCCTTCAGGCAGGGGAGGAAGCGCCTCCTCCTTTCGAATTTCTGTTAAATAGGTCCGTCTCTTCTCCA
>LARN01000161.1 GCA_000980495.1 Acinetobacter sp. N54.MGS-139 | reverse complement strand
TGAGAAGCGATTCCGTGAGCTTATTGGCCGCTTCCTGATAGATAACCGGGTCGTAGAACATGTGGTAATAAAGCTCTGCTGATGCGGTGTTTGATGCCGATTTTCCATCTACCGGCCGCGGATCGTATTTCCAATTCACCTTTGCTGTGGCGATGTTCTTTCTGATGTAAGGATCGCCGCTGTTGAGGTCTGCAAACTCTTTCCTGTGCTCATCGATAAGCTCTCTAGCCAGACAGCCTTTAGTCCCCAGACGGACATTAAAGATGAACTCAACTTTATTGATCAGACAGTCATTGATGTTCTTTACGCTGTTGTAGCCTTTATCAGCAACCAGAACGACGTTCTTCATGTTTAGAAGTGCCTGATCGGCAATCGTATGACGAATGGTGCTGACATCAGGAACATTTCCGTCATAAAAACGATAAAAAATCGGAAGTCCGGACTTCTGATCTACCAAGAAAAGAACGTTTAGCTGCGGCAGCGCATCATCGTCTTTGTTTTTACCGTATTCAATATGAGTTAAGCGCGTAGAGTAAGAAGAGATTGAGGTCGAATCCAGGGCAAGAATGATCTTGTTGTCTTCGTCTTCTTGAAGATAACTGCGCATCAGCAAGAAATAACGCCGGGCATCGCGCAGCTCTATCCTCTGGAAGAGGCGAGTTATCGCCGAAGGGCTCAGCGGCCGCGGATACGGCAGTCTTGTCGTCTCTGCAAAGGTTTCATAGAAACTAACGTTGTTGTTCTGATTAAGAATTAAAAAGTACGCCAAGGA
>LARN01000160.1 GCA_000980495.1 Acinetobacter sp. N54.MGS-139 | reverse complement strand
TTATAGGTTCCCCGTATTCATTCAGCACCTGCATCCGCTGATTAACTTTTAACCCACCGATAGTAATCCCGACAACCGGCGTGCATTTAAAAAGATAGAACGGACCCGATAAAAATTGACCCTTCATGAACCTCCGTCCGAATTCCTCATCATTTCCTGAAGCAACTGAACGGTTGTAAACATCGATCGTATTTTTCAGTGTGTCGAAACTGCATCCCATTTCCGAGGCGCACTCTTCTAGGGAGTTGACCTTATTAATAAAGTGACCCCCTTCCTCTTTTTCCTGATTGAATTTCGTTCTGTCCCAGCCAATAACTTGGATAGGGTCGTTTTGCATAAAGTCCGACAGTTGAGCCTCAGTCGCTAATTGATAGACGGTTCTTTCTTGATGAGAAGCGAGGAACTGAGCAACCTTTGTAGAGTTCTGATCGTCGTTAATAAATCGTCTTTCCTCTTTATTCAAAGTGATCGATCCATATAAGTTCATGACGTGACCGCGGAAAATCCAGCCTTTGCGATTGTTCTTATCTTTGGACATCGGAACACCGTAGCCGTAAACAGCTGCGAAGTTCATATGCGTGCTGGCTGCGCCGATCTTCTCGGCCATCTTCAGACCCTGGCCTTCACTGTTGGCAGAAGCAAATGTCAAAGCGACGCGGAAGTCGAGAATGAATTTATCGATCATGTTGACATCCCCGCAGAAGCCGCCGGTAGCAATAACAACGCCTTTCGTAGCTCTGACATAAAGGGGCTTGCCGTTGGACTCGGCTTTAACGCCCAAA
>LARN01000159.1 GCA_000980495.1 Acinetobacter sp. N54.MGS-139 | reverse complement strand
CATCCAATGTTTTCGATGCTTTGGCAATAGCGTTGCTCAGCTTGACGATTCCCTTGACGTTATTGGTAAATGAGCGGACCTGCCTCAATTCTTTCAAGTTGCTTTGTGCTTTGGCGTAAGCCTGTTCAGAAGTTTCTCCTGCTTTCATGGCTTCGTTTCCATGAGCGAAGAAACTTGCAATTTGCACAGAAGTGACACCAATAGTTTTTATGCCGTAGGAGATCATGTCATAGAGAACTTTCATCGCCTTTTTAGCTTCTTCGTCATCGGCGTAACTCAGGTACTCTTCCACTTGAGCGAGGTAGCTGCCGTTGACGTCTTTGAGGAGAAGCGCCAGCGATGTAACGCCGCGAGCGAACTTTATATTGGAGCGCTCGCGTTTCTCTGCCAAATCCTCAGCAGCTCGAAGCTGTTCTTCTTTTTGGGTAACCAGCTTAATCAGTTCTTCCTTGGAGAGTGAGTTGAGGTCGGTCATTTTGTCACACCCTGTTATTATCTATTGGGTAAATTATGTCATATTTTACCCTTAAAAACAAATAATTAGCTGAATATAAACGATAAATAATGCTTGCAAATATAAAAATATCGCCGTGAAGGCCCTCAGAAGAGCCTACACGGCGTTATTGGAGTCTCGGGCTACCAAAAAGTATCGCTTTTGGTATAAAGCCGCTCCCCGTTAAGAAATCGCTCTAAATCGGATAAAGTCAAGGAGCACTTGGCCTGCTGACCGACTCGAACCATGAGTTCTTCAAAGCGTCCGTTGTGCAAGGTGCGTGTTAGCAGCATCG
>LARN01000066.1 GCA_000980495.1 Acinetobacter sp. N54.MGS-139 | reverse complement strand
AGTTGCCGGTAAAAAGATTAAATACTTTGAAGCGTTAGGTGTTGGAGTTCCGGGAGCCGGGCCCGAGACGCCGGAAGATGTTCAGGAAGAACCAGAAGTCGAACCGTTATTAGGTACGGATATTGAAATTTAACGAGGATGCCGGAGCCGAACTCCGGCTAGATCACTGAAAAACGCAAAATCTCAGGTGCAGATCAGCAGGGGAACACGGGCCTAGAGGCGACGCCGAATCGGGAGTTTCAGTTTTCCCGGAAAAAATTAGCGGCGTTTGCTTCTTTGAACAAACGCCGCTTCCCACATTAAGTGGGGTACGAGATGGGGCTCGAACCCACGACAACAGGAATCACAATCCTGGACTCTACCAACTGAGCTACTCGTACCACTAAAAACTTGGCCTGCCCGACAGGATTCGAACCTGTGACCCTCGGCTTAGAAGGCCGATGCTCTATCCAACTGAGCTACGGGCAGAAACTTCTACCTGCGGACAAACCTAAATTCTGGTCGGGGTGGAGAGATTCGAACTCCCGACATCCTGCTCCCAAAGCAGGCGCGCTACCAGACTACGCTACACCCCGTTAATCAAGGAAACGTGAATATAGCACAATTCCAAAATGCTTGCTTTGAAAGCTTCCGAATAAATTTACGTCGGACCGGAATCGTGATTCTACTCAACTTTAGAAAAAATTTCCACCGCACCCGGCTGCTTTTTTGCCGGTCTCACTTCCGAAGATAGCCAAATCCCATCAATTCCTAGTCCGCACTGTGAGGTCAACTCTTTAGCCGGCGGCTGCCCGAACCTTCATACGCCCAAGACCGGAGTGCTTCCCGGAGCCGTTCCTGAAAGAAGCTCTTTGCTGTTGATCGGCGGCGCTAACCGAGCTTTAGAAATAATGATCTTGAAAGTCGAACCTTTCCCGAGTTCAGACTCGATCTGGAGCTGAGCCTGGTGACGGAACAAAACATGCTTCACGATGGCAAGTCCGAGGCCGGTTCCGCCTGTCTCTCTGGATCGCGATTTATCCACGCGGTAAAAGCGCTCAGTCACGCGTGGAATATGCTCCGGTGCAATACCGATCCCGTTGTCCTTAACCGACAAAATCCCGTGATCGTCTTTCACTTCCCAAGAAAGCTCAATCTTTCCGTCCTTCGGCGTGTAGCGGACGGCATTCGTCACGAGATTAGTGACGGCGCTTCGCATATCTTTAAAGTCTCCGAGGATTCCTTCCGGCGCCACTTTCGTGATCTTAATTTCATGCGCGCCGCCCGAAATCATTCGTCCTTCGGCCACCGCCTCCTCCAAGATTTCATCGACATCGATGAGCTCGCGTGATGCCGGCGCCGCATCCTGCTCCAATCGAGACAGCGCCAGGAGGTCATCCACCAGTGCGCGCATCCTCTCCGCCTGCTCCAGCATCATTTCCCAGTGCAGACGATCCTCTTCATTGAGGTTCGGATTTTCGGTTGCGAGCTCCAAGAATCCTTGAATCACTGTCAGCGGAGTTCTTAATTCATGAGAAACGTTTCCGACGAAATCTCGGCGGAAGTCATCGATTCGTTTGGATTCGGTAATGTCTCGCGTCACGACGACTGTGTACTTCTTACCGGCAGAAATCACGCGAACTTCTAAAACTCGTCCGTCGGGCAGATCGATAAGCTGACGAGCTTTCCAGCGTTCAGACTGAATGTGCTGAATAAATTCCGGATTCGTAAACACATCCGTCAGCTTCTTACCGACGTCCTTTTCGGGATCCAGCGAAAGATCTCGTTCTGCGATGCGGTTCATCCATTGAATCACCAAGTCCTTTCTCAGGAGCACGACACCGTCAGGAAGCGCGCTGAGCGTCTGACGAAATCGAAGCTCTTTCTCTTCAAACTTGGTATGGTTTTTATCAGTCATGTTTCAGTCTTTTTACTAGTAGTTAACTAGTAATTTTTCATTTGATAGGAGCCGGCGCCGACCTATTGGTCGGCGGGATGTTGAGTTTCCGGGGGTTTCTAAACTCGACTGAGTCTTGCCTCGGAGTCGATTCCTTTAGGTCTTTAAATTCGAAGCTCGATATCCGACGCCCCTAACCGTCTCAATAAAATCAGCCGCCGCTGTGCCGGCTAGCTGTTTGCGCAGGCGAAGCATGTGCACATCAACCGTTCTTTCATCGATGTCCGCACCGACGCCCCATACCTTATCGATGAGCTGAGCGCGTGAATAAACACGCCCCGGATGCTTGGCAAAAACCTGAAGAAATTTAAATTCCACAGCCGACAGACGCAGGGGTTTGCCGTTAACGCGTGCTTCGTACCGCTCGGCATCAATCTCAAGCGGCCCGACACGCAGCGTATCAGGAAGCGCATCTCCGCCTTTGCGGCGGATGACGGCACGAATTCTGGCGACCAGCTCCCTCGGAGAGAAGGGTTTGGTCACATAGTCATCCGCGCCTGCTTCTAAACCTCGAACCCTGTCGTCCTCTTGTCCGCGCGCAGTGAGCATGATGACCGGCAGGCTTTCGTTGCTGTGATAACGCCGAAGTTCATACAGCCATTCCAGACCGGCACAATCCGGAAGCATCCAGTCCAGCAGGATGATATCCGGCTTGGCTGCTTCAAGATTTTTCTTTGCTTCGGCAACGTTCGCTGCCTTACGGACTTCCATTCCGGAAGTCCGACAGGTATAAGAAATTAACTCCAAAATTGACGGCTCATCTTCTACAATCAGAACGGATGTCGTCATCATTTCTCCTTATGCTTCGAGCGGAATGAGTTCGGCTAATGCCTGAGCATGCTTTTTCGCTTCACCGATATCTTCGCATTCCACCATAACACGGACCAACGGTTCCGTCCCCGAAGCGCGCACTAAAACTCTGCCCTTGCCTTCCAGCTCTTTCGAAACGGTCTTGATCGCGTCAAGGAGCGACTGATCTTCATTCCAAACGTAGCCGGCTTTATATCGGCGGTTAATCAGAACCTGAGGCGTCAGAGCAACTTCGGAAAGAACCGATTCGAGCGTAGAACGGTTGCGTGCCAGTACAGACAGAACTTGGAGGCTCGAAACGATACCGTCACCGGTGGTCTGCTTATCCAAAATAATGAGGTGGCCCGAGCCTTCTCCGCCTAAATCAATGCCTTCCTTAAGCATGACTTCTAAAACATAGCGGTCACCAACCTTGGCGCGGTGGAACGGAACGCCAAGTGTCTTGAACTGCTTTTCAATCGCGAAGTTGGTCATGAGCGTGCCGACGACGCCTTTAAGCGCTCCGCGGTTCAGGCGGTCTTTAGCAATAAGATAAAGCAGCTGATCGCCGTTATAGACCTGATGGCGGTCTGCCATGATCAGACGGTCAGCATCTCCGTCGAGTGCGATACCGATGTCGCAGCCAGCCTTTTGAACGCGATCCGGCAGAGTTTCTGTATGAGTTGCGCCGACACCCTCATTGATATTGAATCCGTCAGGCGTATTACCGCCGCATACGACAGCAGCGCCGAGTTCATGGTAAACATCCGGCGCAATGTGGTAGGCCGCACCGTTGGCACAGTCCACATAAATCTTGAAGCCCTTCAAATCCAGATCTGACGGGAATGTGCTCTTGCAGAATTCAACGTAACGGCCTGCCGCGTCATCGAGACGGCGGGCTTTTCCGAGGCGTGCACTGTCCACACAGCTGAACCCGCGGTCCATCTCTCTTTCAATCTGCAGTTCCATCTCATCCGGGAGCTTCGTTCCTTTATCCGAGAAAAACTTGATGCCGTTGTCATAGAAAGGATTATGAGAGGCAGAGATAACAACACCGGCACTCAGTCTCTGTGCTCTTGTGAGATAGGCAACGGCCGGTGTCGGAAGCGGACCGCCGAGCATCACGTCTACGCCGGCGCTTAAGAATCCGGCCTGAAGAGCGGCTTCCAGCATATAGCCTGAGACGCGGGTATCTTTTCCGATAAAAACACCGACCTCTCCGTCGGTTGTCTGCTGTTTGAGAATGCGGCCGGCCGCCTGTGCCAAAAGCATGGCAAATTCAGGCGTGATCGGAGTCTGACCGACTCTGCCTCTGACACCGTCCGTTCCAAAATATTTTCGACTCATTTCAAATCCTTGTAGTGAATCATTGCGTTGTAAACCGTGAGCGCTTCCTTCATTTGTTTAACGTCGTGGACTCGTACAATCGACGCGCCTCTCTCGACAGCAAGCAAATGCGCAGTTACGGAAGAAATTAACCGTTCTTCTGCTTTCGCAACTCCGGTCACGGCTCCGAGCGAAGACTTCCGGCTCATGCCGTACAAAAGCGGATAACCTAATGATAAAAAATCTTCTGTCTTTGCAAGCAGTTCAAAATTCTGTGAAACCGTCTTTCCGAATCCGAAACCCGGATCTAAAACGATTCTTTCTGCCGGGACTCCGAGATCTCTCAATGCTTGAGCTCTCTCTGCTAGAAAACTCTTTACCTCGGCCATCAGATCGTTGTAAACGGGATTTTTCTGCATCGTGCGCGGCTCTCCTTGCATGTGCATCAGACACACACCGCACCCGCTCTTTTCTGCTGCTTCTATTGCTCCTTCCCGACGAAGCGCATACACATCATTAATAATTTGAGCTCCGACCTGAGCTGCCGCTGTCATCACTTCCGGTTTACTGGTATCCACAGAAACCACCAACCCGCGTGCGCTCAACGCCTCAATCACAGGAATCACGCGCTCCAATTCGGAGTGAACGCTTACTTCATCTGCTCCCGGCCGAGTGGACTCGCCGCCGATATCCAGAATATCGGCGCCCTCTTCTGCCAACTGAAAACCGTGCTCAATTGCTTGTACGGAGGAATAATATTTGCCGCCGTCACTGAATGAATCGGGAGTGACGTTGACGATACCCATAATTTTTGGGGAGGACAAATCGATGCTCCGATCGCGGCACTGCCAAAACTTCTGACTCATCTCAGCACTCCAATGCTGTTTTTAAGCACTCTGCAAAGGGCTTTTCTCCTTTGCGGTGATTAACGAGGACGCCGGCATCGTCATAGTAAAAATGCATTCCTCCCAGCGGAGAGGCCAGCCACATCTCTTCCATGGCTTCCTGACGGTTAATCACGACGACTTTGCCGTCTTCAAGTGTCAGAGTCAGGACATTGCCTTCACGATCAAAATCCACATCGGGATATTGGTCATCAACTAATTGCTCAATATCGTTGAAGGTTTTCTCCGATAACTCGATAAAATCTCTTTTTGTCATGGTAGATTTGTCAATTATGCTGAAACGTTCCCTCATTTTATTCTTTCCGTGCCTTCTCTTAACAGGCTGCGGAATCAAAGGCCCTCTGTACCTGCCGCCTAACCCGAATGATTCGTACCTCTCCCGAATCGGACAGCAAATCAATGAAATGACCGGCGAGGACACGGTTGGTGCCGCTCCCGCCGATGCCGCCCAAAAGGCTCAGGATGAAACTTTACCGGCAGAAGGAACCGACAAAAATCCGGGAGACGCAACCGAGCAGCTGCCCGACAGCGTCACAAGTCCTCTGCGTTCTACGCCGAATAATCCGATGTCGACGGCTTACTAACATAAATTCATGGGTTCAATACAAAGATGAATCTCTCTCTTCCTAATGACCGAGAGTTCGCCTGGAAGGACGGTACTCTTTGGTGCGAAAACGTCCCGTTAAAAGATCTCGCGGCCCGCTTCGGAACACCTCTATACGTCTATTCCAAACGGGCCATCGTCACTGCTTTCCAGAGCTATCAAAAACCGCTTGAGCCCTATAAGCATCTGATGTGCTTTGCCGTTAAAGCAAATTCGAATCTTTCCATCATTCGTTTGCTCGGAGAGCTCGGAGCAGGATTCGATATCGTCTCCGAGGGAGAACTGCGTCGAATTCAAGCCGCCGGATGCGACACGAGCAAAGTGATTTTTTCGGGTGTTGCCAAAACTCATCATGAAATCGAAGCAGCGCTCGACGCAAATATCAAATGCTTCAATATTGAATCTCCGGCCGAATTAGACCGAGTCATTGCCGTTGCTCAAAAGAAAGGCAAAAAGGCCCGCGTCTCTTTCCGCGTCAATCCGGATGTGGACGCTAAAACACATCCCTACATTTCAACCGGTCTCAAGAAAAACAAATTCGGTATCGCCTACGATCAGGCCGTCGAGCTTTACTTAAAAGCTTCCCGCAGCCCTGAACTTGAAGTCGTGGGTATTGACTGCCATATCGGTTCTCAGATTACGGACACCGCGCCCTTTGTGGATGCGTGCGAAAAGCTCTGCACCCTGCTCGATAAACTCCGTCTGAACGGCATTGAACTTCAGCATATCGATTTCGGCGGCGGTTTAGGTATTCAATACAGCACGGAAGCAGTGCCGAGCCCGACAGTTCTCGTCGCTGCTTTGCGCCGAGTTCTGGTTAAACGCGGTTACGGCGACAAAGAGATGATTTTTGAAGCCGGCCGCTCTTTAGTCGGAAACAGCGGAGCGCTGCTGATGACGGTTCAGTACATGAAACAAGGTGAGCTGAAGAACTTCTGCATCGTTGACTGCGGCATGAATGACATGATCCGCCCGACGCTCTACCAAGCCTGGATGCAGATTGTTCCGGTCAAGCCCAGAAAAGAAGGGAAAGAAACGTACTGCTATGTTGTGGGACCGGTATGTGAAACCGGAGACTGGCTCGGCAAGGATAGACTGCTGAATGTGGGAGAAGGAGACGTCTTGGCAATGCTGAGTGCCGGCGCCTATGGCATGTCAATGGCTTCCAACTACAACTCCCGCTGCCTTCCAGCAGAAGTATTGGTGGACGGAGACAAAGCCACGCTTATTCGTAAGCGCCAATGCCACGAAGAGCTCTTCTCGGACGAAATTCTGATTGATCCTTCTAAATAGAGCTCAGAGAGATCCGCGGGAAACTGGAAAGCCGACGCTAGCTCAAGCACGCTTTCAGCCTAGTTCCGATAAACACCGAACATCGAACGGCCCCAGCATGGGGCCTTTTGCTACTTCCGGGCGAGCTTTCTCAGCCTTAAAAACAGTGGTCAATAATCGAAAACTGTCCGAAATAGCCGCCGTACAGCAGTCGTAAGTATTTTCTCTGATATTTGTTCTATCCCAACATCACACAAATATTCGATTATAGGGGTTTTTATAAATTATTTCCCCCTATAATAATATTAAGGAAGCTCTGTAAAATGCTTGATTCTTCCCAATGGCCTTTAGAGACTTAATTTTCAAAGGATCTGGCCGAAATTTTCCATTCAGGAGGAGTTGATTGGG
>LARN01000065.1 GCA_000980495.1 Acinetobacter sp. N54.MGS-139 | reverse complement strand
GATGGTTGCATTCCTCGGCGCCTCTTCTGCTTTCGTCGAATCCACCCTCGGTCAGGTCTATAAAGAAAAAATCAACGGCGAATACCGCGGCGGCCCTGCCTTCTACATTGAACGCGGCTTAGGCGTCAAATGGTTTGCCTGGCTCTTCGCAATCGTCACCATTTTCTCCTGCGGTCTGTTCCTCCCCGGTGTGCAGGCTAATGCCATCGCTACCTCGATGGAAAATGCATTCGGCATCGCTCCGGCAATTTCCGCCGGCTTCATCGCCGCCCTGCTCTCTTTCATCGTGTTCGGCGGCTTAAAGAGAATTGCTGCATTCACTACGCTTGTGGTTCCTTTCATGGCTCAGGCCTATGTGATCTTCTCTCTGGTTATCGTGTTCATGCACGTTGACCTCCTTGACGACGTCCTCGTTCTCATCGTCAAGAGCGCCTTCGGTGTGGACGCTGCTTTCGGCGCCATCATCGGTCTGGCTGTCTCCTGGGGTGTCAAACGCGGCATCTACTCCAACGAAGCAGGCCAAGGTACCGGTCCTCACGCTTCTTCCGCTGCTTCTGTCAGCCATCCGGCAAAACAGGGTCTGGTGCAGGCCTTCTCCGTCTACGTTGACACGCTGCTCGTCTGCTCTGCCACCGCTTTCATGATCCTCATTACCAGAAGCTACAATGTTGTCGGTCCGGACAATGCTCCGATGTTCATCGGTCTGAAAGACGTCGCAACCGGTCCTGCCTATACACAGGCCGCCGTTGAAGGCTTAATGCCCGGATTCGGACAGGCATTCGTCGCCATCGCTCTGTTCTTCTTTGCTTTCACAACGATCCTTTCCTATTACTACATTTCAGAAACCAACGTTTCCTACATCAATAGAAAACTGCATCGTCCCTTCCTGTTCTTCATCTTGAAGCTGTTTGTCATGGGTTCCTGCATCTTCGGCGCCGTTAAAACAGCCGATCTGGCATGGGCCGTGGGCGACATCGGCGTCGGTCTGATGGCTTGGCTGAACATCATCGCTATTCTGCTGATGAACAAGAAGGCCTTCCTCTGCTTACGCGACTACGAAAAGCAGCTCGCTATCGGCCTCGACCCGGTTTTCCACCCGGAAAAACTCGGCATCAAGAACGCCAATTACTGGGTCGGCGAGCGTGCAGAAGAGATCCGCGATAAGGAACGCGCAAAACTCAACAGCGGCTCCCGACAAGACTTGGAAGGCAATGTTTTGAACGTTGCATCAGGTAATTAGCACCTCTGAGTGTTTGTTCTAAAAGCGTCGGTCATCCGGCGCTTTTTTCATATCAAAAGCACTAAAATAAGAAATAATTTGTTACAAACAACCTCAAGGATGTTCATCGTGCTAAGAAGAAAAATTCTTGCTTTTACTTCAGCCGTTGCCGCCTGTGCAGCCTTTTTCTGCCTTCCTGCAGCTGCGGCTGATTTCACCTGTCCCTACTTCTCTTTACCGCTGACCGGCGATTGGGCTCAGCAGAGAATGCAGCCGGGTTCGGTTCCTCCGAATACCTTCGCGACCTTATTTGCCAGCCGTAAGGCCGGAGAAGGTGTTCTCATTACCGTTATTCCCTCGGATAAGGCCCCGAAAGAAGCAGCTCAAATCATGGATAACAACTACAAGCAGCAGGGAATGAGAGTTCTCGGCAATCCGGTTCAGATCCCCGGACAAAATGCCTATCGCTTTACCTATGTCAGTACCAACAACAAGATGCATGCGATTGTGTTCATTTCCGGAAACGGCAAACACCTCGCCAATGTCTCTATTCTCGGCAGGCACGGAACGGGCGGTTTAACCTTGCTGAAGGGTCTAACCTCCAAGGAAGACAAGCTCTTCCCGAAGTTCTAAGCCTCTAATACTTAATTTTGTAAGCCGGACAAAATTTGTTCGGCTTCTTTTTTAAGCGTGTCTAAAGAAAGATCCTTTTCATCGGGATTAAGCAGTATGGTTTCCTGCATAGATCGCATCCAAGTTATTTGACGCTTTGCAAGCTGTCGGGTTGCGGCGATTCCGGCTTCTTTGAATGCATCAAACGTCGTTAGACCGGAAAGATAATTCCATGCCTGGCGGTAGCCGACGGAACGCATACTCGGAAGATAGTCATGCATACCGGGCATTGCCATCAGCCTTCTTACTTCCTCTAAGAACCCGTTCTTAATCATCAGCTTAAAACGCTCTGCGATCCTGGCGTGAAGTACTGCTCGATCCGGCGGCAGCAATGCATAGGAACTTAGCCGGAGAAGCGGCTCTCCTTTCTGAGCCGTCAATTCCGAGATCGGTTTGCCCGTCATCTCAAAAACTTCCAAAGCCCTTGTGATGCGCTGGGTATCTGCCGGCGCCAACCGGTCTGCGGTTTTAGAATCGACCGCTCTTAATCTTTCATAAAGTGCCGGTAAGCCTTTTGCGCTTAATTCTTCGCCGATCTTTTCACGAACCGCAGGATCCGTTGCCGGCAGCGGAGACAGGCCTTCTCGAACGGCTTTGGCGTAGAGCATGGTTCCGCCCACAATCAGGGGAACCTTTCCGCGATTTCGTATTTCCTCAACAAGCCGTACGCAGTCCTGAGCAAAATCTGCCGCGGAGTAACATTCCGTCGGTTCAATGATGTTGATAAGATGATGCGGAACCGCTGCCATTTCTTCTTTTGTCGGCTTAGCCGTCCCGATGTCCATATGCCGATAGACCAGGGCAGAATCGATTGAAATAATTTCACTAGGGATTTCTTCGGCTAACCGAAGCGCCAATGCAGTCTTCCCGCTGGCCGTCGGCCCCAACAATAAAATGGCCTGTGACTCCGACATTATTACTTACCTCTCATGAAGAAGCTGTCTAATTCTTTAGCACTCAGCTGAACCCAGGTCGGACGTCCGTGATTGCATTCGTCCGCACGATCCGTCTGTTCCATTTGCCGCAGAATCGCGTCCATCTCCTCAATTGTCAGGATACGGTTCACACGAACAGCCGCATGACATGCCATTCTAGAGAGGACCTCGTTGCGTTTCTCTGTCATTGCCGTACTCTTTCCGTACTCACGGAAGTCATCAAGCACTTCCCGCACAATAGTCGGGCCGGCCTGGGAGATTTGATTGATCATTAACTGCGGAACACTTCGCAAGCTCAGCTGATTCGGTCCGACGGCGCTTAATTCCAGTCCGAGCTGCTCGAGTTCTTCACGTGCATCTTCAAAGGTCGCCATCTGCTCAGTCGTTACGGTAAAAACCAAAGGAATGAGCATATCCTGCATCGGCATCTTGCGCTCATCAAAACTCTTCTTGAGGCGTTCGTAAAGAATCCGTTCATGAGCAGCATGCATATCCACCAAAACCATACCGGCTGAGTTTTCGGCAATGATGAACGTTCCGCAGACTTGTCCGACCGCTCGTCCGAGCGGCTGAGGCCCCTTCGGAACTTCCGGCGCCGGTGTCGGTGCTGCATGCGTTGCAGACAGGGTCGCTTGATCCACTTTCATCGCCGCAATGGTCGTCGGGAATGAGTTCTGAAAACTCTTCGGACGCGGAGATGAGAAATCCAAATAAGCTTCTGTATTTGCCTTTGATGGCTTAGGCTGAGCGTATTTAAACGGAGGAGGATTCACCGATGGAGGTGCTGCCGGGGCCTCGGCCGGGGCTTGAGCAGATGCGTCCCGCGGAGAAGACGGGAGCGCCGTATCCATAATTTCGCCGCTGAATGGATCCACAATGGTCGTTCTAGCTAGGGCCTCCTCAACCGCATGGAAGATGAACTGATGAACCGCCTGCGAATCTCTCATGCGCACTTCGCTCTTGGTCGGATGTACGTTCACGTCAACCTTATGCGGATCCATCTGAAGGAAAAGACAATAACTAGGCTGGCTGGACCCGTGCAAAACATCTTGGTAAGCCATCCGAACACCGTGAGACAAAACCTTATCCCGAACGAATCGCCCGTTGACATAGAAATACTGACAGTCGGCGCGGCTGCGTGCGGCGGTCGGAAGACACACCCATCCGTAAAGACGCAGTGCCGGCGCCTTAGCATCCAATGCTCGGTGGGCGTCTCTAAAGTCGCGCGGCATCAGACGCGTTAAACGCTCTTCAATAGAAGAAGCTGGCAGATTGATGATCGGCTTTCCGTTCGCAACAAATAAAAAAGCGACCTCCGGATAGGCCAAAGCAATGCGTTCAATCACTGTTTGACAATGAGCTGCTTCCGTACCTTCGCTCTTTAAAAATTTACGTCGTGCCGGAGTCTTGTAGAAGAGATCCACAACTTCGATTCGTGTGCCTTTGTTTCCAGAAGCCGCAGAAATCTCTCCGTCGGCAATGCTGAACGCATCTTCACCGGCAACTCTGGAAATCACTTTCATGTCAGAGACGCTTGCGATCGAAGCAAGAGCTTCGCCTCGAAATCCGAGCGAGCTCACACTTTCCAGTTCATCCAAATTGGAAACCTTGCTCGTTGCGTGGCGCTTCACGGCCAAGGCAAGTTGATCTTTAGGAATACCGCAGCCGTTGTCCGAGACGACGATGCGTTTTATGCCGCCGCCTTCGATACGGATCTCAACAGAGTCGGCTCCGGCATCAATGGCGTTTTCGACCAGCTCCTTTACAACCGATGCTGGCCGTTCAACCACTTCACCGGCTGCGATTTGGCTAATTAACTGATCCGAGAGCTCCTGAATTTTTCTTTCAGGACGCCTTGTTTCCAATGTTGTGTCTTCCATGTGATTCGTCTTTCCGTTCGTCTTCTCACGATGAGCGCATGTCATCTAACCTTATAGCAGTCGAGACCGGACTGCAAGAGCTCCACCCGTCGAACCCTCAGACTACTTTGGGCGTTTTGGTTCTATGCTTCCTATTGCCTTTTCTAAAATCAAGGCCAACAGTCGAGGAAAATGATGGACTTTTTTACCGCATTCTTAGAAATGTTCCGCAACAGCGATCAATTTATCGCGCACATGTCTGCGGAATACGGCATCTATGTGTATTTATTTCTCTTTACGGTCTATTTTTTAGAAACCGGAATTGTCATTTGCGCCCTTCTGCCCGGCGACTCACTTATCTTTGTCTCCGGCGCCGCCAGCGCCGCGGGCATCCTCGACCCATTCGGTGCGTTCTTCGCTATCGCTCTTGGCGCCTGCTTCGGGAACACCGTTGCGTACGCCATCGGGTACTACCTCGGCAACAAGATCTATGACGGCTCTATTAAGTGGATTGATCAGCAGCAGATGACCAAGACTCAAGCCTTCTTTGCCAAACACGGAAAGCTCACGGTCGTTCTTGCTCGTTTCGTTCCGATCATTCGCTCTTTTGCCCCGCTGGTTGCCGGCGCTGCAAAAATGAACCGTTTGAACTTTGAGGCCAGCGGAACCGTAGGCGCTGTCCTTTGGGCCGGCATCATTCTCTCAGCCGGACATCTTTTCGGAAACATTCCGTTTATCAAGGACAATCTTTCTCTCATCCTTGTCGGCGGTATTGTCCTAGGTTTGGCTCCCTTTGTGATCGGTTATATCGTTAAGAAGTGGAGACAGCATCCGGATCCGAAAAACTGATCTTGACCTTCATGAATAAAACGCCGATGTACCTTCTGACACATCGGCGTTTTTCGTTTGCCAACTTAGTCCAAGCGAACAACCGTGCAGGGCTTTCCTGTGGACGGATTGTCAATATCGACATTGATTCGGACTTTGATTTCTTTTTCGTCTTTCTAAGAAGAAAGGTCGGCATTTTCGATCACATGGCAGTGATGCGCTTCGCAGTTCTTATCTATTGAGACGTGAGTCGGACCGCTTTGACCTAAACCGTGGGAATCAATGATGACGAAAAGCGGCTTGAGTTCAAAGATTTTTTCTAAGGTGTCTTTAGAAACGAAAGTTTCTTTCTTGAAGTATTCCGGAGATCCATAGCCGTTTGTCTCGTGAGTTACCGTGTGCAGGACAAGTGCTTTACCTTCGAGGGTGCCGAGTTCTGCCAACGTCTCGACATCTGGCATGCCGTCCTTGCAGGCTAAAACTACCGCTGAAATCTCATACTCAGGTTTCTCAGGTGCACAGGTGCAGCAGTCAAGATGCGTACCGATATGACCTGTGGAGGACATCTTGCCGATTTCTATGAGATGGTCGAAAACTTTCTTCTTTCCTACAGGATCGAGGTGAAGGTTAACCATTTCTTTTCCAAAGCAAAACAGAGAGACTTCTAATTTCCGACTTGTTTTTTCAGTGTCCTTTTCAACAATTCCGCTACAATTTCGATCCATTGACTACAGAAAAAGAAAATGGACTTTCTGACACTTACTTTGGAACTGTTCCGCAATGCGGATCACTTCATCATGTACATTGCACAAACCTACGGCTGGTGGGTCTATCTTGTGCTCTTCATGATCTTCTACAGCGAAACCGGCATCGTCATTTGTGCCTTTCTCCCGGGTGACTCTCTCCTATTCATCGCCGGTGCGGCTGCCGCAGCAGGTGCTTTGAATCCCTGGCTCCTCATCGTCATCATTTCGCTCGGTGCGATCCTCGGAAACACAACGAACTTCTATATCGGCAATTGGCTCGGCAATAAGATTTACGACGGCTCCATTAGCTGGATTGACCAAGATGCCCTGAGAAAAACGCATGACTTCTACGAGAAACACGGCGGCAAAACGATTGTGCTCGCCCGTTTCGTGCCGATCGTCCGTTCATTTGCCCCGTTGGTTGCCGGTGCTGCCAAGATGAATCCGCTGCGTTTTGAGCTGTACAGCGGCGGCGGTGCCATTGTGTGGGTCGGCGGCATCGTTCTTGCCGGCTACCTCTTCGGCAACATCCCGTTCATCAAGAACAATCTTTCTTTGATTCTGGTTGTCGGTATCCTTGCCGCTCTGGTTCCCTTCTCCTGCGCGCTTCTTGTTCAGCTTTGGAGAAAGTACGTTTTAAAACAGCATTAACCTGCTAGGACAGAAATCTGTTCAAAAAGCCGCCTCAGTTTTGATGGCGGCTTTTGTTTTGTCACGTTTAAAAGTTTTCCTATTTCTGTTAAGTCCAAAATCAGGCAATCCTTTGGTCAAAAAACAAAGCCTGCCGATTTTGAAATCGACAGGCCCTGCTGCATCAGAGGAAAAGATTATTTCGTTCTTTCTTGAAGCGCTGCGATGGCAGGCAATGTCTTGCCTTCAAGGAACTCAAGGAAAGCACCGCCGCCGGTGGAGATATAGGAAACTTTCTCTGCCACGTTAAAGGCTTTGGCTGCAGCAATCGTATCGCCGCCGCCGACGATCGTGAAAGCACCGTTAGCAGTAGCTTCAGCAACTTTTTCAGCGAGGTCGCGGGTACCTTCTTTGAAGTTGTCCATTTCGAAAACGCCGACCGGACCGTTCCAGATGATCGTCTTAGCGTCTTTCAGGTATTCAGCGAGCATCTTGCTGGTC
>LARN01000064.1 GCA_000980495.1 Acinetobacter sp. N54.MGS-139 | reverse complement strand
GATGGTTGCATTCCTCGGCGCCTCTTCTGCTTTCGTCGAATCCACCCTCGGTCAGGTCTATAAAGAAAAAATCAACGGCGAATACCGCGGCGGCCCTGCTTTCTACATTGAACGCGGCTTAGGCATCAAGTGGTTTGCCTGGCTTTTCGCGATTGTCACCATCTTCTCCTGCGGCCTCTTCCTTCCCGGCGTGCAGGCTAATGCAATTGCAACCTCCATGGAAAACGCCTTCGGCATCGCTCCGGCAATTTCCGCAGGCTTCATCGCAGCTCTGCTCTCCTTCATTGTGTTCGGCGGCTTAAAGAGAATCGCAGCCTTCACAACACTGGTCGTGCCCTTCATGGCTCAGGCCTATGTGATTTTCTCTCTGGTCATCGTATTCATGCACGTTGACCTGCTGGACGACGTCCTTGTGCTCATCGTCAACAGCGCCTTCGGTGTAGACGCTGCTTTCGGCGCCATCATCGGTCTGGCAGTCTCCTGGGGTGTCAAACGCGGCATCTACTCTAATGAAGCAGGCCAAGGTACCGGCCCTCACGCTTCTTCCGCAGCTTCCGTCAGCCACCCGGCAAAACAAGGGTTGGTTCAGGCCTTCTCTGTCTACGTTGACACGCTGCTCGTTTGCTCTGCCACCGCTTTCATGATCCTCATCACCGGAAGCTATAACGTTGTCGGTCCCGACAATGCCCCGATGTTCATCGGTCTGAAAGACGTCGCCACAGGTCCTGCCTACACCCAGGCTGCGGTTGAAGGCTTAATGCCCGGATTCGGACAGGCATTCGTTGCCATCGCTCTGTTCTTCTTTGCCTTCACAACGATCCTTTCTTATTACTACATTTCAGAAACCAACGTTTCCTACATCAATAGAAAACTACACCGTCCGTTCTTATTCTTCATCCTCAAGCTGTTTGTCATGGGCTCCTGCATCTTCGGCGCCGTTAAAACGGCGGATTTGGCATGGGCCGTGGGCGACATCGGCGTCGGTCTGATGGCTTGGCTGAACATCATCGCCATTTTGCTGCTGAACAAGAAGGCATTCCTCTGCTTGCGCGACTATGAAAAGCAGCTGGCTATCGGTCTTGACCCGGTTTTCCACCCGGAAAAACTCGGCATCAAGAACGCCAATTACTGGGTCGGCGAGCGTGCAGAAGAGATCCGCGATAAGGAACGCGCAAAACTCAACAGCGGCTCCCGACAAGACTTGGAAGGCAATGTTTTGAACGTTGCATCAGGTAATTAGCACCTCTGAGTGTTTGTTCTAAAAGCGTCGGTCATCCGGCGCTTTTTTCATATCAAAAGCACTAAAATAAGAAATAATTTGTTACAAACAACCTCAAGGATGTTCATCGTGCTAAGAAGAAAAATTCTTGCTTTTACTTCAGCCGTTGCCGCCTGTGCAGCCTTTTTCTGCCTTCCTGCAGCTGCGGCTGATTTCACCTGTCCCTACTTCTCTTTACCGCTGACCGGCGATTGGCTCAGCAGAAAATGCAGCCGGGCTCTGTTCCACCGAATACCTTCGCAACTTTATTCGCCAGCCGTAAGGCAGGGGAAGGCGTGCTCATCACCGTCATTCCTTCGGACAAAGCCCCGAAAGAAACCGCTCAAATCATGGCAAACAACTAC
The DNA here is from genome assembly GCA_000980495.1 of Acinetobacter sp. N54.MGS-139. Taxonomy (GTDB): domain Bacteria; phylum Pseudomonadota; class Gammaproteobacteria; order Burkholderiales; family Burkholderiaceae_F; genus Parasutterella; species Parasutterella gallistercoris. The sequence continues at coordinate 5,873 of LARN01000064.1, read as the reverse complement.
AAGCAGCAGGGAATGAGAGTTCTCGGCAATCCGGTTCAGATTCCGGGACAGAATGCTTATCGCTTTACCTATGTCAGTGCCAACAACAAGATGCACGCGATTGTGTTCATTTCCGGAAACGGAAAACACCTCGCCAATGTTTCTGTTCTCGGCAGACACGGAACAGGCGGTTTAGTCTTATTGAAAGGTCTGACCTCTAAAGAACACAAACTCTTCCCGAAGTTCTAAGCCACTAAAACTTAATTTTCAAGCCGGACAAAATTTGTTCGGCTTCTTTTTTGAGCACGGCTAAAGAAGCATCTTTTTCATCAGGATTGAGCAGCTGCGTGTTCTGCATAGAGCGCATCCATGTCATCTGGCGTTTTGCCAGCTGTCTGGTTGCAGCAATTCCCGCTTCTTTGAATGCATCAAAGGTCGTCAACCCGGAAAGGTAGTTCCATGCCTGACGATAGCCTACCGACCGCATACTCGGAAGGTCGGCATGCATGCCCGGCATGGCCATTAAATTTTTTACTTCCTCTAAGAAGCCGTTTTTAATCATCAGCTCAAAACGTTCTGCAATTCTCGCGTGAAGCACTGCTCGGTCCGGAGGAAGCAGCGCATAGGAGCTGAGGTTCAGAAGCGGCTCTCCTTTTTGAGCCGTAAGTTCTGAGATCGGTTTACCCGTCATCTCAAAAACTTCCAGAGCCCTTGTGATGCGCTGGGTATCTGCCGGCGCCAAACGATCGGCGGTTTTAGGATCAACCTCTTTTAACCTTTCATAAAGGGCCGGCAAGCCTTTTTCACTCAGTTCTACTCCGATCTTTTCGCGAACCGTCGGATCGGTTGCCGGAAGCGGAGAAAGACCTTCTCTAACGGCCTTGGCATAGAGCATAGTTCCGCCCACAATCAGAGGTACTTTTCCGCGATTTCGGATTTCTTCAACAAGTCTTACGCAGTCCTGTGCAAAATCAGCCGCAGAATAACTTTCCGTCGGTTCAATGATGTCGATGAGATGATGCGGAACCGCTGCTAGCTCTTCTTTTGTCGGCTTAGCCGTACCGATATCCATGTGCCGATAGACCAAGGCAGAATCGATCGAGATGATCTCACTGGGAATTTCTTCGGCTAAGCGAAGCGCCAATGCAGTCTTGCCGCTGGCCGTCGGGCCCAACAATAAAATGGCCTGAGAATTCGACATCTTCACTTACCTCTCATAAAGAAACTGTCTAGCTCTTTAGCGGTCAGCTGAACCCAGGTCGGACGTCCGTGATTACATTCGTCTGCACGATCCGTCTGTTCCATTTGCCGCAGAATCGCGTCCATTTCCTCAATCGTCAGAATGCGATTCACGCGGACCGCAGCATGACAGGCCATTCGAGAGAGGACTTCGTTGCGCTTCTCCGTCATTGCCGTGCTCTTCCCATATTCACGGAAATCATCGAGCACCTCACGCACAATCGTTGGGCCGGCCTGAGAAATTTGATTAATCATTAATTGCGGAACGCTTCGCAGGCTCAGCTGGTTCGGCCCGACAGCACTTAATTCCAATCCCAGCTGCTCCAATTCCTCACGAGCATCTTCAAAGGTCGCCATCTGCTCTGTGGTTACGGTAAAGACTAGAGGAATGAGCATATCCTGCATCGGCATCTTGCGCTCATCAAAACTCTTCTTGAGACGCTCATAAAGGATACGTTCATGAGCGGCATGCATATCAACCAAAACCATGCCGGCTGAGTTCTCAGCAATAATGAACGTTCCACAGACTTGTCCGACAGCCCGTCCGAGCGGCTGGGGTCCCTTAGACACTTCTGCCGAAGGTTTCTGAGTTGTATGGCTCGTAGAGAGGGTCGCTTGATCTACTTTCATCGCCGCAATGGTCGTCGGGAAGGAGTTCTGGAAACTCTTAGGCCGCGGGGATGAGAAATCCAAATAAGCTTCTGTATTCGCCCTTGAAGGCTTAGGCTGTGCATACTTGAACTGAGACGGATTGACTGAAGGAGCGGCCGTCGGAGCCTCGGCAGGAGTTTGCGCGGAAGCATCACGCGGCGAAGACGGCAGCGCAGTGTCCATAATTTCTCCGCTTGAAGGATCCACGATGGTCGTTCTGGCTAAAGCATCCTCAACTGCATGGAAGATAAATTGATGAACAGCCTGAGAGTCTCTCATGCGCACTTCGCTCTTAGTCGGGTGTACGTTCACGTCAACCTTGTGCGGATCCATCTGAAGGAATAGGCAATAGCTAGGTTGGCTCGATCCGTGCAGCACGTCTTGGTAAGCCATCCGAACGCCGTGAGACAAAACCTTATCCCGAACGAATCGACCGTTGACATAGAAATACTGACAGTCGGCGCGGCTGCGTGCAGCGATCGGAAGACACACCCAGCCGTAAAGCCGAAGAGCCGGCGCCTTGGTATCCAATGCGCGGTGGGCATCTCTAAAGTCTCGAGGCATCAGACGCGTCAATCGTTCTTCAATAGAAGAGGCCGGAAGATTGATAATCGGTTTCCCGTTTGCGACAAACAAAAAGGCAACCTCAGGATAGGCCAATGCAATGCGCTCAATTACCGTTTGGCAATGGGCGGCTTCCGTGCCTTCGCTCTTTAAAAACTTGCGGCGTGCCGGAGTTTTATAGAAGAGATCAGCAACTTCAATTCGTGTGCCTTTATTGCCGGAGGCTGCAGATATCTCCCCGTCGGCAATGCTGAAGGCATCTTCCCCGGCAACTCTGGAAATCACTTTCATGTCAGAGACACTTGCGATCGAAGCAAGCGCTTCTCCGCGGAACCCAAGCGAGCTCACACTTTCAAGTTCATCCAGATTGAAAACCTTGCTTGTTGCATGGCGCTTAACAGCTAAAGCAAGCTGGTCCTTCGGAATACCGCAGCCGTTATCCGAGACAACGATGCGCTTGATACCGCCGCCTTCGATGCGGACTTCAACCGAGTCGGCACCTGCGTCGATGGCGTTTTCGACCAGTTCCTTAACAACGGACGCGGGTCGTTCAACCACTTCACCGGCTGCAATCTGACTAATTAACTGATCCGAGAGCTCCTGAATTTTTCTTTCAGGACGCTTTGCTTCCAATGTTGTGTCTTCCATGTGATTCGTCTTTCTGTTCGTCTCTTCACGGTGAGAGCATGTTTTCTAACCTTATAGCAGTCGCGATCGGCCTGCAAGAGCTCCACTCGCCGAATCCTCAGACTACTTTGGGCAATTCGGTTCTATGCGCCCTAATGCCTTTTCTACAATCAAGTTCAATAGTCGAGGATAACGATGGACTTTTTTACCGCATTCTTAGAAATGTTCCGCAACAGCGATCAATTCATCGCACACATGTCGGCGGAATACGGCATCTATGTTTATTTATTTCTCTTTACGGTCTATTTTTTAGAGACCGGAATCGTCATTTGCGCCCTACTGCCCGGCGATTCGCTTATCTTTGTCTCGGGCGCTGCCAGTGCAGCCGGCATCCTCGACCCGTTCGGTGCGTTCTTCGCCATAGCCCTCGGCGCCTGTTTCGGGAACACCGTGGCCTACGCCATCGGGTACTACCTTGGCAATAAGATCTATGACGGCTCTATTAAATGGATTGATCAGCAGCAGATGGCAAAGACTCAAGCCTTCTTTGCCAAACATGGAAAGCTCACGATCGTCCTTGCTCGTTTCGTTCCGATCATTCGCTCCTTTGCTCCGCTGGTTGCCGGCGCCGCAAAAATGAATCGACTGAACTTCGAGGCCAGCGGAACGGTCGGTGCTGTTCTTTGGGCCGGCATCATTCTCTCAGCCGGACATCTTTTCGGAAACATCCCATTTATCAAGGACAACCTTTCTCTCATCCTTGTCGGCGGTATCGTTTTAGGTCTGGCTCCCTTTGTGATCGGTTATATCGTTAAGAAATGGAGACAGCATCCGGATCCGAAAAACTGATCTTGACCTTCACGAACAAAACGCCAATCTTCTTTCTGATACATCGGCGTTTTAGTTTGTTGACTTAGTCCAAACGAACCACCGTGCAAGGCTTTCCGGTGGAAGGATTGTCGATACCTACGTTGATTCGGACTCTGATTTCTTTTTCGTCCTTTAGAGAAGAAAGATCGGCGTTTTCAATCACATGGCAGTGATGCGCTTCGCAGTCCTTATCAATTGAGACGTGGGTCGGACCGCTTTGACCTAAACCGTGGGAATCAATGATGACGAAGAGCGGCTTGAGTTCAAAGATTTTTTCTAAGGCGTCTTCCGAAATGAAAGTTTCCTTCTTGAAGTATTCCGGAGAGCCGTAGCTATTTGTCTCGTGGTTTCCGGTGTGCAGGGTGAGCGCCTTGCCTTGGAGCATGCCGAGTTTTGCCAGTCTCTTGGCATCAGGCATACCGTCTTTACACTCCAAAACCACAGCCGAAAGCTCATACTCAGGCTTGTCCGGCGCACAGGTATAGCAGTCAAGATGCGTACCGATATGACCTTTGGAAGAAATCTTGCCGATTTCTATGAGATGGTCGAAAACTTTCTTATTTTCTACAGGATCGAGGTGAAGGTTAACCATTTCTTTTCCAAAGCAAAAAGAAGAATCTTAAATTTTAAAGTGAAAGATTTTTTCACACGAAGCGGACATTTCCGACTTGTTTTTTCAATGTCTTTTTCAACAATTCCGCTACAATTTCGATCCATTGACTTCACAAAAAGAAAATGGACTTTCTGACACTTACTTTGGAACTGTTCCGCAATGCGGATCACTTCATCATGTACATTGCACAAACCTACGGCTGGTGGGTCTATCTTGTGCTCTTCATGATCTTCTACAGCGAAACCGGCATCGTCATTTGTGCCTTCCTTCCGGGTGATTCTCTCCTTTTCATTGCCGGCGCGGCAGCCGCGGCAGGTGCTTTGAATCCCTGGCTCCTCATCGTCATCATTTCTCTCGGTGCGATCCTCGGAAACACGACGAACTTCTATATCGGCAATTGGCTCGGCAATAAGATTTACGACGGCTCCATCAGCTGGATTGACCAGGACGCCCTGAGAAAAACGCACGACTTCTACGAAAAGCACGGCGGCAAAACGATTGTGCTCGCTCGTTTCGTACCGATCGTTCGTTCTTTTGCTCCGTTGGTTGCCGGTGCGGCCAAGATGAACCCGCTGCGCTTTGAGCTTTACAGCGGAGGCGGAGCCATTGTGTGGGTCGGCGGCATCGTTCTTGCGGGCTATCTCTTCGGCAACATCCCATTCATCAAGAACAATCTTTCTTTGATTTTGGTTGTCGGCATCCTCGCTGCTTTGGTGCCCTTCTCCTGCGCTCTTCTTATCCAACTCTGGAGAAAGTACGTTCTGAAACAGCGTTAGTCTGTTAAGACAAAAATCTGCTCGAAAGCCGCCTCAATTTTGATGGCGGCTTTTCTTTTGTCCGCGTTTTAGAGCTTTTTAGGCTTTTCCGATTCATAAATGAAAAAAGTCTGGACTTTTTTCACTTATGAATGAAAAAAGTTTAATTTCGCTATTCCAAACCATCGGAAAGCATAAAGTTTCTTTCCGGTCATAAAACAAAGCCCGTCGATTTTGAGGTCGACAGGCTTTGCTGCATCAGAGGAAAAGATTATCTGGTTCTTTCCTGAAGCGCTGCAATAGCAGGCAATGTCTTGCCTTCAAGGAACTCAAGGAAAGCACCGCCGCCGGTGGAGATATAGGAAACTTTATCTGCCACGTTAAAGGCTTTGGCCGCAGCAATCGTGTCGCCGCCGCCGACAATCGTGAAAGCGCCGTTAGCAGTAGCTTCAGCAACTTTCTCAGCCAGGTCGCGCGTACCTTCTTTGAAGTTGTCCATTTCGAAAACGCCGACCGGACCGTTCCAGATGATCGTCTTAGCGTCTTTCAGGTATTCAGCGAGCATCTTGCTGGTC
>LARN01000158.1 GCA_000980495.1 Acinetobacter sp. N54.MGS-139 | reverse complement strand
TGGAAGTCTCGCATTCGCAGCTCCTCAAACCAAACAAAAATTTGACAAAGTTGCTGACGTCATCGTCATCGGCAGCGGATTTGCCGGTCTGGCCGCAGCCCTGGAAGCCAAAGAAAAAGGCGCCTCCGTCATGCTGCTCGAAAAAATGCCGGCTTACGGCGGCAACTCTGCCATTAACGGCGGTGCTTTCGCAGTTGCAGGTTCTCCTCTCCAGGAAAAAGAAGGCATCAAGGATTCTCCTGAACTGATGCTCCAGGACATGATTAAGTCCGGCCGCGGTTTAAGCCACGTCGATCTTTTGAAGAATATCGTCTACGGTACTCGCCCTGCTTTTGACTTCACCGTGAAGTACGGCGTGAAGTACAAACTTTTCGTTCAGCATTTCGGCGGCCACAGCGTCCCCCGTATTATGCAGACTGTTGAAAGTACCGGCGGCGGCATCACTCGTCCTCTGGTTGAAGCAGCCAAGAAACTCGGTGTTGATATGCACTTAGGCTGCGCCGTCACAGACCTCGTTCTCAATGACGAAGGCCGTGTTATCGGTGTCAAGGTTCTTGAACGCCACGATTACCGCAAAGAAAATTCAGGCGTTCCTCAGGTTTACGGCGCAAGAAAAGGCGTTGTCGCAGCAACCGGCGGTTTCTCTCAGAATGTCGCCTTCCGTATGCAGCAGGATCCGACTCTCGGACCGAACCTTGAATCCACCAACCATCCCGGCGCCACCGGCGAAGTTCTTCAGAATATGCTGGCCATCGGTGCTCTGCCGATCCAGCTCGACCAGATTCAGCTCGGACCTTGGTCTTCTCCTGACGAACGCGGTTTCGGCTTAGTTTCTCAGTTCAACACGATTGCCGGTTTCCCG
>LARN01000157.1 GCA_000980495.1 Acinetobacter sp. N54.MGS-139 | reverse complement strand
GAACGGTGTTCTCACCGGTGCGAACGCTTGAAAAATCTTGTCGTTCACTGATTAACCGAAAAGATGTAATTACGGTGTTCTCACTGGTGCGAACAGTTAGCATATAACCATTTTTTAATCGTTGGATTGTAACTTTTGGGTCTTTTTATTTAAAAGGACCCCTATGAAAGAATCCACGATGGCAACGATTAAAGATATAGCAGCCAAACTTAATGAAGGCTGTTCGTACTCTGAAGTCTCAAAGGCATTAGGCATATCCAAGTCAACGGTTAGCAAGTACGCTAATCGCATTAAACAGTCGAACCTGACATTGGCTCAGGCGTCTGAATGCCAGGAACAGGAGTTGGAAGAGACCGTACGAGTTCCAATAAAACGTGAGTACAGAGACTTCAATGCAGAGGAGATCCTTGGAAAACTCACGAACGTTAAATATGCAACCAGGCAGCTTTTGTATGAACACTACAAGTCTGAGGACCCCGAAACTGCTTGCTCTTATGCGACATTTTGTCGCCGGCTGGAAAAGCTGATCAAAGAAAAAACACCGACTCAGATTTATACCAATTTAGAACGAATCCCCGGCGAGTCGCTCGAAGTCGACTTTGCAGGAGACTCAGTTACCTGGATTGATAGAAGAGGTAAAAAGCGCACAAGTAGGCTATTTCTGGCAACTCTGACATTCAGTCAGAAAATATACATATGCGCTTTTGAAAACGAGAAGCAGATTTCTTGGATGGGCGGGATTGTCAAAGCACTCGAGTTCTTCGGCGGCGCTCCGAAAACGCTGATCGTAGACAACGCTAAAAGCTTGGTAGTCACACACGGCAAGGACAAAATTGACTACAGTCCTATCCTTCAATCGCTGTGCAAT
>LARN01000062.1 GCA_000980495.1 Acinetobacter sp. N54.MGS-139 | reverse complement strand
GTTAAGGCACGAATACCTGTTCCCATGACCGGCATAAGAGCAGGGCTGTTGTCCATGGCCCAGTCTTGTTCAAGCTGGTCATAAGCTCTCTGAAGGAAGGTTGCCATGACCGGGTAGATCACCTTGGCACCGCCTCTTGCTGCGCCGGCCATTGTGGAAACACCGGTCTGTTCTGCAATTGCGACGTCAACGTACTGGTTGCCGCATGCTTTTCTTTCTTTTTCCATGAAACCGAAGACTTCTGGTGTTGCGGAAGAAATGATGAGTAGTTCCGGATTTTCTTTAACCTTGCGGAGTAAATAATCGCGCGTGTCGGTGATGTAATTCGGTTCATTTGACTGTTGCAGAGGTTCACCGTCAGCGACGTCATACGGTGCGCTGAAGTGGAACTCTTCACGATGAGCTTCAGCAGGGGCGTAGCCTTCACCTTTTTGAGTGTTCAAGTGAACAACAATCGGTTTCTTCGTGTCTTTTGCTTTCTTCAGAGCGCTAATTACAGACTCTAAGTCATTGCCTTCGGCGACATAGATGTAATCGTATCCGAGAGCCTTAAAGTAGTTGTTTTCGCTCTGACCGTTGGTTTCTCTTAATTCTCTTAAGTTGTCATAGAGGCTGCCGTGGTTTTCGGCGATGGCCATTTGGTTGTCGTTGACGATAACGATGAAGTTGTCATTGAGTTTGGCTGCGTTATTTAAGCCTTCAAAGGCTACGCCGCCGCTCAAAGAACCGTCACCGATAAAGGCAACAATGTTGCAGTTTTCTTTTTTGAGGCTTCTTGCTTTAGCGAGGCCGAAAGCCAGACTGATTGAAGGAGAAGTGTGGCCGGCGTAGAAAATATCGTATTCCGGACTTTCCTTCGGATCAGTGAATTCGCCGATGTGTGTGAACATGCTCTTGTCTAAGTAATACTGAGCACGTCCCGTTAGCATCTTGTGCACAAAGTCTTGGTGGGAGACGTCGATGACGATCTTGTCTTTCGGAGCGTCAAAGACATAATGCACACCGATCAAAGCTTCAACGTCGCCAAGGTTCGGTCCGACGTGTCCGCCGATAGTGGAAGTGTAGTTAATGATGGCGGCTCTCATCTGTTTAGCCAGATCTTTGAGGTCGTCGATACCGAGCGGTTTGATGTCCTGTGGTGAGTGAATATCAATGAGTTTCATTTAATTTTCCTCAAAAAATAGAACCATCTCAAAAAGATAGTGTTTTCCCTTATGTAGAGGGGCTTTAAGTCTCAAAAAGGACACTGAGATAAGAAGGATTTGTTACGGTATGAAACAAGCTGGAGTATTAGGCAAAGTCGGTGGAAATATGAGCAAAAGACCCCGCTTAACCATGAAGGAAGAGGACAGGGGTTAAGTTAAGAAGATAATGAGATCATGCATGGAGTTTCTGAGTTCCGTTGCCTTGTGGAAAGTACTTGAGTTAACAAAAAGGAGCGCCTTGCCCTGGCGGCTCCTTTGGAATAATCGTGCCGGAAGGAGTATTAGAAGAGGTACTTCAATCCGAATTTGACCTGGAAGTCGGTCTTCAAACGGCTCCCGGATTCGCGATTGATTTGCCCGAATACTTTGAACTTGTTTGAGATGGCGCCTTCTCCGCCGATACCGTAGTAAACGCGAGTTCCGATGGAGTGGTCCTTGAAGGAGAACTCGTTCATCCGGACTTTCATTTTACCTAAGAAATCGTGATTTACGCCGGCGCGAAGATAAACCTGTCCGATGTTGTTACCATCGACGCCGGTAAAGCTGCGGCCGAAGTCAAATCCGATCCTGCCATTCAAACTGTTTGCGGAATCGACGTGAACCTTCATGTCGTTACTGAAGCGGAAAGAGGCAGAGCTGACTCGGAAATAACTCAGTTGAACCTGAGGGTCAACAAACCAAGCCTCAGGATTTGAGCCGATCGGAAGATAGAAGCGTTTTCCTGCCTCGACAGATAACCCGACGCCGTAGTTGTGGTAGTCAGCCTTCGAGGTGCTTTCATCCACGCTGCGTGCATTCAGTTTGTTGCTGTAGCGGTTTACGGTCAAAACCGTATCGATGTACTGGTCTTTTTCACCAAGCCAAGCGGCGTAAAGCTTAGCGCCGACAGAATCAACACGAGAATGGTTGCCGGCGACGTCTTTAACGTGGATTTTCCCTCTTGTCAGGACCAGATTGCCACCGACAATCCAGTTGACGTTGAGTCGGTAATCCCCGCCGAACGTAAAGGAAGAATACTTCAATCGGCTGGTCGAAGAATAATTGGAGTGATAGCGGCTTTTATCATGGCGATACAAGAAATAAAGGCCGTCATCTGCGCCATTACGGATTTCGCCCATACGGCTGCGCAGGTCATCTAACGTTCCGAGGAACTGAATGACTTGGTTGCCAGAAGCAATGCTAGCAAGTGTCAACTTAGCAGCAGGCGACAAACCGATAGGCTGCTCTTCCGAAGGGTCAAAAGGCGGAGGATTGTCCGGGTCAAATGGAAGGTCGGGCAGGTCAGGTTTGGGCGTATCCGGCGCAGGGGGTGTAATGACTTCGTCAGGAGGAGTTGGTTTAAGTGAGCGCTCTCCAAGGATTACCCAAACGCGAGAATCGCCTTGTTCTCCGTTTTGTTTTTTGAACGGAAAAATACCTAATTTATATTCGTACGGACCGGCATCAATAATGCCGCCGTTCGCTAATTCGAATCTAGCTTTGTCGCTTCCGTTTGGAGACTGATCGTCGACAGCTATGTGATAAAGGTAATGAGTGTCTTGAAGTGAGGCTCCTGACGATGCAAGCAGCACACCGTGGTTTCCTTCGCTGTTTTCGGTGATTTTCAAGGAACCGGTGGAATTAGGTGCAAGATAGAAGATACCGCCTTCTCCTGACAGCCGTTCTGCTTCAATCTCGACAGCTTTGTTCTTTGGGCCGAGCTGGACGTAACTGCTAGGGGTCACAGAAAGGGATGTGATATTGCTGTCTTCGTCTGAGTACCAAAAAGAATCGGGACTCATATTGATGTAAGTATCGCCGTCCCTATGGGTGTCAATGACAGAAGAGAGAACGGATCTCTGCTCTAAGTCAATTGTGAGCTGAGAGCCCGTGCTGACGGAGATTGGATCGTGAGCGTACATATAGCCCTGTGGCGTGACTTGAAAACGAGCATGAGCGCCCATGTTCCCGAGAAATAGTTTGAAGAGTCCGATCCGATTCGAACGTATATTGGCTTGAGCGTTCCAAATCAAATTTAATGGCTGCTGAAAAATTATTGTATTTGCGGCGTTGATACGTAATTCGCTGTTGCGTTCTGCACTAACTTTTTGGTTGAAGAATACGTTATTTGTTTTTATTCCTGATTGAGAATTTTGACCGATGTGGAGGAATCCTGGAAAATTTTGATCGAAAATATTCTGTCCTATCTGAATTTCGTGATCTACAAAAATATTCGGAGCGTCCGCTTCCATTCTTCCAGCAGTAAGTCTGATGGGGGCTGATGCACCAAGGGCCTTTTCATTACCGTTTAAAATGTAAATGCCTTCACTTGCAGTCAATTTAACGGAGCTTCCGTACAGAGCCTCAATGCCACCGAACAGTAGTATTTGTCTTGCGTTCAAGGCAGCTTTCGCGTCTTCTGACAGTCCGATCGAAATCTCATCAAAATAGGATGAAACCATTCCGATGCGGGGTTCCATAAGAATGATTTGGTTGTCAGCAGAAAGGACTGCCTCCTGTTTTGGACCCACGCTTAAGGCGTAGCCAAAACCTTGTTCGGCGACAGGTATCGGAGAAACAATAAGATCGTGCCCGGCTGAAATTCGTACATTTTGACTGTCGACGGTTAGACCCGGGAATAACGATTGATGATTGCTGGGATTTCTCAGGGATCGGAAATAACCGACATTGATGGAATTTACTTCGATGTCCCGGCTTGCATCTACGTTCCAGGCTACGGGTAATTTATTACTGCGAAAAAGAAAGTTACCCGTATCTTTGCCTCTCCGGAAAGCCTCCTGAATTTGTTCCTCTAAACCAGGATAGAACTGATGCCAAGTTTCGATGGCGGACGTTTCCGCCTCAGAGGCACCTGCATAAAGAGCATCAAATTGTCCGGCGGCAGAAATTGCAGGAACGAGAAGTGACAACAGCAGTGTGGTAGCTGTTGTCTTTCGAAAATTAGTGGTCTTAGTTATTCTCATTTGCTTCTCTCTTATCTTTTCGTTCTTGCTTCAAGCAGAAGGGTGAATTCTAGTTTTATAGTTATCGCGGGGTTATTTATAAAATAAGGCAACTGTTTCGAATTCGTTATTGATTAAGCTCAAGCATGAATTTATAAACATAGATTCATCATAGAGAGCAATAAAGACAAGGATTTCATACTGACCTCAAAATGAGAGATATCGGTTGGGGGGGGGTATTTTCGGAATAATAATAGTGAAAGAAATAAAATTTCAGGCAGTAACCGTTGTAAGCATTCGCTAATAATGATAAATAACCCCTATATGTTTTTAAGCTAACTAAACTTTAAAAAAACTTTCCTTTCCTAGTTGAGAAGTTTTTTGGCGCCATAGCAAAAACAAATCAATGGTGCAAAAAAACGGCCCGAGAAGTCGGGCCGTCGTTTAGGCTAGTTCAAACTTTTAGTAGAGATCGATGAGTTTCCACCAGAGCATACCGACTGTGAAGACGATGAGCACACTCACTGTAACCAGCACAAAGTTGATCTTGTAGAAACGAGGTCTTTCAAAGAATCCCTGACCGTAGTAGATCGGGCCTGGGCCACCGGCATATTCTGTGATGCCCACATGAAGTTGGAGAAAATGGCAAAGCAGACTGCAACCATTAGCGGAGGAGCACCGGCTCCGATTGCCACAGCGGCAAAGGGAACGTACATGGCTGCAACGTGTCCGGAGGCTGTTGCAAAGACGTAGTGGAGGTAAATATAGGCAAAGCCGAGGAGAATGAAAGTTGTCATCCAGTCCATTCCGGTTAGCATGGAGGCAAATCCTGCAGACATCCACTTAATGAAGCCGAGAGAAGTCAGACCGGTAGCTAAGGAAATGATGACGCCGAACCAAACAACGGTGTCCCATGCAGCTTTATCGGCCAAGACGTCTTTCCAGTTAACGGCGCCCATGGCGAAAAGCAGAGCCGCAAGACCGATACCAATTGCATTGGCGTTCAGGCCTGTCCACATGGTGGTGCCCCATCCGAGGAGGGCCAGCACGAAGCCGATTGCAACCTTGATTTCCTGAGCAGACATCGGGCCCATATTCTTCAGCTCTTCACGGCCCATCTTTTTGGCTTCGGGTGTGCGCTTGAGTTCAGGGTTGAGGATCTTGTAGGAAAGCAAAGGCATAACCACGAAGCAAACCATGGCCGGAACGACAGCAGCCTAGAACCAACCTACCCATGTAAGCTCAATTCCGAGACCCTCTTTAGCTAATGTCGCGCACAGCGGGTTGGCAGCCATACCTGTCATGAACATTGCGCCCGTGATCGGAGTGAATTGGAAGCAAGTCATCGTCAGGAATTCGCCGAGACGTTTCTGCTTGGGACCGGGTTCGGAGTCCAAAACCTGATCGATAGACTTAGAAATGGGCAGAATGATGCCGCCGGAACGAGCGGTCACGCTAGGCATGGCCGGAGCAAGAATCAGGTCGGCAATACCTAAAGAGTAAGCAATACCGAGAGAGGAACCGCCGAACAGCGAAAGCGTTTTATAAGCAATTCTGCGGCCGAGACCAGATTGGACAAAGCCTAGAGAAAGAACATAGGCAGAGAAGATCATCCAAACCGTACCGGAGGCGAAGCCCGATAGTGCCGCTTTAAAACTCAGGGTATTCGTAAAAATGGTTACAGCCAGCGCGATGAACATCAGGGCGCCGGAAGGAAGCGGAGAACAAAGAATACCGACCACTACTGTCCAAAATAAATTTGAACGATTGACATAGCCCCAATGCAAACATGCTGGCGATCCGATAAAGTTGATTTTTGCGAAATAAACAAACGGAACGCCAGCATGCAGAGATCAACGATATCCATGTTTGCACAACTTGTCCAGCTTATGGGCGGGAAAATTGAGTTTCAAAACTTGGTCAACAAGTACCAATCCGACAAAGGAGCAAAGGGCCTCACGACGTGGAGTCAATTTATTGCCATGCTCTTTTGTCAACTCACGGGCGCAGACTCATTGCGAGAGATTTCCGACGATCTCTATTCAAGTCTCGGGAAACTCAGTCACTTAGGTGCGACCGCGGTATGTCGCTCTACCCTGAGCTAGGCCAACAGTAAGCGGCCCTATAAGCTTTATGAAGACTTTTATTACGTTCTTCTGGAGAAATTCAGACACGAGATACAAGGTCGCCTCGGAAACAAATTCACCAAGCCGGTCTTCAGTTTAGATTCCACGACAATAAGCTTATGCCTTCGCCTGTTTGAATGGGCTCAGCACCGCAGGCGCAAAGGCGGAATAAAACTTCATACGCTTCTGAACAACGATACGTCACTGCCGGAAGTCATCGTGGAAACGACGGCAAAGACGAGTGATATCAAAGGAGCCAAAGGAATATTAGAGAACATTCCTCCCGGCTCTATTGTGGTTATGGATCGAGGCTATAACGATTACTCCTTATTCAAAAGATTAACGGATAAGGGAGTAGTGTTTGTTACTCGTTTAAAAGACAATGCGCAGCATACGCCGCTGCGTCAAGGACTTATCAAGGCCGACCCTGATGGCTGCCGGGGTCTTTACGAGATGAAATTTACGGGCGCTAAAGCCAAACTGCATTGCTCAGAGACTAACTTCAGAGTCGTTCAATGGTTAGACAAAGAAACAAATCGTTGGTTTGAATTTCTTACCAATAGCCAAGAATTAAGCGCCACAGAAGTGGCTGATCTCTATAAGGAGAGGTGGCAGATAGAGCTTTTCTTTAAGCGGATCAAGCAAAATCTTGTTATCAAGACATTTGTCGGAACAACCGAAAATGCCGTCATGACGCAGATTTAATGACATGGAACCCGCCGCCTGCCCTAAGTGGCAGAATGGATTTGTCTAAATCAACCAAAGAGGAAAAGTTCCATGCCAAGAAAAAGAATACTCGTAAAAAGCATTGATACATCGATCTCGTATCAAGTAATCGGTATCGATCTTGCAAAGCATCTTGTTAGCGCCTGTCTAATCACGGGTGCAGGCGAGATCTTTGGTATTGACCGACTCACCTATGATGACTTGTTGAAGTCTGCAGAAAGAATGTCTCCGACGCTTTTTTGCATGGAGCCGTGCCCGGAAGTGCATTATCTGGCAGAGAAACTACAAGGTTACGGTCATCATACAAAAGTGATCGACGGAGCTGCTGTTAAGGAATACATCAAAACTCATTTCGGCGGCCAAAAGACTGATCTGAACGATGCGCAGGCAATAGCGTTTCTTTCATTAGATACAAATCTTCCGGAGATAACACCCAAAAATACCTCTAACTCCGTCCTTTCTTCCATACAAGCTGTTCGCGAACAGTTCCGTAAAGAATACATTCAATCATTCGTTTCACTGAAAGGCATCTGTCAACGATGGGGACTCCCTATTTCTAAAGGCGTAATGAATAAAAACAAAGTCGAAGAACTGGTTAGTGAATCGAAAAAAATACCGCAAGAAGTTAAGGATTGGTTACTTGAGTTGCTCCAAAGCTGTAGAGAAC
>LARN01000156.1 GCA_000980495.1 Acinetobacter sp. N54.MGS-139 | reverse complement strand
TCGTTCTAAAGAAGAGCTTGTCAATCACATTAACCGTTGGATCATGCAAGTGAATGCGGAACCGGTGATCTACCGCTGGAAATGGAAGCTTGAAGACATCAAGTCCGCATTTACTTAATTGATAACTTATTTATAGATTGAACTACTAGTTTAGAAATCAGCGTGACAAAGTTGCCGGCAGAAGAGACGAGGAAGTCGGGGCGTTCCTTAACAACGTTGGCAAGGAGATTGTTTTGCTGCAGCTCTACCACAGTGATTTTGTAGTCTTTTAGTGTTTTTTGAATGTGCTCAATCGTCGGGACGAAAGTCTCGAGATAAAAATCTTGGTCGAATGTATCGATTAAGCCGATACGAATCTCACGTTCTGCCGCAGAAATGAAGAACGGGAGGAAGAGTAAGCATAGAAAGACCCATTTGCGCATAAGGAGAAGTTTGGCACAAATGGAATAAATCCTCCTGAGGACTTTTACCAACATAAAAGGAATCAGATTAATTTATACAAAAATGTGACAAAAAGTGTTTTATTCGTACACTAATAAAAATAGACATTTTTGGATTTTGTTTTAACGATAAGAAGAGGATTGAAAGAAAAGACAATCTTTAAAATAAAATATCCCCCAGTTTAATTTTTCTTTTGAGTTGTGAATTAATTTGATCTTTAGTTATAAATAAAAAATAAATTTATAAGGGGGTTAAGTATTTAATACATTGTTTAGACAAGATTAAATTCGGCTTATAAAAGCAAGATCCAAAAAAATACAAAAATCTTTTCGGAAGCTCTGTAAAATGCTTGATTCTTCCCAATGGCCTTTAGAGACTTAATTTTCAAAGGATCTGGCCGAAATTTTCCATTCAGGAGGAGTTGATTGGG
>LARN01000155.1 GCA_000980495.1 Acinetobacter sp. N54.MGS-139 | reverse complement strand
TGATTCGTGCCAATACGGAATGGCGCTTGATGTATTTAGTAATCATGGTGGTCCTCTTTACTCTGCATTTTCTCTGCGTTCTTGCTCAGCAGCTTCTTTTTTGGCTTCGTGGAGATATTCTTCACCGCGTTTACGCTGAGCAGGTGTCCAATGTTCCTTGGCCTCTTCAATCGTCATCTTACGACGACGGTAGCCCAAAGCGGCAACGAAGGACACGGCCAGGCCGGCAACGGTAGCGGCGGCAGCCAAACCGGCACCCGGCTGAGCCAGTTTGCTCAGTGTGGCGAGCGGGCTAGGCTGAGCACCCTTAACAAGACCCTGAGCTTCGGCACCGAATTTGCAGACCTGAAGAATATGCAGGCCGCCGCATTCGTTTTCACCGTAAAGCTCGGCTTTGTCGTAGCCGCGGGTTTTCAGGAATTCGACGCGTTCTTTGCCGAGTTTGATCATCTCGTCACGCGGACCGAAGTGCAGGGCACCCGGCTGGCATGTCTTGACGCAGGCAGGAAGCATCCCGTTTTCCAAACGATCCCAGCACATCGTGCACTTGTCGATCTTGGGTTCGTCGCCGTAGTAGCGAGGAACGTCGAACGGACAGGCCATTTCGCAGTATCGGCAGCCGATGCACTTTTCCGGAGAAACGGAAACCACACCGTTTTCTTCGTACTTTAAGCAGCCGGTCGGGCAGACCGTAACGCAGCCGGCATTGGTGCAGTGGAAGCAGGAACGGCGGCCGAAGGCCCATTCAACGGGACGCAGCTCATTGTCAGACTTCTTTTCCTTGAAGGTCATGACCAGACGGTTGCTGCCGTTGAGGTCTTCAGGGTTCTGGTAGCTTCCGGAGAACGGGAAGGCGTTCATTCCGAGATTGGAATACAGA
>LARN01000061.1 GCA_000980495.1 Acinetobacter sp. N54.MGS-139 | reverse complement strand
AGTTGCCGGTAAAAAGATTAAATACTTTGAAGCGTTAGGTGTTGGAGTTCCGGGAGCCGGGCCCGAGACGCCGGAAGATGTTCAGGAAGAACCAGAAGTCGAACCGTTATTAGGTACGGATATTGAAATTTAACGAGGATGCCGGAGCCGAACTCCGACTAGATCACTGAAAAACGCAAAATCTCAGGGAGAAGATTGAAAAAGAAAATAAAATAAGTTTATCTGTTTGAATTATTGAGAACTTATTTATCAAAGAGGATTTATAAGTCGGATTCTCTAGTCTAAAAATGGCGTTGAAAAGAGAAAAGCCCCGCGAGACATTTCTCACGAGGCTGGAATCTTGGCGGAGTGGACGGGACTCGAACCCGCGACCCCCGGCGTGACAGGCCGGTATTCTAACCAACTGAACTACCACTCCTTGGTGGATGCTGAGAGTCTCGAACTCCCGACCTACGCCTTGTAAGGGCGCCGCTCTACCAACTGAGCTAAGCATCCTTCGTTACTGAGATTTCGTTGTCTCAATCACGAAAGATTCTATTTTACTACATCTTTTAAATTTTTGCCAGCGACAAACTTCGGAACTTTTCTTGCGGGGATTTCAATCGATTTATTCGTACGAAGATTGCGGCCTTTACGAGCGGCGCGTTCAACGACAGAAAACGTGCCGAAACCCAGCAGCTGAACTTCTTTGCCGTTCTGCAATGAATTTGTAATTGTGTCGATCATTGCGTCAACAGCACGCTGAGCGGCGAGCTTGGAGATGTCACATTTAATTGCGACGGCTTCTATGAGATCTGCTTTATTCATCATTCCCTCCGAGAGAGTTAAAGGGGTAAATAAACTCTGATTCGTTAATAATAGCAGTATTTGTAGGCGAATTAAAGGTTTTCTAGGCAAATCTCCCTATTTGTGCGACAAATTTTCTTATACGACCTGAGGTTGATGGATAAGTATCATCTATTTTTATTGAAATTGCCCCATGTTTTTGAATCTTCTCAACCCATCCAAGTTGTCGTTAATGCCAACAAATAGATTTTTGATCAGTCTTCCAAAAAACAGCAAAATTGCTTCTTTTTGTTTCGTATATTCAACCGGTTTGCTACGAGACAAAAACAAAAGGGGCCGAAGCCCCCTCCTCTTAGACCAGATGGTCTTAATTAGGCGCGGTCGATCCCGCTGTCGAAGTTCTTACCTCAATCGACTGTTTTGCAGCCATCGGCTGTTCGATTGTCTGCGGTAAGGCTTCCGGCTGTTTGGATAAGCCGTACTGGAAAACTTCATCAATAGTACGAACGGGACGAATCACCAATCCTTCCTTGACGTTTGCCGGTACTTCTTCCAAATCCTTCACGTTTTCTTCAGGAATCAAGACTTCTTTGATTCCGCCGCGAAGCGCAGCTAAAAGTTTCTCTTTCAGTCCGCCGATCGGAAGGACTTCGCCTCTCAGCGTGATTTCGCCCGTCATTGCCACTTCGGCTTTAACCGGGATACCCGTCAGAGCGGAAACCAGGCCCAGCGTAATGGCAGAACCTGCACTTGGACCGTCCTTAGGCACAGCACCTTCCGGGAAGTGGACATGAATATCCGTTTCCGAAATCTGTTTGTAAGTAATGCCCAAGCGGGAGGCTCTGGAGCGAACCACCGTGCGGGCAGCCTCGACAGATTCCTTCATTACGTCGCCCAAAGAGCCCGTGCGGGTGATCTGACCTTTGCCCGGCATCGTCGCGACTTCGATCGTCAGAAGATCGCCGCCGACTTCTGTCCAGGCAAGACCAGTGACTTGGCCGACTTGATTGCCCTTGTGCATAACGCCGAAGTTGTAGCGGCGCACACCAAGGAAGTAATCCAGATTGTCGGAATTGGCAACAACCTTTCCTTTGGTCTTCTTCAGAAGGATGTCACGAACGGTCTTACGGCAGATCTTGTTGATCTCGCGCTCTAAGCTGCGGACACCGGCTTCGCGGGTGTAGTAGCGAACGATGTCAACAATGGCAGAGTCTTCGATCTCGAGTTCTCCCGGCTTAATGCCGTTCAGCTTCATCTGTTTCGGAATCAGATGTCTCTGAGCAATATGAAGCTTTTCATCTTCCGTGTAGCCGGAGAGCTGAATTACTTCCATACGGTCCAAGAGCGGCGCCGGAATGTTCATAGAGTTGCTGGTTGCAATGAACATGACGTGCGACAGATCGAAATCCACTTCGACATAGTGGTCCTGGAAGGTGTTGTTCTGTTCCGGATCAAGCACTTCCAAGAGCGCAGCCGCAGGGTCGCCTCTGTAGTCCATACCCATCTTATCGACTTCGTCGAGCAGGAAAAGCGGGTTGTTGGTTTCCGCCTTTGTCAGGCTCTGAAGAATTCGACCGGGCATGGAACCGATGTAGGTTCTTCTGTGACCGCGGATTTCGCTCTCATCTCTTACGCCGCCTAAAGCCAAACGCACGAACTTACGTCCGGTCGCGCGGGCAATAGACTGGCCCAAAGATGTTTTACCGACTCCGGGAGGTCCGACTAAGCAGAGGATCGGAGATTTCACATTCTTGACTCGGCTCTGAACCGCTAAATATTCAAGGATGCGTTCCTTCACCTTCTCGAGGCCGTAATGGTCTTCTTCCAAAACGGCTTCTGCTTTGATGAGATTCGTGTTGACACGGGTTCTCTTGCTCCAAGGCAAAGAAATCAGCGTGTCAATGTAATTACGGATCACATTGGCTTCTGCACTATTCTGACCTTGCAGGCGCAGTTTCTTGAGTTCGCCGAGGGCCTTTTCTTCGCCTTCGGGGCTCATCTTAGCGGCTTTAATCTTGCGCTCGATTTCCTCAAACTCTTCATCGGTATCGCCTAATTCTTTCTGAATGGCTTTTACCTGTTCGTTGAGGTAATAGTCGCGCTGGTTCTTTTCCATCGCCTTCTTTACACGGCCGCGGATGCGTTTTTCCGTCTGCTGAATGTCGACTTCTTCCTCGAGCATATCGAAGAGAAGTTCAAGACGATCCTTAGTGCCGACCGTGGCAAGCAGGTCTTGCTTGCGGGACGGAGAAAGGACCAGAAGCTGGGCAATGGATGTGATGAGCTGCTCTGGATCGGTCAATGAAGAAATCCGATTCAGCTGATCGTTCGTAATTCTCTTATTGTTCTTTTGGTATTCGGTGAAGGCCGTCAGGATGGTTCTGCGCAGCGGCTCGAAAGTACGCTGGGAAATCTTATCCTGTGGGATGTCTTCAACTTCAGCAAAAATTTGCTCGTCTTCTTTGTACTGAGTAACTCGGACACGGCGAATACCCTCAACCAGGACTTTGAAAGTACCGTCAGGCAATTTCAAAGACTGGACGACACGCGCAACCGTACCGACATCAAACAAATCATCGGAAGATGGATCTTCGATGCCTGCATCGCGCTGTGCGACGAGCAAAAGCTCTTTGTTCGCCTTCTCAGAAGACGTGACATTGCGAAGAGCACTAAGCGACTTCTCGCGTCCGACGAAGAGCGGCACAACCATCTGAGGGAAGACAACAATGTCTCTCAGAGGTAATACCGACATCATCGGATTTGAATTAGTTGTACGTTTCTGAATCATCTAAATCCTTACTGCTAAAAAATACACTACGCAAGTTACTACTTGGGTACGCTTGAAAAAAAATCAAGGGCGCCAAATATTTAAAATTCGTTTCTATACTGTATCAAAAGTAAAAGGCCCCTCGCCTTAAGCCTCTCAAGATTTTGTGGCTATTTTGGGGACCTTAATCAAGGGATGGTGGAGAAAGGAACCACCCAAGAAGAAAAAAGGAGGTGCAGAAGCAACCTCCTCTTCACCGTTATTTAGTGATGAACTCGG
The DNA here is from genome assembly GCA_000980495.1 of Acinetobacter sp. N54.MGS-139. Taxonomy (GTDB): domain Bacteria; phylum Pseudomonadota; class Gammaproteobacteria; order Burkholderiales; family Burkholderiaceae_F; genus Parasutterella; species Parasutterella gallistercoris. The sequence goes on along the minus strand of LARN01000061.1, from coordinate 4,019 downwards.
CTTGTCCGTCTCTCATCGTGGAGGCTTTCACCACCACTCTGGCGACGTCTTTTCTGCTTGGAATTTCAAACATGGCAGAAAGGAGCGCATTCTCAATAATGGACCGCAGACCGCGGGCCCCGGTCTTTCTTTCCTGGGCCATCTTAGCCGCTTCCTTAAGAGCGTCCGGCTGGACTTCAAGAACCACGCCTTCGATTTCAAACAATCGTGCGTACTGTTTCAGAACCGCATTCTTCGGTTCCGTCAGAATACGAATCAGGGCCTCTTCATCAAGGTCATCAAGTGTCGCAATCACCGGAAGACGCCCAACCAACTCAGGAATCAAGCCGTAGCGAACCAGATCCTTGGCCTCGATGTCGCGAAGCACCTCGCCTTCGCTTCGATCGTCCGCACCCTTGACGTCGGCTTCAAAGCCGATGCCGCTGCGCTCGGTTCTTCTGCGAATAATCTTGTCCAAACCTTCAAAAGCGCCGCCGCAAATGAAGAGGATGTTAGAGGTATCGACCGGAATGTTGTTTCCCTGAGGGTGCTTTCTTCCGCCTGCTGCAGGAACGTTGGCAACGGTGCCTTCAACGAGTTTTAACAAAGCCTGCTGAACGCCTTCTCCGGAAACGTCACGTGTAATAGAAGGGTTCTCACTCTTGCGGGCAATTTTATCGATTTCGTCAAGATAGATAATGCCCATCTGAGCGCGCTTCAGGTCCATATTGCAGCTTTGCAGAAGCTTCAGAATGACGTTTTCGACGTCTTCACCGACGTAGCCGGCTTCTGTCAGGGTCGTTGCATCTGCAATTGCAAAAGGAACATTCAGCATTTTGGCCAAGCTTTGAGCCAAAAGCGTTTTACCGGAACCTGTCGGGCCGATAAGGAGAATGTTGCTCTTCTGGATCTCAACCTTTTCATCGGAGTCGTCTCCGATGAATTTGCTTCTAAGGCGCTTGTAATGGTTGTAGACAGCAACGGAAAGAACTTTCTTCGCCTGTTCCTGTCCGATAACGTATTGGTCAAGATTGGCGTAGATTTCTTTCGGTGTGGGCAGCTCTCCGTACAAAATCGGATCCTGCTTTTCGGCCTCTTCTGCTTCAGGCTCTTTACCCGGAGCTTCAGAGCCGGCGTTCTTATTGTGAGCTTCGAGATACTGGTAGCGTTTCAAAGCTTCTTCAATGACTCCGGAGTAACGAGCTAGCTCTTCAGTACATTCTTTGCAAATGTACTGATCTCCGATGTTGGACTTATAAATTTCGGAATACTGTCCCTTTTTGGCTCCGCAAAAAGAACAGACGGGTCCCTCTTTGTTATCGCTCATAACTTCCTTAAATCTTTAATCCGCAAAATCAATTATTTTTTTCTAATGATTTGCTCGGAACGTTTTCTAAATACGCCGTCAATAATTCCGTATTCAACCGCCTGGGCGCTGCTCATGAAATTATCACGTTCTGTATCAACCGCGATCTTTTCAATGGACTGACCGGTATGTTCGGAAAGAATCGTGTTCAGACGGCTGCGCAATTCCAAGATTTCCTTAGCCTGGATTTCGATATCCGCAGCAGTACCGTTCGTACCGCCGGACGGCTGGTGAATCATGATGCGGGAGTTGGGCAGCGCAAAACGTTTGCCCTTTGCGCCGGCAGCCAGCAGGAACGCACCCATGGAAGCTGCCATACCTAAGCAAATAGTTGAAACGTCAGGCTTAATGAACTGCATCGTATCGTAGATGGAAAGACCGGCGTAAACACTTCCTCCCGGGGAGTCGATATACAGCGAGATATCCTTGTCAGGATTTTCACTTTCCAGGAACAGAAGCTGAGCAACCACCAAATTAGCGCTCTGATCAGTAACCGGTCCTACCAGGAAGACTACGCGGTCGCGCAACAGGCGGGAGTAAATGTCAAAAGATCTCTCTCCGCGTCCGCTCTGCTCGATAACCATCGGTATAAGTGCAGAATTAAAGTTTGTAAAGTCGGGCATACGCGTCTCCGTGGTTTGTAGTAGTTTTTCAATGACAAACGGCAAGGACCTGAGTACCTTGCCGACTTGTCTGTATTTTTCAGAGGCATTCAAGCCTCTGACGCATCAAATAGATTAAGCCTGCTGACCGCGACCCATCAGGTTTTCAAAAGAGATCGGTTCTTTCTTAACCTGGGCGTTCTTCAGAACCCAAGCAACGACGTTGTTTTCCACAACAACCGCGGCAAGCTCAGCTTTGTGCTGAGGGTTGTTGAGGTACCAGTCAACGACTTCCTTCGGATCTTCATAGCTCTTGGCGATGTTGTCTGCCAAAGCTTTGATCTGATCGTCAGTAGAAGTAATCTTTTCTTTCTCAACAATAGCGCTGATTTGCAGTCCAAGACGAACTCTCTGCTCAGCTTGGTCAAGCATAGCGTTGGCAGGAATGCTGTCGTTGGGGAGGTTAATTCCCTGAGCCTTCATGTTTTCGATGGCATCATGAACCAGAGCCTCTCTCTGTTCTTCAACAGCAGCGTGCGGGACCGGGAACTTAGCAACGGACAGAAGAGCATTCATGGCGCTCTGCTTTGTGCGGGCTTCCAGGCGGGCGGTAACTTCGCGCTGAAGGTTTTCTTTAACGTCAGCCTTGAGTTTGTCGATACCGTCGGTAACACCGAGGTCTTTAGCGAACTTGTCGTCAAGAGCCGGAAGAATTTCTTCGTCAACTTCTTTCAGTGTGACTTCGAACTGGACTTCCTTGCCGGCAAGGTCCTTGGCGGGATAGTTTTCCGGGAAAGTCAGGTTGAAAGTCTTAGTTTCGCCGGCTTTCATACCGCGAATTGCATTTTCGAACTCAGGAAGCATTCTGCCCTGGCCGAGAGCGAAAGCGTAGTCTTTAGCAGTACCGCCTTCGAAAGCAACACCGTCAAGGGTTCCCTTGAAGTCAACGACAACGCGGTCGCCGTCGGCAGCTGCCTTGTCAGCCTTTTCGAAAGTGGCGCGCTGTTTGCGCATAACATCGAGAGTCTTTTCAACGTCAGCGTCTGTGAGTTCGCACTCGTACTCTGTAACGGAAGCGTCTTTCATATCAGGAACTTCGACGTCAGGGAAGACTTCGAAAGTAGCGGTGAAGGACATTGTGTCTTCATTTTCAGGAGCGCCTTCGGTCGGAGCGATATCCGGGTAGCCGGAGACATGGAATTTGCCTTCCTGAACTTTTTCAACGAAAGCAGCAGAAACGAGTGCATTGATTGCATCGAACTGAACTTCCTGACCATAAGCTGCTCTGACCATAGCGGCAGGAGCGTGGCCGGGACGGAAACCGTGGAATTTAGCTTTCTTTGCTTTTTCGCGAAGAGCTTTAGCTACGCGAGCATCGAGTTCTTTACGAGAGATCGTCAGCTCGATAGTGCGCTGAAGAGGATTCGGCTTAACTTCTTCGGCTTTTGTTTCTTCAGCCGGAGCTGCTGTGGCTTCTGTTTTTTCCTCAACCTTTTCTTCTACTTTGGTTTCTTCTGCCATTTAAATATTTCCTTTCCGGATATGCCCGAAGGGGGCTTGTTTATAGATTGGAGAAGCGGTGCTTCCCTGTTTGATCGTCGGATTATAGCTGTAAATAAAGGAGATACAACTTAAAACATGTAAAGTTTGATGAAATTTACGGCTATTGATTATCATTATCAATTACAAAGAAATTTCAAGCTGTTCCAATGCTTTTTTCTTACCTAGACCGCCTGACAATTAAAACAGTAGACCGCCTTCTCTTCCTAATTTGAAATTAGAAGTAGAAAAAAATTCTAATTTTTGTGTGATCACTGACTAAAGATATCTGAAAAATCGGCCTCATTCAGATTTAATACATCGACGCACTTGCTTCTCATCCACCTTCTACAACTCAATCGATCCATTCGTTCTAATAGTTAGCTCACAAATATTTACGCTCATTTTGATTTTTATTAGGTATAAATACTTAGGGAAGCTCTGTAAAATGCTTGATTCTTCCCAATGGCCTTTAGAGACTTAATTTTCAAAGGATCTGGCCGAAATTTTCCATTCAGGAGGAGTTGATTGGG
>LARN01000074.1 GCA_000980495.1 Acinetobacter sp. N54.MGS-139 | reverse complement strand
GCCAGGTACATCCGCGATATCGGAGTTATTAAGACCATCGTTAACAGAGAGCTGAATCTTCTTTTTACTCGGAAGACAAACCCGATCAAAGAGATTGTCGTTGAAGACTTAAGCACTCGCATGAAGGTCCATTTCGGCAAGAAGTGGAACCGACGACTGAGCGGCTGGATGCGAGGATACCTACAGGAGAGAATCAGATATAAAGCAAGGAAGTTTGGAATTGAAGTAAACGAAGTCAACCCGGCCTACAGTTCAAGAGAATGCCCCCGGTGTCACTGCACGGACAAAGAGAACCGACAAGGGAATTCATTTAAGTGTTCGCTTTGCGGATACCACGGACATGCTGACTTGGTTGCTGCGTTAAACATACTCGGCCGTCTAGGGGATAAGGAGATCCGTATAGGAATGCCTCCGTCTCGGGTGAAAGCAGTACTGGATGGTCGTTACGTCGGTTGGAAATCATTAAACCATACCGTTTCCGACAAGACTTCAGGTGTGGCGCGTGTTGTGAACGAATCTCCCCGTTCAGCCTCATCGAAGAGCGAACTGAGAAGCAATGTACAGGTTTGTATAGCTTCCAGATAACGGTCGACGACAAGCGCTCCTCGAATGATCAAATCATACATTTTGAATTTTCTCCTGGGATTTTGGTTTGGTGTTGCGTGCCTGAGATTGTATGAGCAACAAGGCTTCTTGGATATAGTGACTAACCTGCAAGATTTAGAAAAATCTTTTCTTGAATTTTCTAGATTTTTGTTACCCATTTAGATCTCTTTGAGATAAGGATTTCAAGGTCTTTTCCTACAATTCCCATTTATACGGAAGAAACATAATTAAAGGCCTTACTTTGAACTGCTACTCCTTTACTAAATTTTCAGCTCTTGTAGCTTCTTTGCTGCTAGCGACGACGGCGTCTGCTCAGCAAGAATCTCAAAATTCTCTGGACTACTCGCTAGATACCGGCAACGTTGAGATAACACCAGTTGGAGAAACCTCAACTATTCAGAAGGATGAAGTTGAAGACGACGAACCGTTTCTTCCGATTTTTGGCAAAGAGGCTCGAGAAAAGGGATATGAACTGCCAAAAAGTTATGGCATTAATGTCAACTATATGAATATTCACCAGAATATTAATGTTAAATCTATTCAATTTGATGGGCTATCTTTCAGCTTGCCGCCAATAATCAATAAGCCCATGCCTATAGCTCCAGATATGTTCAAAATAGACGTACGTAGTACACGTCAAAGAAGCCATACAGAAACTTTACGTTTAGATGCTTGGGTATTCCCTTTTATGAACGTGTACGGAGTAGTCGGGCATACGAAAGGGCGTTCACTTTCGAAAGTTGATGTTGGATCTAAAAATCCTTTTGTAAATAGCTTTATAAAAGGTTTAGGTGATATGGACGGAATTGATTTCGTCCTTAAGTTTAAAGGTACCACTTATGGCTTGGGAACTACATTTGCAGGCGGAGTAGGAAATTGGTTTGGGCTAGTAGATTTGAACTACACCAGGACTAAGCTCAACATTATTGACGGTAATATCAAGGCATTTACATTAGCACCTCGAGTGGGTTACCGCTTCACTCTTCCTGCTGTAGACGCCATAAAACTTCCTCAGAGTAAATTTAGTCTTTGGGTCGGTACCATGTACCAGAATGTGGACCAGAACTTCCACGGGAAGCTGTCTAAGCTTAGTTTTTCTCCCAAACTTCAGAGTCTTATTAATTTTGTTAATAAAGGGGACGGCACATTCAACGTTAAGCAAAAAATGGAATCCCCATGGAACATGTTGGCGGGTTTCCGTTGGGAAATTACGCCAAGTTTCAACATTGTGACGGAAGCAGGCTTTATCAAGCGCAACAGTTTCTTTGCCGCACTTGAATACCGTTTCTAATACTTATAACAAGCAGGAAAGATATGAAATTAGCAGAAGCCTTACGTGAGCGAAAACAATTACAGATAAAGATGGGGACGCTGCGTCAAAAGTTAATTGATAACGCTATCTATCAGGAAGGTTCCAAACCAGTTGAAGATCCGGCTGAACTTATTAAAGCACTTGAAGCTACTCGGGGTGAACTTGCAGCTCTGATTAAACGAATCAATGCAACAAACTCATCTGTAAAAGTCGGCGATTTCTTGCTCGGTGATTTGGTGGTCGATCGCGACACCAGAATTATGGAAGTCACAGCTCTGAATAATCTGATTGATCAGGCTTCTCAAGTTTCGAATCGTTATTCTCGATCTGAAATTCTTGTCCTTCCTTCAATCAACGTTAAGGAAACTCAGAAAAAAGTTGATCAGTTAGCAAAGGACATCCGCGAATTGGACAATTTGATTCAAGCTACTAACTGGAATACTGACTTAATCTAGTAGTTGATCGGTAGAGCAGTCAAAGGCGAAAGCAAAAACTTACTTGAGCATGGCCCGAAGGCCCGGGCCAAAATTTATTGTAACGGCCTGCGAAGTAACAAAGTTCACATGAGAAAGACGGCTGTACTTTTCAGTTTCTCGAGGACTTTTAACTACCGCGCTTTGATTTGACGGTTCGAGGGTGGGTTTGGGGATCGAAAAAAATTCATAAAGGCAGTTAATTAGAAATTATTAGCCTTTAAGCAAGCCTTTGTTCTGGTTGTAAAGCTCATTCAGAACCTTTGTGACTTCTTTTATTGCGGCAGGCTTCACGGAATATTGCTTAGCCAATTGAGGAAAATTTTCTACGGCGTCAACTACCTCTTTGATGACAGCGAAAGGTTTGTCCTCTCCGGCTAACTTCGCTAAATTTAAAATAGCTTCTTTAGACGGCGCTTTTTCAAAACCCTTGAAAGAGGTGGAGTGTTCGTAATAAGGGTTAGGAGAAAAGGTAATGTCGAATGCAGGTGACAAAGACCAATTGCCGGAATCGTCCTGAAGAAAATTCCAGTTTTTAGCGTGATCGTCTTGATTTCCAGAGAATAAATTAAAAATCATTCTTCTAAAAATTTCTCGGGTTGGAGTATTTGACCGCGTTAGAGGATAAGCAAGGCGTATAAGCTGCTCATAATCCAAAGAGGGAAGGCGCCAATCTGCTCCAAGGAGGCCGGCGGCGCTCGCAGAAAAGATTCTTCTTTGGTCCTCACGATCAAATCTCTGAATGGCAAAAAGACGAGAATCAGATAGCTCAAATAAATGAGTGTCAGGAAGAGTAATACCGGCCTGCTTAGCCAGCTTGGCGTATATATATTCACAAACACCTTCTTCTGAAGCCAACACGGTCGAATGAGTTTTGAACTTAACAATCCAGCCGTCAAAACTCGGTTGCCAGCTTTCGTTGCATAGCCTCAGATCCTTAGAGAAATATAAATTTCCTTTTGGACGGGAACCTCCGGAAGAAGCAATTCTGTTCAGAGTTTCTAAAACATCGTGACTATCTTCTTCAAAAATAGCAAGTGCATTCTGATTGAGTTTTTCTATGCCGATGATTTCAAGGCTTTTACCAATGAACTCCTCAGATTCCTGTGGTGAAAAACTCAGCGAACCCATGGCATTATTTCCAACATATCTCAGTCTGTCTATATAGGATATTTCTCTGAGGGCTCTCCCTTGCTTTCTGAACTCTTTATCCATGAGCAAGAGACCCCAGCCATCAGGAAGACTGTCAACTAAAAAGGAAGGAAATCTTGAGCTTTGTTCTTGCTGTATGCCGGGAGCAAATCTCAGGAGGAGAGGTGAAGGGTTAGGGAAGGAAGATACATAATTTTCATCGTATTCGAAAAAATATTCCTTACCGAACTTCAACCCAAGTTTTCCTAAAAGGACTTTTTCTGCGTTAGGTCCGAAGTGACGAAAAACATTAACGAAATTAGTAGTCACTATCGAGAACCTCCTTCATAGTTTTAGGCATACGTTTCCGTGTTCGGAGAGAGTTGATGAATGTAATGAAAGCGTTTTCATCGCTTAAAGTACACCAAAGAACGCAGAATTGACGAAAAGAGATCTCTCCGGTCTCTTCAAATCTTCTTATCGTAGGAGCGGGTATTCCGCTTTGCTCCGCTAAAGATCTCCTAGATTTTTTCAAGACTTTTCTTCTTTCCAAGAGAAAATCTCTTATAGCATCTTGGAGATCCCAAGGCGTATACAAAGATAAAATTTCAGAATCAAACATATTTGATATTGTTTTATCAAATTCAATCAATTTTTGATCATATTTGATAGAATTATATCAAATTAATTTTTCTTGGCCTTGAAAAATCTTCAAAGAAAAAGAGCCGCAATCGCGGCTCCGAATTTAATATTTATTGATTATTTTTGTTGAGCGGCTGAGGCCCCGGCTTGTCTTCCAAAAGTAAAGACGTCAGCAATAGCATTGCCGCCTAAGCGGTTAGCGCCGTGAATTCCGCCTGTGACTTCCCCGGCGGCATAAAGTCCGGGAACAGGTTTACCGTCTTTATCCAAAGCTCTGGCAAGCGTATCGATGCGGACACCGCCCATCGTGTGGTGAACGGTCGGAACTTTAAGACATGCGTACCAAGGACCTTCTGTCATTGGAGCGTCATCTGTGTTTGTAGCAACAAATCCGAACTTGTCTTTAGTGCCTTTGTTTGATGCGGCTTTGTTGTATTCGGCGACTGCAGCTTTGAGATGATCAGCAGGGACGTTGATGAGCTTTGCCATTTCATCAAGGGTATCAGCTTTTTTCACTCGGCCGAGAGCGAGCATATCTTTCATTGTGACGCCCATGCGGTCCGGCTTGTTTTCGTCCGGATAACGAAGTTTGTTCATTAACAGCCAGTATGTTCCGTCCGGCTGCTTGAAAATTGCTTTGCAAAGCGTGTCGCGGGCAGCGGATTCAGAAACAAATCTGTCTCCGTTCTTATTGATGAACAAACGGTTGCGGCCGGATGTTGCAATATCCTGCATGAGACCTGTTCCGGGTGTTCCGTTCGGATGGAGCTGAATATCAGACAAACCGATAATGTCGGCATGAGCGCTCTTAGCTAACTTCAAACCGTCACCTTGTGCTGCCTTATTAATATTGGTGGTGCCGATTCTGTTATCCAGCGTGACTTCTTTCCAGACGCCGGTGTTAACTTCTTGACGGAACTTAACATTTGCACCAAAACCGCCTGTTGCTAGGATCACACTCGGAGCCATAACTGTCACCGGTTGTTTTCCAGCATGTAATCCGGAAACACCGATAACTCTGCCGGATTTGTCCATAATCAATTTAGAAGCCGGTGTTTCGGTTAAAACTACGACGTGGTCTCCAAATTCTTTGAGTTTGTTTTCGAAAGCAGAGGTATAGGCATAACCGGCAGGTTTCTTACCGTAATGGCTTCTCTGTCCTAAAGAGCCGGTTGCGGCACCGATTTTGTCGCGGAAGACTACGCCTTCTTTTTCCATCCATTCAACGGTCGGATAAGCATTGTCAGTAAGGTATTTGACGAGTTCAGGATTACCGACATTGTGACCGCCTTTCATTGTGGATTCATAGAATTTCTGAACGGAATCCTCGATGCCTTGAGCTTTCTGGCGTTTGTCGTCAACAGCATTTAAGGCGCCGCCGGATACGTTAGTAGAGCCGCCGAGATAACCGAGTTTTTCAAGAATGACCACTTTCTTGGCGCCGTTTTCCAAAGCAGATACGGCAGCAGCCAAGCCGGTACCGCCCCCGCCGATAATTGCGACGTCAGCCTTGTATTCCACAGGCGTAGAAGAGATGTGAGGGATCTTTCTTGTGTAGTTTTTCAGATCTTGATCAGAAGCGCCGGCCTTCTGAAGGCAGGTTCTAACAGCAGACTTAAGCGCGAGACTTGATAAGGAAGCTCCTGTAATGTTGTCAACACCAGTTGTTTGATCTTTTAGTATTGCGGCAGCTGTTTTGTCTAAAGCAACTTTGCCAACACCAAAACTCTCCAAGTTTTTGCTGGTATCGATAGCAGCGATTTTATGATCTTTGATAGTGACTTTGACAGTCATGGGTGCGTTGTGGCCGTTGACAGTGGTTTCGTATACTCCGTCAGTCAGTGCAGCTTGAGATTGACCAGCAAAGGCCATGGATAACATGAATGGAATCAAAGCAAGTTTTTTCATCATCAATTCTCCTTGATGCGTTGCGGGACAAGAAGTTTTATAGCACACGGGACTACCTAGGTAGTTTGCTAAATGTCAAAAGATCAGGAAAATACTGACGTAAAAGTAACGGATCATTCCAGTGGCATAAAACATCTGAAACTTAGGATTAAGCTGTGGTTTGTTACGTGAAAAGTTAACCGGACGAGGATTTCGAATGGCCGATCTCTCATTTCCACTTGATAAGCCTTTATCTTCTCTTGAAATGAAAACCCGCTTACTGCAGTTTAACGAAAAACTCCATGCCGTTAGAAAATGGAAAGATCCTCAGGCAGACAAGGCTATACATCTTTTGGTTAAGGACAATATCGGAGTCTCAGGTTTTCCTACATCTGCCGGAAGTTATGCACTCAAGGATTTGGAGCTCCCAGATGCTTTTTGCATTCAAAGATTGCGCCGGAACCCCAAAATCGATATCTTCGGTAAAACGCATCTCACGGAATTAGCCGGCTTTGTGACCTCAAACGTCTTGCCCTATGGTTATTCAGAATTAGGTGGTTTCGGTCGAAATCCTCATGGAAACTGTCCTTGCGGCGGATCAAGCGCCGGTTCTGCCATTGCCGTTGCAGCCGGTTTTTGCGATGCAGCGTTAGGTACTGAAACCAGAGGAAGCTTAATGATTCCAGGTTTCAGGAATGGCGTTTTTTCTTTTAAACCGACGCGAGGACTAATCTCCAGAAGCGGAATAATTCCGCTGTCTTCGTCTTTCGATGCGCCGGGCGTATTGGCCCGCAATCCCGAGATCATGAAAAAAGTTATCTTAACCATGGTCGGCGTTGATCTGGAAGATGATCAATCCTTTGAATTAACAAAAACGGAATCAAATCTCAGCAGAAAAAGAATCATCTGCTGTGTAAACCGCAGTCTCGGAGAGATGGAGTTACTGCAAACCGAGCTGCGTCCTTTCTTAGCTCAACTAAAACTCAATGGATTCGAGATTACCTTTGTGGATCTTCCGGATGTAAGTTTCGATTACAAAACAATTAGTTCGGCCGACATTCGATCTGATATGGCGGAGTTCTTACAACGATTTGGCTCAGACAATGAACCCAGATCTTTCGAAGAACTCGTTGAAAGATATCGTGAAAGGCCGAATGCGCATTTATATGGCATGGAGCGTTTGGAAGACGCTCTGGCTATGCCTCAAATTCAAAAATCAGATTTGAAGAAATTGGTTCAGGAAAATGTGGCAAAAGCCAGGGACTTAATCAATAGCATACTGGATCGTTACGATGGTGACTTTGTTGGTTTTCTGAACTTCGTAGACTGGTTCTCCATCGGAGGAGGACCTAGCTGCACTTTGCCGGTTTCTTTTGAAACTAAACCGCCAATTTCTATCATGTTAGGCTCGAGAGTCGGTAATGATTTAGCTCTTCTTAATATCGTTCAAGAATTTTCTGAGATTGCAAAAGCGACTCAATATACTGAAAATTAAAACATAAAACAGAATGATCATCCTTATCGCCGGCGACACTCATACAGGTAAGACGAATCTTGCTCAAAAATTGCTCGAACATTTCAAGATTCCGTATCTTTCTATTGATCACCTAAAGATGGGACTCATCAGAAGCGGAAACTCAGATCTCACTCCGGAAAGCGACGATGACGCTTTGACGGAAAAGCTGTGGCCAATCGTCCGGGAAATGGTCAAAACTTGTATCGAAAACAACCAGAGCCTCATTGTCGAAGGCTGTTATATTCCATTTGATTGGAAAAAAGATTTCTCAGAAGAAGAAAAGAAATCAATTAGTTATCTTTGTTTGATTTTCTGTCGTGCCTATTTAGAAAAGAATTTTGAACAGTGTCATTTCCTAAAAACGGTTGACTTCTTTTTGTTTTAAACCTGTGTTTAGTTGACTTTGATTGGGCTAAGCCTGGTAACAGTTGACTCCTGGCTGTCC
>LARN01000063.1 GCA_000980495.1 Acinetobacter sp. N54.MGS-139 | reverse complement strand
AGTCGTTAATTGGCAATTTACAACTAGCGACGCTCGCATAAAGCTCCGACATTTGTATCCGGAGCTTTAAGCGAAAATATTATTGTTACAAGGTACTAGCTTGCTACTTCACATCAGGTGCAGACACCGGAGTGATGACATCTTCTTCAAGCTGCCATTTGCCGTTGTCTTTAACTCCGAGCAGCTGGATTTCAAAAATCAATGTTGCATTCGGAGGAATAACAGAACCGGCGCCTCCGTCGCCATAGGCTAACTGAGACGGAATGAACAGACGGCGAACACCCCCGACCTTCATGCCGGCAACGCCGCGGTCCCAGCCCTGGATAACATAGCCTGCTCCGAGCGGGAATTCAAAAGGTTCTTTGCGGTCAACGCTGGAATCAAACTTTGTGCCGTCTTCGAGCCAGCCTGTGTAATGAACACGAACGAGCTCACCAGGCTTGGCCTCTGCACCTGTACCGACTTTGACGTCCACTATCTTTAAATCTTGTAAATCTTGAGTGTCAATACCAAACATCGTTATCGCCTCTTATTGGCGCTTCACTAGTGATTCTTGGATTTTATGCTCACTTGGTTCCCCCTATTGGTCTAATCCCTCAGATTGAGAACTGATTCCGCACTACACTCCCACAGATTCAAAGAGGACTAATTGAATGTCGAATTCTTTTAAGACACTTGGGTTTGCACCCCAATTAGAAAAGTTAATCGAAGCCAACGGCTTTACGTCGCCGACTCCGATTCAAATGAAAGCCATCCCGCTCGTTCGACAGGGATACGATCTTTTGGCTGCAGCTCAGACCGGCACCGGTAAAACGGCTGCTTTTGTTCTGCCCATGCTGCAGAAGATGATAGAAGAACCGACGCTTTATCAAAAGCGCGTTCCTCGTGTTTTAGTACTGACTCCTACCCGAGAGCTTGCCGCGCAAGTCGGAAAAACTATTCTTTCTCTGGGCAAAGACCTCGGCGTACGCTCTGCCGTCGTTTTCGGCGGTGTGGGCATCAACCCGCAGAAGGCCGCCATTGCCAAAGGGCTGGATTTCTTAGTTGCGACACCGGGTCGTCTACTCGATCTCATGAACCAGGGTTTTGCAGGTCTCTCTAAGACGCACATTCTGATTCTGGACGAAGCCGACCGTATGCTGGATATGGGCTTTCTCCCTGACTTAAAGCGCATTCTGAAGGCGCTCCCGCCGGATCGCCAAACACTGCTCTTTTCCGCAACGTTCTCACCGGAAATTAAAAAGCTCGCTTCCGAATTCCTCAATAAGCCTGAGTCCGTCGAAATCGAACGAAATAAGGACTCCTCTCTTGTTCGCCAAACGCTTTACAGAGTTCCGAAAGCTAATAAACACACTGTCCTTCGCGACCTTATCGTCGACAACCAATGGGATCAGGTTTTGGTCTTTACCAGAACCAAATACGGCGCAGATAAGCTGGTTCGCCATCTGCTCAAAGACGGTCTGGTTGCCAAAGCCATTCACGGCGATAAATCTCAGAGCGCCAGAACGACAGCACTCAGAGAGTTCAAAGAGCACAAGCTTCCTATTCTCGTTGCCACTGACATCGCTGCCCGCGGCTTAGATATTGAAAAGCTTCCTCAGGTCGTCAACTACGAACTGCCGCAGCAAGCAGAAGACTACGTTCACCGTATCGGCAGAACGGGACGCGCAGGAGAAGCGGGAGAAGCTTATTCTCTGGTTTCTCCGGAAGAGTTGCCGCAGCTGGCTGCGATCGAAAAGTTCATCAAGAAGCCCCTGCCATTGTCCGATTTCCCCGGGCTGGATTACTCTGACTGGAAAGTTTCTGCTCCGACAAAGCCTCAGAACAAAAATCGCCGCCCCGGGCCAAGAAGAAACGCTCCTGCCGGATTCAAGCGCTCCGACGGGAAGCCCTCTGTTCGGCGTAAGGCCGCTCGCGGACAATAGCCTGTGTTCCACGGCTTTTTCCGTTCACTGGATAGATAACTTTTAGGCGGCCTCGGGAGTTTTCCTGCGGTCGCCTTCTTATAATCGGACAAGGATAGTTGTTTTTTATGACCGAAGCCTGACACTTGAGCCGCTTCGGCCGATTTTTAATGTGGTTGTTTATGCAAACTCCGAAATTAAACGAAGTGAAGCAGCAAGCCGGCTTTTCGTTGGAAGACATCAATATTGAAGGTTTCGCACCGATGCCTTCTCCGGCTGAAATCAAAAAAATGGCGCCTCTCACCGAGGCCGCTGCCGAGAACGTCAACAAAAGCAGAAACCAAATCAAACAGATTTTGACGGGAGAAGATGACCGTTTAATGGTCATCACAGGCCCGTGCTCCATTCATGATCCGAAAGCGGCTCTGGATTACGCTCAGCGTTTAGCTGAACTCTCAGAACACATCTCCGAGACCATCTTCCCGGTCATGCGCGTTTATTTTGAGAAACCAAGAACCGTCGTGGGCTGGAAAGGCTATATCAACGATCCGGACATGAACAACTCCTTCAACATGGCCAAGGGAATGCTCAAAGCCCGCGAGCTCATGATCAAAATCAATGAGATGGGCCTGGCCGTTGCCACCGAAGCCTTGGATCCCTTCGGTCCTCAGTATTTGGGCGAACTCGTCAGCTGGTACGCCATCGGTGCCCGCACAACCGAAAGCCAAACCCACAGAGAAATGGCAAGCGGTCTGTCTGCTCCGGTCGGTTTCAAGAACGGCACCGACGGCCTGTTAGACAGCTCGATTAATGCAGTTAAAGCCAGCCGCCAGAGCCACTACTTCCTCGGTATCTATGAAAACGGCCAAAGCTCCATTATCAAGACCAAGGGCAACCGTTACAGCCACTTGGTTCTTCGCGGAGGCGGCGGACGTCCGAACTTTGATACCGTGAGCGTCATGCTGGCTGAAAAAGCCCTCAAAAATGCCGGTGTCGAGTCCCGCATCGTTGTCGACTGCTCGCATGCCAACAGCATGAAAAATCCCGACCTGCAGCCGTTTGTTTTAAATGACTGCATCACTCAGATCGTCAACGGAAATAAATCGATTTGCGGCGTCATGCTGGAGAGCAACATCAATACCGGTAATCAAAAGATCCCTGCCGATCTTTCCCAGCTTAAGTACGGTGTCTCTGTCACCGATGCCTGCATCGACTGGGAAACTACCGAACATGCTTTGCGCATGACAAATCGTCGTCTTTTGGATAAGAAATTAAATGGTGAGTAAACGCTTACTTTTAGCTGCCGCAGCGCTTGCTGCTCTGGCTTTAGCGGGGTGTTCTTCTACCGGACCGCATTCCGCTTTTATCCCGCACGCCGATCGTGCCGGTCTTGATCCGCTTCTGGATGCACCTTTGCGTACGGAAACCGTTTGCAAAGGTGCAGGACTTTTTACCGCCGGTACCAAACTTGCCGGTTTTTCCTTCGAATGTCCCGACCTGGACGTCGTTGCGACGTTGAACGAACTGCGAGATGCCGGCTGGCGTGTTGAGAAAATGCACATCGGCCGCCAGACGATCGAAAACGACGAAAGCGGTACTCCGCTCTCGGCAACGATTCGCAAAGTTTATTAATTTTCCATTGCGGAGGCTTCAGTGAACTCCTCTATCAGCAGCAGACTGTCTGCATTACGTTTTTTTTTGAAAGATCACGGTCTCAACGGCTGGATCGTCCCGATGGCAGACCCTCATCTTTCCGAATACGTAGATGAACACTATGCCTTCCGCAAGTGGCTTTCGGGCTTCACGGGCTCTGCAGGATCTCTCTTAGTGACCCAGGACGCCGCAGCGCTTGTCACCGACTCCCGCTACTGGGTTCAGGCCGAGCAGCAGCTCGAGGGCTCCGGCATTGAACTCGTTAAACTCAACCAAGGCTACGCCGCGGAGTTTGCCGACTGGTTTGCCGCGCACTTGATGGCCAACGACTGCGTCGGCATCAACTCCGAATTGATTTCCAGCAAAGACGCCAAGAATTACGCCCGAGTTTTTGCCGAGAAACATCTTCATCTCTCGCTGGTTCGTCAGACGCCCGAAGAAACCATCTGGGAAGAAAGACCGGAACGCACTGAAAAGCCGATCTTTGACCATACAGTTTCCCCGCGAAACCGAGAACAGAAACTTACCGCTCTGCGTGAGGTTCTCAAAAAAGAGGGCGCCGACTACCTGCTCACATCTAAGCTCGACGATATCGCCTGGATCTTTAATCTGCGCGGTTCCGATGTGCCGGACAACCCGGTCTTCTACGCCTACTCGCTGATTCCGGCTAAAGGGAATGCCACCCTTTTTATCAACGAAGAAAAAGTTCCTGCCGATCTGAAAGAACAATTGGCTGAGGAAGGAGTTGTCTTAGCACCTTACCATTCCGTCGGTGCAGCACTCGCATCTCTTTCCTCAGGAACCGTACTGGCCGACCCGGAAGAAATCAATGCCTCTCTTCTGTCACGCTTACCGGAACAAATCACTCAGCTGGAATTGCCTAATCCTATCGAGCTCATGAAAGCGCTTAAAACGCCGGAAGAGATCGAATTAATCTCGGAGGCGATGCTCAAAGACGGTGTTGCTTTAGTGCGGTTCTTCGCGTGGCTCGACCGCAATTTAGGCAAAGAGGAAATGACGGAGCAGTCGCTCGCCGACAAGCTTCTTTATTTCAGAAAATCTCTTCCGGGATATATTTCTCTTAGCTTCGAAACGATTTCTGCGTTCGGACCAAACGCCGCACTCCCCCACTACCAACCGGAGAAAACCGGAGGCGCCCAAATCAGGGGGAACGGATTCCTTCTCATTGATTCCGGAGCTCAATTTCCAGAAGGTACGACGGACATCACCCGTACAAAGTTGATCGGCGAAGCAACCGACTTAATGAAGGAAGATTACACCGCTGTATTACGGGCAAATATTAGGCTCGCGATGGCGGTATTTCCCGACGGTATTTCCTCGCAGATATTAGACCCGATTGCGCGGGCACCCATCTGGCAACATTTTGCTAATTTTGGGCATGGAACGGGCCATGGCGTCGGATTTTTCCTTAATGTTCACGAAGGGCCGCAGAGGATTAGTTACCCGCGGATAAGCCCTCGTTCCGATGCGTTTATCTCGAAAGAGACAGCAATGTCCGAAGGCATGGTGACCAGTGATGAACCCGGTATTTATCGTCCCGGCCGCTGGGGTATCCGCATTGAAAATTTGGTGGCGACCGAATTCGCAGAAGAAAATGAATTCGGACGTTTCTTGAAATTCAGAACACTAACTCTTTGTCCGATAGACCTTTCTGCCGTCATTCCGGAAAGGCTGCAGCCCGACGAAAAGAAATGGCTGAACGAGTACCACACTCTTGTCCGTCAGAAGGTGCTCCCGCACATTCATGACGAGCCCACCATTGTGTGGCTCGTATGGAACACAAGAGAAATTTAAAACATGACCACAGAAAAAGTTAGTTTGAAACACTGGCTGGAAACGCGCTGGCGCGGAACGCTTATGGCCGTCATTATCGGCGCTGCCTCACTATTCGTCTCTGAACACTACGGCGGTCCTGCTGTTTTGTTCGCCTTGTTAATCGGTATGGCTTTCCACTTCCTCTCAGAGGACCGGAGAACGCTTGCCGGTATTCATTTTTGCTCCACAACCGTTCTCCGATGGGGCGTAGGCCTGTTAGGTGCCAAAATCACCGCGAGCCAGCTGGGACTCCTGTCTCCGGCCCTGCTTGCCATGATTATCGGTGGTGTGTTTGCCACACTGCTCTTCGGCGCTTTCATTACCCGTTTTTCTAAGTGGCCGCTTACCGAAGGCACACTGGCTGCCGCCTCTACCGCTATTTGCGGTGCGTCTGCCGCTATTGCCTTAGCTGCCACATTCAACCATAAGCAGTTAAGAGAACAGGCTCTGCTTGCTATCGTGGTCACGGTTACCGCCCTGTCCACCCTCGCTATGGTTCTTTATCCGTTCATCTCCGGATGGTGCGGCTTTGACCACATCGATGCCGGCATCTTCTTAGGCGGTACCATTCACGACGTTGCACAGGTCGTGGGCGCCGGCGCCATGATCGGGCCGGACGCACTGGAAATCGCGAGCTTGACGAAGATGATTCGTGTCGCTCTTCTGATCCCGATCCTCATCATCTTCATGTTTGTCTTTCCCTCTAAGGCACATCGCACTGAAGAAGAGAAAGCCAAGCCCTGGTACAAGAACATTCCGATGTTCCTGCTCGGCTTCATCGCTCTGGCCGCTTTGAACTGCACTGGAATTATTCCGACGAATGTCTCCAACACACTCGGCGAAATCTCCAGACTGTTCATTTTGATTTCCATTTCTGCCCTTGGTTTAAAGACCTCTCTGGGCAAACTGAAGGAAGTCGGCTGGACACCGATCGTGCTGATGAGCATCGATACAGTCTTCCTCCTGCTGTGGGTTATCATCGGTATCTTCCTGATCCGCGGTTAATTTGATGCTTTAGTTTCATCTTTCTTCTTAGGACTCGGTTCGCTAGAATCGAGTCCTTATTTTTTACCGATCCCTCTGCCGGCGCTTCCTTCTCCGAACTTTCCGCTCATGACCGTACTGAAAATCCTCTATCAAGACGAAGACCTTGTCGTTGTCTCCAAGCCGGAAAAGATGCTGACGCACCGAACGGAAATTGCCAACGGCGACACCGAGTTTGCACTGCAGTTGCTGCGCGATCAGATCGGCCAACGCGTGAGTCCGGTTTATCGTCTGGATCGAGGCACTTCCGGAATCCTGATGTTCGGGCTCAACAGGGAGATAGTTTCGGCACTGAGTCAGCAAACTCATGAAACTTTCCATAAACGCTACTACGCAGTCGCACGCGGCTGGACACCGGAAGATATTGAAATCCGCCATGCACTAAAGCCCCCGGTTGATCCCTACCTGAGAGTTCAGAAGACAGTAGCTCAAGACGCACTCTCTTATCTTCATAAATTGGCAGAAGCCGAGGTACCCGTTCCTTCGGGAAAATTTGATACCACCCGCCTCTCCTTAGTTCTTCTTGAACTCGCTACCGGCAGGCGTCATCAACTGAGACGACATCTCAAACATCTCGCACATCCGATCATCGGAGATGCGACTTACGGCAAAGGGCCTCTGAACCGCGCTCTTGCGGAGTATTTCGGCGGAGATCGCCTCCTTCTCCACTGCGGCCGAATCAGCTTCATCCATCCTCGGACTCAAAAACGACTCACCATTGAAGACCAGCCGAGCGGCCTTATGCTGCAGATCATCGAGCGTCTCAGATGGGGTAATTCTTTGCATGCTTCTTATTTTAAAGAATGGCATTTATTTGATTATTCAGATATTTTGCTAAAATAATGTCTGAAGAAGACCTTAATACTTTTAAGCCTTGAAATTAAAAGGCTTTGCGTTCCCACTCGCCGCAAATAAAACGGGAAATATTTGCGAAATCTTTTAAAAGAATGGGATTTATTTTTGTTTTAGATGGTTTTGAGTCGTATACTGAGTCGATCAAACCTCGTTTAGGAGAACTTATAAAAATGAAGCACGGAAAACTTGTCACTTCCATTTTGGTTTTATCCTTAGCTGCTGTGACTGCTGCATTTGCCAGCATGGCAGAGGCCCGCTCCTTAGAACAAATTAAGGCCTCCGGCGAACTCTTAGTCGGTTCTACCGGCGATTACAAGCCGATGAGCTACCTCAACAAAGAAACCGGGAAATACGAAGGCTTTGACGCAGAAATGGCTCAGTCCCTGGCCAAATACCTCGGTGTTAAGCTCAAATATGTTCCGACCTCTTGGAAGACATTACAGGCCGACACAATGGCCGATAAGTTTGACGTTGCCATGAGCGGTATTACCGTTACGGATGCCCGTAAAAAGGTCATGACCATGTCCGACGGTTATCTCACTTTCGGTAAAACGATTCTCGTCACTAAGAACAAGGCGGGTCAGTTCAAAGAATTGAACGACGTCAACCAGCCGTCCGTTCGCGTGATGTACAACCCGGGAGGCACCAACGAAAAATTTGCCAAGGAAATGACTCCGAAAGCTCAGCTCATGATGCATGAACACAATGCTGAGATCCCGGGCTTGGTCGGCGAAGGCAAAGCCGATGTCATGATCACCGAAACGATGGAAGCTCGCCGCTACGCCAAGGACAATCCTAAGGTTGCTGCTCCGCTGGTCGACAAACCCTTCACAGAAAACCACTTCGGTGTTCTGATGAAACAGGGTTATCCGAAACTTGAAGCCACTGTGAACGACTGGATGAAGACCATCAAGGACAACGGCACCATGGCTAAGTGGGAAGAACAGTACATTAAGTAATCTTCATTTGACGCCTTAGTCAAAACAGGCCGCAGACAAAACCGATCGTGTCGGAATTTGCTGCGGCTTTTCACTTAAACCGGAACACTATTTCTTAGTCTTCAATTAGTAGTTTTTGGGATTTCTGCTTGCCACTAACGCCCTCTTGAACTGCAAGCGAGGTCGTATAATTTTCCTAAGCAACCAAGGCGACCG
>LARN01000059.1 GCA_000980495.1 Acinetobacter sp. N54.MGS-139 | reverse complement strand
GGGCATCGCGCAGCTCTATCCTCTGGAAGAGGCGAGTTATCGCCGAAGAGCTCAGCGGCCGCGGATACGGCAGTCTTGTCGTCTCTGCAAAGGTTTCATAGAAACTAACGTTGTTGTTCTGATTAAGAATTAAAAAGTACGCCAAGGAAAGGATTTTTTTATAGTCTTTGTTCCTTGGAAAGCACTCCTTTAAGAACTCTCCGACGGGGGAATCGGCAACGATCTGATCTAAAGCCCAAGTAGCACCGGCGTGAAGCTTCTTTATGTTGCGAGCCTGTTCAAGAGTGATGCCTTCTTCGGAGATCTGCGTAAAGACATAATCTTTTCCTTTTCTCTCAACCTGATAGTTCCGAAATTCAGGATGTTCCTGAAGGAAAGCCTCATCAAAACGAATTTTTCCGTCCTTTTGGCCGCCAAGGATTGTCCCAATCTTTTTGGATTCACCTCTTTTGCTCCGCTTGAGTTCTCTATCCCAAACGTTTTTATACGTGTAAACGTAATAAACGGAACCTGCCTTATTGATCAGAATCGGAGGAAGCTTCGGATTTGTCATTAATAGATCTCCATATATAATGATCTAGTTTAGCACAAAAAATCCTCGATTTCAACATTAGCCTTATGTTTTATTGAGGATTTTTAAAATAATGAAGATCTAGAAACGCAAAACTTCAGAGCATCCGGATTAGGAAAATTTTTCGAAAATTAGCCAATCTTCTGCACCTTGATCTCGTGTATGAAGTATCCTTAGTTAGACGAAAACCCTGATCTTCTTAATAACAATTATGAAAATATTTGTCCGAAAAAATATCCTTCTCTCCTTCTCAGTGCTTTGTGCTCTTTTGCTTTCCGCATGCTCAATGGATCCGGACGTTGAGATCACTGAAAAGAATGTTAAAGATGCCGTCAGCAGCCTCCCTAAGGCAGACGCGGCAAAGGTTGCTGCTCTCGGCGGAGACAAATATCTTCTGGGTAAGACCCTGAATAAAGTTAGCAAGCAGCTGCCTGCTGATTACTACAATTTTGAAATCAATGAGCTTGTTGAACATGCTCGTTTGAATCGAGAGTTCAATCTTGCTCAGGCCAATAAAGGAGAACTCACTCCCGAGACGGTCAGATCGGATTTTGCTGAAAGTCCTGAAGAAAAATCTATTGAAATCTCAGAAATCAGCACACAGGACCATTACTTAAGAGCTCTTCGAACCGAGCTTAAACGACCCGTGCCTCTTGGCACAGCCACCCTCGGAAAGGGAGTTTTGACCTGCAGGAAAAAAGACAACTTGATTGCTCTTGACGAATTGGAGTCTCAAAACGTAGATGCCTTCAAAAAAGAAAAAGCCCGCAAGCTCAGACGAAAAGAATGTCATGAGATGAAGCGTCCGGCAAAATTAACGCTTCGGGCAGAAGACAAAGGCTTCGGTGGAAAAACTATTTTTAGAACGGCACGAGGCTGGGTTGATGCAAAAGATCTGACCGACAGAACACCGGCCGAAGAATTAGCCAAGATGAGAGAAGAAGCCCAGGAAAAACTGACCTATCTGAAGAACCATCCGGCCCCTCAGTTCTATCATGTCTATAGACCGCTCCTGGATATTTCCTCTAAAAATCCGACACGAATCAAATTAGCCCAAAAGGCGATTCTTATAAATATGACGCAGCATAAAGAGTCTTGGGACCAGGCTGCTGCACGTTTCGTTCAGGAGCAGCAGGACTTTGCTCATTCGGAATATGCATGCACTTTTGACAAAGACTGCTCTGAAAATCAAAAAGGCAACCTCAGAATGGCCTATTACATTCATACGGCTACTCCGAAGAACGTAAAAGCCGGCGCGCTCCCTTGTGAAATTTCTAAAGTGCCGGGCTGCCGAAATTTCACGAACTAAGAGAAGTCCTCCCTTAAAAACGCTCGAAATTATCGAGCGTTTTTTACATCCGCAGGAGGAACTATCTTTTGAGTACGGCTGGACTTCATTGCTTCCTGTTTTTGAACGGAAGCCGCATGGAGACCTTCAGCAACTCTGAGCAGGACTTGACGGTCTCTTCTTGAAAGCTGTGATATAACCGAGTCTTCTGAGATCAAATTCCTTGCTCCGCTTTTATCGTCGGTGCGGCCTAAAAGGTAATCAGTAGAAACGTTCAATGCGTTTGCAAGGCGCACTAAAGCATAAAGCGTCGGAGATCTTGAACTGCCCTGGTTCTCATAAAGAGAAAGGACCGGCTGAGGTATCGCGCTCAGACTGGAGAGTTCGGCTTGAGTAAGGTTGTTTTCATGTCTGAGCTGTAGAAGCCTCTGACAAAGTATTCTTCTAATTTTAGGATCGGATCCCATTCTTCCTCCTGTCCTGTTCAGGCAAACGGAAATCTTATCACGTTAATTGGTTATTTGTTCGCAGACAGACCCTTTTGGAAAACGTCATTTAAATAATTTTTTCCTTTTCTTTTAGAGTGATACACGATTTTAGTACAAAAAAAATAACTTACAAATAAATCAAAAACACGGGATATTTGTACTTTCTTTATCAATTTTACTAAAGGTTTCTCAATTATTTGTACTATATGCTAGTCGGTTTCCGTCTTTTTCGGCCTTCCTCTAGGTCTCTTAGGACCGACAAAGACAGGTTTCCTTTTAGGCCTGCCTTTAGGCTTAGGTTCCCCATCCAGGGTTGCAATAGGTTCGGATAATCCCAGCTCTTCTAGGATTTGCATTCCGTCTTTGAAGGGATGCACCCAATAAGGATCAGAAGATTGAACCGGCCCTTTAGCAGCAGTTTTTCTCCAAATGTGCTCAAGTTCATCGAGGAGTTCACCATAAGTGAACTTGTCCAATAACTTCTTCTCATCGGCCTTTTTCACCATCTTTGCAGTAATGACTGTTGCTAAGAAATTGACAAACTCCGAGCCCCAAACAGAGAAGTCACTCTGCACTCTGGAATCTACAAGCTGCTCATTAGATTTGTATTTTTTAAACATGAGTTCCAACAGCCATCGGTCCTGATAGCAAAGGTAGGCGCTCTTTGGAGATAGATCTTGGTCTGATTCAAAGACAATGAGACCGAACTTTTCTTTCTTTCCCAGATAATTTTCATTATTAAAGTCGTTATGTCTGAGCCTGTGATTCAAGTAGTCTTTCTGCTCGGAGCTCTCTAAACCGGTGTCTTTAAATGAGTAAAAGAATCTTCCGGAAACGCTTTTGCGTTTGGCATAAAGAACTTGTTGTTTCGTGCCGGCCAGAACTCCGTCAAATTTGAGAAGTTCCAGCTTTTCGATATTTACATCGTTGCGTCGGACCGGAGTTAGGAAGCGGAGTCCCGGATGCTGCTTAAGTTCATCGGCCAACTTTGAAGACGGAAAGCCCTTGTCAGCAACAATGATTCCCTTTTCGATTTTATTTTCGCGAATGAATTCCCGATAAGCGCTTGCATCGATGCAATGGCCGGGAAAGACTTGAGCGCAGAGCGGCTCCATCCTTTCAATATCGTAGGCATAGATCACGCTGATATCGCGGCATCCTTTCAGACGGGACTTATAGGAGAAGCCGGAAAGATCGTTGACAATACTGCTGTCCTGTTTGAGTGTCCCGTCAATCGCGATGTGCTCAAAGCCGCTTACGTTACTGAGGCGTCGTGCAAAGAAATGTCTCCTTTTCTCGGCGTCTTTCCCAAGATTGTTGAGCAGTTTTGAGACCGTATTACCGGACAGCTGTATTCCGGGAATGAACATCGATATCCAGCTGCGTTCGTAAAGAGAATTTAGTCGGCTGTTGGGAACCCGGGGTTTAAGAACTCTCAAAAGAGCGATTGTCAGTAAGGTAAGAGCAGTTTTGATTTCGAAGCTCTCGAAGAGTTCCTGCTTAAGGGTTTGGCAGACAGAATAAGCAAAGGCAGCGCTGCCAAAGGAAAGACTGTCGGGCTTATCAGTTCTCAATTCCAGCCCCTTAGGAATGAACTTTCCTTCGTAGATATAGCCAATAACCTTCCCGTAAACGGGCTGCGGATTATGGCCTTTGATGTACTTACACCCAATCCGTTCCCGAACAAAGAATCGCTTCGGTCCGTCTCTGCAGGCGTCATAGACAGTAGTGTTAACCGGACGCGGAACCTTTTTGACTTCTTCAGGAACAGCCATTTTTTTGCCTTTAAATCATTTTAATATAGTCTTATTATTATACTAAATTAAACTATATAATCAAGCAATTAATCAAAAATAATGGCAATTTTTCGTTAGAAAAATTGCCATAACTATTGGATTTTTAGGATTTTCTGAAAGCAGGATCAGTCTTTGAAATTTATTCTATAGTTCGTCTAATTGTGATTCTTTTATTTTACTAATTTTCAAGTCCCCCACTCCGCATCTTTTTCAGCCATCCTCTCAAAAAAGCATCAACCGTTATTCGCTTCTCAAAATGTAGCCGTGTTCATCAGATAGGGCCTTTCCCATCGCTAAAATATCCTCGACATGCGCTTTAAAGCGCCTCTTTTTATTTCGGGAAAAACAATGGAATTACAGAATCAACTTAAGCAGATGGCTGCCAAAGCTGCCCTCGAATATGTTGTCGAAGGAGAATATCTTGGCGTAGGCACCGGAACAACAGTAGGATTTTTCATCACTGAATTGGCTACTTCCGGTAAAAAAGTAAAAGGCTGCGTTTCCAGCTCAGAGGCCACGACCCGACAGCTTCTCGCCTATGGTATCCCTGTCTGCGATTTGAATGACATCGTTGATTACCTTCCTGTTTACATTGACGGATGCGATGAAATTGACGGCAATTTCTGCATGATCAAGGGCGGCGGCGGAGCGCTGACCCGCGAGAAGATTGTCGCTCAGGCATCTGAAAAATTTGTCTGTATCGCTGACGAAAGCAAAGTTGTCAAACAACTCGGTGCATTCCCTCTGCCTCTGGAAGTCATTCCGATGGCTGTGAGCTCTGTCTCCAGAGCAATGGAAGATTTAGGCGGTCATCCTGTCGTTCGTGATTTCATCACGGACAACGGCAATAACATCATCGATGTCCATGGTCTTCAAATTAAAGAACCTCAGCTGTTAGAAAACGCCATTAATAAGATCCCGGGCGTTGTGACCTGCGGCATTTTTGGGAATAGAGGCGCTGATGTGCTTCTCGTTGCTTCCGAAGCAGGTATTAAAGTGACAAAGCCTAAGAAGAGTTTCTTCTCTTCCCGCAAGGCTAAATAACTAAAGTTTAGAGACGAAAGAGCGGCGCTTGAAGCGCCGCTCTTTCGTTTAGTCGTTCAAGAAATATTCAACTGTCGTTACGACACGAACATTCTTGATAAAAGGTGTGTTGTCATCTCTATCGGTAATAGAGAAAACGCCTTGGTTAGCTCTTCTGATCTTTCCGAGTTTTGAGCCGGAATCTTCTGCGAACTTCTTAGCTGCTTCTTTCGCATTCTTTGTCGCAATCTCGATCATCTTTGGCTTGATTTCATTCAACCCGGTAAACGAATAATTCGTCATGTAGCTGTAATCGTTCGTCAGAGCAACGCCTTGTTTCAGAAGTTCCCTCTGAGCTTCCATAAGCTTGCGGACCGTGTCTACTTTATCCGTCGCAATCGTGATGACCTGAGTGATGATGTAACGGAACGGCGGGCGGTTAGGACCATAATTATTTGCCAACGTATCGTTAACCTTCGGTGCCGCTAATGAGATTTCAGAAGGTTCAATCCCTCCTTTCTTCAAAAACTCAAAAACGGTGGCCTGCTTCTTTTCAAGGTTGTCATAAACCGTAGCCAGGTCATTGCCCATCTCATTGAAGCTCAGAGGCCAAATAACATGGTTCGCTTTTACTTCTTTTTCGCAAAGACCTTTCACCGTCACGATGCGGTCTTTATTCAAGAGCGCATTTACACCGTTGCCGACTTGATTTCCGAAGAGGGCAACGCCGCCTATGAACCCGGCGGCCAGGATAATGCTGGGGATAATCTTTCCTTCCACGACCTATCCTCTCTTAATTTACAGTTTAATTTTGAAGGGCGGTGCGAATAGCAGCGCCTACGGCCATCGCCGACATCGGATTCTGCCCTGTAATCACTCTGTCATTGACAACGACGTGTGACTGGAAGTTATCCGAACACTGAAATTTTGCCCCATGTTTTACTAAAGCAGTTTCAAGTGCAAACGGCACAACCTTGTCTAAACCAATACCCTTTTCTTCTGAGTTTGTAAAGCTGTTAATGTTTTTCCCCTCCACGAGGTACTTTCCATTCGAAAGTTTCACGTTGACTAAACCTGCCGGCCCGTGGCAAACGGCTGCCACCACGCCGCCGTTTTCGTAAATCTTAGACGTTATGGCGGCCAGTTCTTTGTTGTCAGGAAAATCCCACATAACGCCGTGGCCGCCGGCAAAAAAGATGGCTTTATATTCATCCGGCTTCACGTCTGAGGGCTTCATCGTGAAATTGATCTTTTTCTGGGCCGATAAATCCTGTGAGAATTCTTTATTAATCGGATCGGAAGCATCAATTCCCTCTGACGGGCATTCCCCGCCTAAGGGACTGACAAAATCAATTTCGTATCCTGCGTCTTTAAGAACTTTCCAAGGGTGTGTCACTTCTGAGAGCCAGTAACCGGTCTTCCTACCTGTGTTTCCAAGTTCTCCATGACTAGTTACCACGAAAAGAATTTTTCCGGAAGTCTTGGGCTTTTCCTCAGGAACTGCCGCAGTCGCGACGGATGCACCGGCGGCTGCTGCGATAGGCATACAAGTTAAGAACGACAATGCGTTCCTACGCAACATTCTCATTTTTAATCTCCTCATTCTCGAGTTATTTTGGATTGTATTTCTCGGGATAACCCTTAATTTTGCACTTCTCCCACAATGGGAAAAAATTAAAAGACAAATAATTTTCAAAATCTTTTCTATTGCAATCAGGGCGTTGGGCAATTTGAGAAGAAATATTCAAAATTTTTACATTCAATCGAGATGACAAGGATTTTTTTTTCCTATAGAATTCAATTCTCTTTTGGAGAGGTGGCCGAGTGGTTTAAGGCGCACGCCTGGAAAGCGTGTAAACCCTTTAAAGGTTTCGGGGGTTCGAATCCCCCCCTCTCCGCCAACCGATTCTAATTATTCAAATGGTTAGAGTTCTTCTTCGAAAAAAGCACCATCGAAAACACCACCGTAACTGGTAGCTTTTGTTTTTTCTTTTCTTCAGACTTGAACTGTCCAATCTCGGCTTGCGGTTGGAAGAAGTGTTTTTTGCCCCTCAATCTTTATTGAGGATTCTCGCAAACCCTTAATATCTCTGAATTTTACGCAGTAAGCATCCTTACGATTTAGACTCGTTTCTTTAACGACGGGTGCAGTAGCGATACTGAACCTGCTGGACTAGAAGAATCAGGAACGGAGGAAAAGGACCCATGAAATCTCTGCACAGCTTCTAGTCCTTTCGTTATCAATTTCCTAAAAACAAGCCATATAAACAAGTCACCCGGGGCTTATTTAGCTTATTTAATTAGTGAGAGTTCTCCTTGTTCACAGGAGCCTTTCTATCTAACCCATTTATCCCTTCGGATTGCTGATTGCCTAAATTCCTTGGGCGTCATACCTGTTCGCTGCTTAAAGAAACGCGTAAAGTGCTGAGGATGCGTAAAACCTAGATCGTAAGCAATAGTGCTCACAAAATCTTTTGACAAAACCAGTTTCTGCCGCGCACACTCCAAAATGTGGTTTCCGATTAATTCTTGCGGCGTTTTACCGGTTTCTTTCTTTATGAGCTCGCCAAAATAACCGGGGGAAAGATTCGCTTTTTCCGCAAAATAAGAAACCGAAGGAAAACCATTCGTGCTACGGCCCTCAACGTAAAAACCTTTGAGCTGGACTCGGAAGTTTTGCAATATCTTGAGGTTAATAGCGTGCCGAGTCCCGAACTGTCTAACATAGAAAGAATTGACGCAATCCAGCAAAAGTTGAATCCGGCTCGCCAAAATATCTCTTGTATGCCTTGCCGCCGGAACTCTAAGATGTTCAGCGATTTCCTGAAGGGCCCTTCTAAAAATATCCCTTTCAGAATCAGATAAATGCAGAGATTCGGCCTCTTTATATGAAAAGAAGGTGTACTTCCCCATCGTTAAACCCAAGGGCGTCCCTTCTATTAAATCGAGATGAAACAAAAGTCCGATGACGTCGGGTCTTACCTGCGCTTCAGGACTATCAAGACGTGCTCGCTGTCCCGGAGCAAACATAACCAAAGTGCCGCTCGTATAGTCGCAGGGATAAGCTCCGTACTTTAACGAACACACTGACACATCCTCCAAATAGAGAGCATAAACCCCGTACTCCATCTCAAGGTTGTTCGGCGACTTCTGAGCTGTTTTAAAATCAATTACTCCAATTAAAGGTGATTGATCTTTCAATCGTATAACTCTGAAAACGTTTAGCCGAATCAAGTTTGACTTCTTTCAGTTTTCTTTCCATTGATGCAATTTACGCCAAAAAATTGTTTTGAGAAATTGCTAAAAGAATCTGGGTATGAATATCCGAAAGAAAGGTAACCCACGCCACGGCTTTATTCTCAGGTAAACGACGGTGGGAGTATGTTTTCCATCAAGAACTGGGTGTCTATTCCATTAAGTAGGACGGCTAATCAGACAATCCAATGATGGAAATTCACATTTTTTTGGAAAGCTAACTTTGCGATTGTTTTCAGAAATACATACAACGCCAAGTTAGGGAACCTCTGCACAAAAGGTGGGTGATATGCTATAATTAGCACACTACCGAAAAGTGTGACTATGAAGATTAAAGCCCCCACATTCGCTGATTTATTTGCAGAAACCTCACCGCAGCTGGGCGGTGCCAGAAGAACAAAGTTCCTGGAGACTTTAGACCG
>LARN01000002.1 GCA_000980495.1 Acinetobacter sp. N54.MGS-139 | reverse complement strand
CCCAATCAACTCCTCCTGAATGGAAAATTTCGGCCAGATCCTTTGAAAATTAAGTCTCTAAAGGCCATTGGGAAGAATCAAGCATTTTACAGAGCTTCCTTAGAACTTTCAGCCTGTTATGGCCTCAAGGCTTTATCCTAGGAGTGGCATAATTAAGAATTAACGATTTGTATCTTTCGAAGAACAAATCTTAGGGCGCTTTTTTAGAAACGCCCCTAACTATAAATTTTTAGAAAGATTGCCATGACTTATAAGAAGCACATTTCGCAAAGCAACGACTTGTTAGACGGATTCTCGTCGGCTTTTGCGGGCATAAAAAGTCATTCTAATCTTCCGAGCGGTACAACTCCGTTCATCTGGGCGATCGCGGTCCTCATTGTCGTCATCTTCTCGGCTTTCTATTTCAACGTGCGTGCCAATAACGAAACTATTCTCAGAACTAATCTGATGAAGAGCACGGCAAAGGTTGCCGATAACATTGAAATGAGAATGCGGGGCATCTCCGCCTCCATGGCCCGCATGATCGAAAAAATGGAGCTGGACGGTATCAACCCCGCCGTTGTAAATAAGTACGGCAGAGAAATTATCTCGTCGAGCCCCGAAGTTATTCTGCTTCGTGTCATTGAACCGAGCGGCAAAGGCCTGGAGTCTGTTGTAAATCCTCGGCTTGGCAGAAGCGATCTTCGTCAATATAACTATCTGGATTATCCGCAGGTCGTCCGCGATGCGATCGGAGACGCCTTCCTCTCTAACCGCGTTTCTTACTCTTCTTTCTGGTTTACGCCCGGCGACATTTCTTCGCCTTCTGTCGTCATCATTTATCCCTTTGCCATCGGCGAAAAAACATATGCTCTCCTCGCCAGACTGTCGCTGAACAAACTTTTGGAAGTTTCAACTCCTCAGTCGCTGCTTTCCGATTACGAATTCTCATTCCTTCACGGAACAAAAGAAATTGCCGGCCGAGCTGCCTACAACCCGCCGGATGACTACACCATCCCGAGTCACGTACGCGCAGCTGACCCGCTGCCGCCTTCCATTCAGTTGTACGGCTGCAACGTTCTCGAACGCCCAATGATCTTTGCCAGCCCGCTGATTTATTGGCTGGGCGCTCTGATGCTGTTTCTGCTTCTATCACTCTTTTTCCTCAACCGCGAAATGCGCAGGAATCAGTCTGATCTTGAACGCGCATTAAAAGAACTGGAACTTCGCCGCTCCATCGAAGATTCCATGAACCTGGCTTTAATCATCACCGACTTGGACAACAAGATCGTCTATACAAACGGTCAAACTGAGGAAATTACCGGTTACTCAGAAGAAGAACTTTTGGGCAAGACACCGCCTTATCCCTTCTGGGGAGACGGATCTGAACTTCCATCACAGCTGCTGAAAGACCGTCCTCATGAAGAACCCGGTAAGCCGTACCGCTTTGACCTGACGATCCGCCGCAAAAATGATGAAACGCTTGAAGCGCTGATGCTCGCGATGCCTTTCTACTCGGCATACAACGAACATATCGGCTGGATTTATATGATCCAGGACAACACTGTCGAGGCTCAGTCCATGAACCTCACGAACGACTCTATCGCTTCCTACGAAAGACTTCTGAACTCTGTCTTGTCTTGTATTTCCGCCGTGATGCAGAAACCGACCGGGAGTATGTTAGGTATTCACAATAACCACTACACGGAACAGCTGGGAAATACCGCAGACGGTCACTTAGAGATTTCCAAGGCCTTTAAAGAACCGTTCGATCCGCAAGGCAATCGTCAAGGAGAGGTTTGGGTCGACTCTCTTGGCCGCTGGTTCTCCGTAGCAGAAGCCAGAGTGACACTGCCGGGCGGCTCTCACTTCACCCTTCAGTCAGCGCTGGACATCACTAAGAGAAAAATCAATGAGCAGGAATTCGAAGAGCAGACCAGTAAGATGGAAAACTCTTCGCGCCTCATTACGCTCGGCGAGATGGCCTCTACGATTACACACGAAATTAATCAGCCGCTCACCGCGATTACCGCTTATGCCAATACAGCACTGGAAGTGATTGACAGGGCGCCGGAAGTAAACAAGGCTCAGGTGCTGGAGATCTATCGAAAGATTGCTAATCAGGCTGCACGCATCGACAAAATTATTAAGAACATCAGAGCGTTTGCCAAACGCCGCCCGACAACATTGGAGTGCGTGTCTTTGAATAGCGTATTCTCTGACACGATGGAGCTCGGACGTCTGATCGAGAAGAAATATGCCGGTGTTCAGGTGGTTTACGAGCTGCCTGCTGTCGTGCCTGATGTAATTTGCGATCCGGTCCAGATCATGCAGATTCTCATGAATCTTATTCGTAATGCTGCTGAGGCTATTTTGGAACACGGCAGTGAGGACAAAACCATCACGGTCAGTGCGAAGGTCGGCGCTAAAGACGTTGAATTGTCTGTCGGCGATCACGGCCCCGAAATCAGCGATACGATGAAAGCAAGCCTGTTCACACCCTTCTTTTCTACTAAGAAGAACGGCCTCGGCCTAGGTCTGAGTACTTGCCAGACAATAGCAGAGTCTCATAACTCAAGGCTCCGTGTAAGAGACAACGAAGGCGGGGGCGCCGTATTTTTCTTCGACCTGAAGATTTGTTTCACGAAAGATTCCGAGGCACAGAAACAAAAATAATTGTGTTTCAATTTAAAGAGATACGCCTTCTGTACTATCCAGGGGTGTGATTAAGATATATAATATCTTCACGTGATACAAGATATCTCAGTTAGCGATTCTTATCATCCTATAGATTAAGATAATGGATTGCTTGTAAGAATATATTAATTAGAAAGGCACATGATGATTCAGATGACCTCGAAACCCTACACTCAGGAATCTCCGGATACCGCAGGTGTTGTGTATATCGTTGAAGACGACGAAGCCGTACGTGATTCTCTCAAGTGGCTTCTCGAAGCTTCCAGCTACCGCGTTGAACTTTTCGAAAGCGGTGAAATGTTCCTCGCCAAATTCGATCCGAACGCTATCGCCGTTCTCGTCCTTGACGTCAGAATGCCGGGCATGAGCGGTTTGGAAGTTCAGGAACACCTTATCGCCAGAAAGTGCGATATTCCTATTATCTTTATCTCCGGTCACGGCGACGTTTCTATGGCAGTCTCTACCTTGAAGAAGGGGGCGGTTGACTTCATTGAAAAACCCTTTGACCAGGCCGCCCTGCGCTCTTTAATCGAAAGAATGCTGCAGGAAGCCCGTCAGCGTAAAGCCAAGGCTGAACAGCGCTCCTTGAACGACGCTCTTCTGAGCAAACTGACTCCCAGAGAGCAGGACGTTCTTGAAAGAATTGTGAGCGGCCGTCTGAATAAACAAATCTCCGCTGACTTGGGTATTTCTATTAAGACCGTTGAAGCCCACCGTGCTTCCATTATGGATAAAACCAATTCCGGCACCGTTGCAGATCTGATGCGCGTCGTCATGAATGCAAACAGACCTCCTGTCAAAGACTCCGGATCTATGAGATAGTCTTTTAGACAGCGTCACAAAGGAAGGCACTCCGCCTTCCTTTTCTTTTTACGGCCTCTTCTCGGCCGAAGATCTTTTGTTACTCGTTCTTGTGAGCAAAGGTTTTAGGCTCTGTGAATATCCTTACAATGGATCGGTCTTACTTACTCTTTTCATAACAATGAACGCAAAAATAATTGATGGAAAAGCACTCGCACAATCCGTTCGAGCCGGCTTGAAGGAAAAAGTAGAACAATTCAAATTAAGTTCGAGGGCTCCCGGACTGACGGTCATTCTTGTCGGTGATAATCCGGCAAGCCAGGTTTACGTCCGCAACAAGATCAAAGCCTGCACCGATGTCGGCATTACCTCTAAATTGGAAAAGCTTCCTGCTGAAACTTCAGAAGCGGAGTTATTAGCACTTTTGGAGAAACTCAATGCCGACGATTCCGTGGATGGAATCCTTGTACAGCTCCCCCTGCCCCGTCATATCAACGAGCAAAAAGTCATTGAGACAATCCGTGCAGATAAAGACGTTGACGGTTTCCATGTTGTCAACGTCGGTTCTGTCGTGACCGGCATCGGCGGCTTCCGCAGCTGCACGCCATACGGCGTCATCAAAATGCTGGAATCCGTGGACTATCCTCTCACCGGCGCCCACGCTTTGGTCATCGGCAGAAGCAATATTGTCGGAAAACCGATGGCCATCATGCTGCTTGAAAAAAATGCCACCGTCACGGTCGCGCACAGTAAAACCAAGAATTTGAAAGAGCTCGCTCTTCAGGCCGATGTCATTGTCGCTGCGGTCGGTAAAGAAAAAGTCGTCACGGCTGATATGGTTAAACCCGGCGCCGCCGTGATTGATGTCGGTATGAATCGCAATGCCGAAGGAAAACTTTGCGGAGATGTTGACACCGAAGAAGTCGCCAAAGTTGCAGGCTATATTTCTCCGGTTCCCGGCGGTGTCGGACCGATGACCATCGCAATGCTTCTCTCTAATACGGTTGAAGCTTATGAAAAGCGTCTGCAAAAAATATCTCGGTAAGGAATCTATACATGTGTGATTTAATTAACATCCTGAGCATCATTGACGATAAGACCCAGCTGATTAATTTTCCCAAGCTTGATCCGAACAGCTTTAAACCGGCGGTGCTTGCACTGATTCAACGTCTGAAAGACACCGTAGCTTCAGTAAAAGCTTCCGATAAAGAACCGACTTGGGACACCTTAGTTACGCCGATTGAAGATGCTTCTGAAAATCTCTCCTATGTTTGGTCGGTTGTCGAACATTTGAACAGCGTGGCCGATACGCCCGAGTTGAGAGCTACGATTAATGAACTTCTTCCTCCGATTTCCGAAGTATTCAGCGAACTCGGTATGGATGAGGAACTCTATGCAAAGTACAAAGCCTTGAAAGCCGAGAAAGCTTTTGAGAAATTCTCCTCAACCCGTCAGAGGATCATTAACAAAGAGTTAGAAGGCTTTGTTCTCTCCGGCGCCGAATTAGATGACGCCGGCAAGAAGAAGATGGCCGAGATCAATCGAGAGGAAGCCGAACTTTCTCAGAAGTTCTCTGAAAATCTTCTCGACTGCACTAATGAATTTGCGCTTTACCTCCCGGAAGACACAGATGAGCTCAAAGGTGTCCCTGAGGCCGAATTGCATCTCTATGCCCAGCAGGCTGCAGCCGAGGGCGCCAAGGGCTACAAGATCACCTTGCATATGCCGAATTATCTGCCGATCATGCAGTACGCAGAAAATCGAGAGCTTCGTGAGAAGATGTATCACGCATACGTGACTCGCGCCTCTGAGTTCTCGCCTGCTGGCAAAGACAATCTGCCGATCATTAATCGTCTGCTCGAACTGCGGGTCGAAGACGCTCATCTTCTCGGCTATAAAAATTTTGCCGAAGTCTCCTTGGTTCGGAAAATGGCAGAATCTCCCGAACAAGTCGTTTCTTTCCTGCGAGAATTAGCGGCCAAGGCCAAACCAGCTGCAGAGAAAGAAATGGAAGAACTTATCGATTACGGCAAGAATATGCTAGGAATTAAGGATGTTCAGACTTGGGATCTTTCTTTCATCAGCGAAAAACTCCGTGAAGCAAAATTCTCTTACTCTGAAAATGAAGTAAAACAATACTTCACGGAACCTGCTGTTCTCAAAGGAATGTTCGGACTTGTCGAGAAGATGTTCTCGATCAAGATCAAAGAAAAGAAAGCGCCCGTCTGGAACGATGACGTCAAATTCTTTGTCATTGAAGACAAGGAAGGCAAAGAGATCGCCGGATTCTATATGGACCTTTATGCCCGCAACGGAAAGAGAGGCGGCGCATGGATGAATGACCAGATCTCCCGTCGTGAGGTTGACGGAAAAATCCAAAAACCGATTGCTTACCTTGTTTGCAACTTCGCCGCACCCGTCGGAGACAATCCTTCTCTTCTGACGTTAAGAGACGTCGAAACGATTTTCCACGAATTCGGTCACGGCCTGCATCATATGCTGACCCGCCAGACAGAATTGGCCGTATCCGGCATCAGCGGCGTGGAATGGGACGCAGTTGAAATGCCAAGCCAGTTCATGGAGAACTTCGTTTTGAATTGGGATGTGATGCAGACCATTACGCATCATGTCAAGACCGGCAAGACCATGCCGCGCGAACTCTTCGACAAACTGGTTGCTGCCAAAAACTACGGTGCCGGAATGGCAAATGTTCGCCAGATCGAATTTGCCCTCTTCGATATGCTCCTTCATATGGACACACATCCGGAAAAAGATGCGGTCCAAAAGATCCTGACTGCAGTCAGAAAAGAAGTCGCGGTCACTTTCCCGCCTGAGTACAACCGTTTTGCCAACTCCTTCTCTCATATCTTTGCGGGCGGCTATGCCGCAGGCTACTACAGCTATAAGTGGGCTGAAGTGCTCTCTGCGGATGCCTTCTCCCTCTTCCAAGAGAAAGGTATTTTCAATCCTGAGGTCGGAAACAAATGGCTGGACGAAGTTTTGTCCCGCGGCGGCAGCCGCCCGGCAATGGACAGCTTTGTTGCTTTCCGCGGCCGTAAACCTTCCGTCGACGCACTTCTCCGTCAATATGGCTTGCTGGAGACCAAATGAGCATCACGATTACGACTTGGAACGTCAATTCTCTAAAGGTTCGTCAGCCGCAGGTTTTGGACTTTCTGAAGGAAACAGAGAACAGCATTCTCTGCCTTCAGGAACTCAAGATGCAGGAGGCAGACATCGATGCGGCCGCCTTCAAAGAAGTAGGATATACGCTGGATGCATTTGGCCAGAAAACCTACAACGGTGTCGCCACAATCCTTCGTGACCCGCTGACCTTCCTTCCGGACGAAGAAGTTCGCAACATCCCCGGTTTCGAAGATCCGCAAAGCCGTCTCTTAGCCACAACGGTCCAAGTCGGCAGCGAAAAACTCCGCGTCATCAACGGATACTTTCCGAACGGTGAAACAGTTGAGAGCGAAAAGTTTCCTTATAAGCTCGCTTGGCTGGAAGCTCTGGTTCAATGGCTTCCGAGCCAGCTGGAAGAGTATCCGAACTTAGTGCTTCTCGGCGACTTTAACATCGCCCCGGAAGATCGCGATGTTTGGGATCCGGAATCTTGGGCGGAATCCGTGCTTTGCACGCCTAAAGCCAGAGAGGCTTTTCAGCGTCTTATCGATCTCGGCTTAACGGACTCTTTCCGCGCCTTTGAACAGCCGGAAAAATCCTATTCCTGGTGGGATTACCGCATGATGGCTTTCAGAAGAAACCGAGGCCTTCGTATCGACCATATTTTGATTTCCGAGGCTCTTGCCAGCAAGAACCTCGGAGTTGAAATTCACAAGAAAGTCAGAGGCAATGAACGCCCGAGTGATCACGCGCCCGTGACACTAACGCTTGATCTTTAACTCTTGAGCCGGCTGTAACGCCGGCTTTCTTTTTAGCGCTCTGGCGCGAAGCTGACCGCAGCCTCCGTCAACATCCTGGGCGGCTGAGTCACGGAATTTAAGCAATATTCCATTTGCTCGGCATGCTTCCTTTATCTTATCGATCTGCTCTGTCGACGGTCGCCGGTATGGACTGCCGTCAACAGCGTTGACGGGGATCATGTTGAGGATAGCCTGCCGAGACCACAGAGGAGTCAGCGCTTCAATCTCATCAATCCCGTCGTTGATGCCGTTAATCAAGGTCCACTGATATTGAATCGGATATTTCCCGACCTCTGCGTATTTTGCACCGTACTCTAAAATTTCTTTTACGGTTAAATCTGCGGCCCGGGGAAGCAAACTTCTGCGCTTCTCATCCATTGCGCTGTGCAGAGAGATTGCTAATGCCGGCTTGATTTCTGATTTCAGCAGCGCTTCGAAAAGTCGCCTATCACCGACAGTAGAAATAACAACCTCTTTGTATCCGATGCCGGAATACCGAACGATATGTTCAACCGCAGAAAGAACGGAACGAAGATTATGAGAAGGCTCGCCCATTCCCATCAAAACTACTTTCTTCACAGGCGCATTTCTCATGGCGTATTGGACCTGACCGGCAATCTCCAGATCGCTCAACTGTCGGATCAAACCGCTTTTTCCGGTCATACAGAAGACGCAGCCGACAGCACATCCGACTTGAGTGGATACACAGACGCCTTCTCGAGGAAGAAGCACGCATTCAATCAGCTGGCCGTCGGAGGCTTTGAGAACCCAGCGCGTGCCGGTCTCGGATTCGGCTTTTTCCTGAGCCATCAATTGATGAGTTAAGAATTCCTCTAATTGAGGCAACAGTGCCTCTGCCGCCGCAGGCAGGCGTACCTTGCTTCGGTTCAGAGGTTTGCCGGAATACCAATTGCGCCAAAAGCGATCGATGTGAACGCTTTTGCAGCCGGCTTGGATAAGTTGTTGTTCAATATCAGCGATCTTCATAACCGCCCATATTATCAAGGCCGTTAGTCTTCGCTTTCAAGTTTGAGCTCGGCGATTTTGCGTGTAATTGTATTTCGGCCGATGCCGAGTCTTGTCGCAGCATCGACTCGCCTTCCGTGCGTATACTCAAGCGCCGTCCCGATTACGATACTTTCAAAAGTATCCGATAGCTGCTTCATGAGATCGGGAGACTGACTTTTGAGCATCTCTTTGACTTCAGCTTTGAGCAGTTCCTCCCAGCTTCCGCCGAGAGTCTCCTCGCTTGAAACCTCGCTGTTTTTATGAATCTTTTCCGCTTCGCCGCGGCGGATCTCCTCAGGAAGATCCGTCACTCGGATGTGCTGGGAAGGCGCCATCACGACAAGCCAATTGCAAAGATTTTCTAATTGACGAACATTGCCGGGAAACGGGAAACGTTTTAAAAATTCCATCGCTTCCTCAGACATGATCTTGGGCTCAACGCCGAGATTCTCTGCCGACTTCTGCAGAAAATGATTGACCAAAAGCGGAATATCTTCCGGCCTTTCCCTTAAAGGAGGCAGGCGCAGGCGAATGACATTGAGACGATGGTACAAGTCTTCGCGGAAACGATTTTCCCGAACCATCGCTTCCAGATTTTGGTGCGTTGCCGCAATGATTCTGACATTGGCTTTGAGAGACTGATGGCCCCCGACGCGATAGTAATAACCGTCGGACAAAACTCTCAGGAGCCTGGTCTGAAGTTCAGCAGGCATATCACCGATTTCGTCCAGAAAGAGCGTGCCGCCTTCTGCCTGTTCGAAACGTCCGTGACGGATCGCACTGGCACCGGTGAAGGCGCCCTTTTCATGTCCGAAGAGCTCTGTTTCCATTAAGTCTTTCGGAATTGCCGCCATATTGATTGCGACAAAAGGAGCATTGGCGCGGAGACTGTGTTTGTGAAGCGCTCTCGCCACCACTTCTTTGCCGGCGCCGGACTCTCCTGTTAACAGAACGGTTGCCTTGCTTTGAGACAAACGTCCGATGGCGCGGAAGACTTCCTGCATGGCCGGCGCCTTACCGATAATTTCAGAAGCGGTTTCTTCTGACGGAGTCTGCTCTTCTTCCTCGTTCTCTTCGGTTGCTCGCCGAACGAGTTCGATGGCTTTATCGATGTCGAAAGGTTTGGGAAGATATTCAAACGCTCCGCCTTGAAAACTGGCTACGGCACTGTCCAAGTCCGAATAGGCCGTCATGATGATGATCGGAAGCTTCGGATAGGACTTCTTAATTTCTGAGAGCATTTCCAAGCCGCTTTTGCCCGGCATATGGATGTCGCTCAAAATCAAAGCAGGCTGCTCTTTCTTGATCGCCTGCAGCACGGACTCTGCTTCACTAAAAGTTTTGCAGGGGATATCTGCCTTTTGAAGTGCTTTTTCTAATACCCATCTGATGGAACGATCATCGTCCACGATCCAAACATTTTTCATAACGATAAGGGAAACAATATGCTGAAATCGGTACGGCCGGCTTCACTGCTGACCGAAATACTGCCGCCATGCTGCTCGACAAAAGTCTGAACCAGGGAGAGTCCGAGTCCGCTCCCCTGTTCCTTTCCGCTGACCAGAGGATAAAAAATACTGTCGGCTAAGTCTTTGGGTATGCCTTCTCCGTTATCGATCACATGGATATTTAATGCCGTGCGGCAAAAACTTTGACCGACTTGAACATGATGGACAACACGGGTTTTAAGCGTGATACATGCCGTGCCCTGTGCTATTTGCTCGGATAATGCTTCGGCGGCGTTGCGCATTAAGTTCAAGGAAATTTGCGTCAGCTGACCTCTGTCAGCCATCATTTCAGGCGCACTGATGTCGTAGTCGCGAACGACCTTCAGCCCTTCCGGAAATTCCGACTGCACCAGGAGGCGAACACGTTCCAGGATCTCGTGAACATTAGTTGGCACTGGATGGTAAAGCTGACGGTAAGGCGCTAGGATCTTATCGACAAGATGCTGAAGACGGTCTGCTTCACTGATAATGACCTCGGTAAATTCTTTATTTTCCGGATCGTGAAGTTCTCCCTCCAGGAGCTGCGCAGCGCCTCGAATCCCTCCGAGAGGATTCTTAATTTCATGGGCGAGATTTCGCAGCAGGCGCCGAGTATTTTCGGACAGCTCATTCATATGACGCTCTCGCGTCATTTGAAGGGTCTTATCTGCCGGCACAATCTCAGCCAAGAGAATATTTTCGTCATCCGGGAAAGGATGAATGGTGACCAGAACCGGAATCGGTTCTGCCGGAGGACGCAGAAAATGGTCTAACTCATTCGGAACCAGAAAGGAAGGCTCAGGATGCGCACGATAATTTGCGAGCCATTCATCCGACGAATTCAGGTAAAACTGCAGTTTTCGTTCTTTTAAATGCTTCAATGACTGCCCGGAAAGGAATTGGGCTGCCGTATTGGCATAAAGAATATCGCCTTCTTTGTTACATACAAAAAGACCGAGCCTGAGGAGATCGAAACTTTCTAAACGCTTGGCATCAAAACTCACGATTTCCTCCGCTCGGTCATCCAGCTGTCTTTGCGCAGACAGACTTAAATTACGCTACTAGCTCGAATAGTACATGTCGTACTCTTCAGGTGTGACGGCCATCTGAGTACGTACGACTTCTTCATGCTTGAGTTCGATATAAGAAGTGATCAGATCTTCGCTGAAGACGCCGCCGGCTGTCAGGAATTCATGGTCGGCCGCCAAAGCATCCAGGGCCTGTTCCAAAGAAGAGCAAACGGTCGGAATCTTTGCGTTTTCTTCCGGCGGCAGATCATAGAGGTTCTTGTCTGCAGCTTCACCCGGATGCAGCTTGTTCTGGATACCGTCCAAACCGGCCATCAGCATGGCGGAGAATGCCAGATAGGAGTTAGCCATCGGATCGGGGAAGCGAACTTCAACGCGACGGGCCTTTTCGCTGGAAACAAACGGAATACGCAGAGAAGCGGAACGATTGCGAGCCGAGTAAGCGAGTTTGACAGGAGCTTCAAAGCCTGGGACCAGACGACGATAGCTGTTGGTTGTCGGGTTTGTGATCGCGTTCAATGCACGAGCATGTTTAATAATGCCGCCGATGTAGTAGAGGGCCAGATCGGAAAGGCCTGCATAGCCGTTGCCTGCGAAAAGGTTCTTGCCGTCCTTCCAGATTGACTGGTGAACATGCATACCGGAGCCGTTGTCGCCGACGACGGGTTTCGGCATAAAGGTTGCAGTCATACCGTAGGCCGCTGCAACATTCCATACCGTATATTTAAGAATCTGAGTCCAGTCAGCGCGTTTGGTCAGAGTGCTGAACAGTGTGCCGATTTCGCACTGGCCGCAGCCGCCGACTTCATGATGATGAACTTCAACCGGAACGCCTTGTTCTTCAAGAAGTTCGCACATTTGGGAGCGGATATTGTAGAGAGAGTCGACCGGAGGAACCGGGAAATAACCGCCCTTAACGGTAGGACGATGGCCGCCGTTGGCGCCGTTCATATCCTTTCCGTTGCTCCAATAGCCTTCTTCACTTTCAATCTTGAAGAAGCTGTGATTCATTGTGGTGCCCCAGCTGACACCGTTAAAAATGAAAAATTCCGGCTCGGGTCCGAAGTAAGCGGTATCGCCGATGCCGGTGCTCTTTAAGTAAGCTTCTGCACGATTGGCAACGCTGCGGGGGTCACGATCGTATCCCTTTCCGGTAGAAGGCTCAACGACGTTACAGGTCAGAATCATTGTCGGAATATCTTCGTCGGCGAACGGGTCCATACGGGCACTGTCCGGATCCGGCATCAGCAGCATGTCGCTGGCCTCAATGCCCTTCCATCCGGCGATGGAAGAACCATCGAAAGCGTGACCTTCTTCAAACTTGTCTTCATCAAAAGCAGAAACCGGTACGGAAACGTGCTGTTCTTTGCCTTTGAAATCAGTAAAGCGCAAATCAACAAATTTGACGTTGTTGTCCACAAGCATCTGCATGATTTCAGCGCTGGTCTTAGCCATGGATATCTCCTTAGTAAATTTGGACGTGGCAATCAAAAAATATGTTCAACAAAGCTTATGCAAATTTCGTGCCAATTTTTGACATGCACGAAATCATGCATTCTCAAAGAACCTCAGTAAGCAGTCGTAAAAACTTTTGTAATGATGCACCTTTTTAGTGCAAATTGGAACATTTTGGGGAATTTTTTTATTAATTTTTGAACAGAGTTAGAACACTGCTGGAAGTGGTGCATTTCTTCAGAAAGAAAGAATTAGCGGCCGAAATCGGCCGCATGATTTGATATTTGAATGTCGGAATTCGGCTAAAGAAAAGCCTCAAGCACTTCATTTAAAAAGAGCCAGCCTTTCTCCGTTGTTTTAATCCTCTTGAGGTGGTCGCAGACAAGGCCTTTCTCTCGAAGTTCCGTCCAAATCGGTTCAATAACATCGAAATCAAGACCGGTCCTCTCGGTATAAAACTCAAAAGGGACGCCTTCCCTCAAGCGAAGTGCATTGAGCATAAATTCAAACGGCAAATCTTCCGGAGAGATCGGTTTTCGTTCTGCGATTTGTGTTTTGTGTTCTTTAAAAGAGAGGAGCCAGCGAGCCGGGTCACGGTAGTTATAAAACCGTTCGGGAATGCTTTGCAGCGTCAGTTTTCCATGAGCGCCCGGGCCCACTGCCAAATAA
Source organism: Acinetobacter sp. N54.MGS-139 (assembly GCA_000980495.1). Lineage (GTDB taxonomy): Bacteria > Pseudomonadota > Gammaproteobacteria > Burkholderiales > Burkholderiaceae_F > Parasutterella > Parasutterella gallistercoris. The sequence continues at coordinate 53,915 of LARN01000002.1, read as the reverse complement.
TCTCCGAATTCCCAATAGTTCAGATTGTGCCGACAGCGTAAACCTTCCTTGGCATAAGCAGACACTTCATAGTGATCAAAGCCTCGGGCCGCGGTTTTATCCCTGACCAAATCCGACATGTCTGAGAGTACGTCGTCATCAGGCATCCCTTTTGGCGGGAATTTGGCAAAGTAAGTATTCGGCTCCAGCGTCAGCTGATAACAAGACAAATGCGTCGATCCGAAAGAAAATGCCGTTTCCAGCTCTTCGTCCAGTTCCTGAATAGTTTGGCCGGGAAGCCCGAACATTAAATCCAGGTTGAAGTTCTCAAAGATCTTTCCGGCGCTTTCAGCGGCCCGCTTGGCTTCCTGTGAATTATGAACCCGGCCTAAAGCCTTCAATTTAGAGTCATCAAAACTTTGAATTCCGATCGAAAGCCGGGTGACTCCGGCTTTTCTAAAGTCTTTGAATTTCTGCTCTTCAAAAGTGCCGGGATTGGCTTCCAGCGTAATTTCGATGTTTTCGTGGAACGGAATACTGCGGTCGGCCGCTTCAATGATTCTGCCGATGGTATCCGGCGCCATCAGAGACGGTGTTCCTCCTCCAAAAAATATGCTCTTCAGCTTTCTTCTCTGAACACGGGCGCCCTGCTCTTTGAGCCCTTCAATAATAGCGGCCTCATAGAGCGCTTCCGGTGCCGGCCCCCTCAAGCCGTGAGAATTAAAGTCGCAGTAAGGACATTTTTTAAGGCACCACGGCCAGTGAATATATAAAGAAAGCGGAAGTTCTTTCAATTTACCAATTCCAACGTTCGGTTAATAAACTGCGCATTTTTCTCATGGCTTTGCCGCGATGGCTGACAGCATTCTTTTCTTCTGCCGTCATCTGAGCAGCGGTCTTTCCATCCGGCGTCACGATAAAGAAAGGATCGTATCCGAAGCCGCCCTCGCCTTTCGGTTCGTATCCGATCGTACCGTTCCAAAAATCAATCGCAATCAGCGGCTCAGGATCGTTTTCATCACGGACGGCGACAATAACGCAGGTGTAATGCGCGTTACGATTGTCTTTGTCTACAAGTTCTTTAATCAGCTTTGCGTTGTTTGCGGCATCCGAGCTTGGTTCACCGGCAAAGCGTGCGCTCAGAACGCCGGGTGCGCCCTTTAAGGCATCCGCACAAATTCCCGAGTCATCGGCAATGGCCGGAAGACCGGAATGCTTCGCCGCCCATCTGGCTTTCATCAGCGCATTTTCCACAAAGGTACCGAAAGGTTCTTCGGCGGATGGAATTCCCAAAGAACCTTGCGAAATCACTTCGGCGCCCATCGGAGCGAGAAGCTCCTGCATCTCTTTCATTTTCTTTTTGTTATTGCTGGCGAGAACAATTTTTTTTGACATGTCTTTTACTCCTCGGCGAGGGCTGCTCTCTGAGCAGCAAACAGCTGTTTCAATCCGTCTTCAGCCAGCTTGAGCAAGGCATCTAGGTCTTTCCGACTAAAGGGTTCTCCTTCGGCGGTTCCCTGCAGTTCAACAAATTTGCCGGCGTCTGTCATCACGACATTCATATCCGTATCACTTAAATGATCTTCGTCGTAGTCGAAATCGGCAACCGGAACACCTTCATAAATACCGACTGAAAGTGCAGCGACTTGTCCTTTGAGCGGAGATTTTTCCAAGGAGCCGTTTTTGATGAGCCAATTGACGGCATCAGCGAGTGCCACATATGCACCGGTAATAGAAGCGCATCTTGTACCCCCGTCGGCCTGAATCACATCGCAATCAATTTTGATCATTCTTTCGCCGAGTGCTTCCATATCGACAACGGCGCGTAAAGATCTGCCAATCAAGCGCTGGATTTCCTGTGTGCGGCCGCTTTGCTTTCCTTTGGCGGCTTCTCGGTCCGTGCGAGTGCCGGTAGCGCGAGGCAGCATTCCGTACTCCGCAGTCACCCAGCCTTTTCCCTGATCTTTGAGCCAGCCCGGGACCTTTTCTTCAACCGAAGCGGTGCAAATGACCTTGGTACCTCCGACTTCAATTAAAACAGAGCCTTCGGCGTATTTTGTGTAGTGACGTGTGATCTTTATCGGGCGCAGTTCGTCTGCTTTGCGGCCGCTCGGGCGGCTCCATGTCTCTTCTGGCATTCCAATCTCCTTCAATAATTTCTGTCAATTCTAATGAAGGCAAAATCTCAAACCGCGATTTTCACCCGATACGAACCTTATAAAAGTTAGAGCCGACTTGAAGGAAGGTAAAATACAGCGGCAGAAAGACCGTGCATTCCAGTTCGATGAAGCGCGGCAGTAAAGGAGTTATCAATGAGTAATATTTCGAGTATGACAGGTTACGCGAATGCAAAAGTCCAAACAGATATGGGCTTACTGAGCATCGATATAAGAAGTGTCAACTCTCGTTTTTTAGATTTGAGTTTCCGCGCTTCCGAAGAAATTCGTTTCCTCGAACCGAAATTCAGAGAAATCATCTCCGGCAAAATTGCTCGAGGCAAGATGGAGTGCCGTTTAAATCTGGTGGATTCCGGCCTATCTGCAGATACGGCTTTAAATGAAGAAGCCCTCAATAAACTTATGGCTCTTCAGACACAAGTCTTAAAGACTGATCCTTCCGCCACGGCGCTCCGTGTTGCCGACATCCTAAATTATCCCGGCATCGTTGCCGCTCCGGTTCCTGACCCTGAGGTCTTTGCAAAGCAGGTTTTAACAGGCTTTGAACAATGTCTCGAAGTCTTTAACGAAAGTCGTCAGCGTGAAGGCGCCGCCCTCGCCCAAGTTCTGCTCAAATACTGCACGCAGATTGAAGATCTCGTTAATACGCTTCGTCCGAAGATTCCTGAAATTCTTCAGGCACAAAAGGACAAACTCACGGAAAGACTTGAAGAAGCCTTAGGCACCACGTTGGCAGACGGTGCTCAGATCACCAAAGAAGAAGTCAATGAGCGCATCCGTCAGGAAATCACGCTCTACGGTATCAAACTTGACGTCAACGAGGAAATGGAAAGACTTTGCACTCACGTTAAAGAAGTGAGAAGAACACTCGACCGGGGAGGCCCCGTCGGCCGTAAGTTGGACTTCCTGATGCAGGAACTCAACCGTGAAGCCAACACGCTCGGCAGCAAAGCTGTATCCATTTCGATGACGGACACCTCCGTCAATCTGAAACTCGTGATCGAATCTATGCGTGAGCAAATCCAGAATCTCGAATAATTTATCTTTTTCAGATAATCAAAGGGGCGCTGATCGGCGCCCCTTCTCATTTTTTCAGCGGTTCAAATGATTAGTTCTTGCTGCGGTCGATATGACGGTGAGCAGAGATGAACGGCATCATGGAACGCAGGCGAGCGCCGACGACTTCAATCGGATGAGCAGCCGTCTGAGCGCGGATGGAGCGCAGCATCGGAGCGCCGACCTGGTTTTCAAGGAGGAAGTTCTTAGCGTAAGAGCCGTCCTGAATGTCGCTCAGCGCCTTTCTCATGGCAGCGCGAGCCTGATCGGAAACAACCTTCGGACCGGTGACGTAGCCGCCGAACTCAGCGTTGTTGGAGATGGAGTAGTTCATGTCTGCCAAGCCGCCTTCGTAGATCAAGTCGACGATCAGCTTCATTTCATGGCAGCATTCGAAGTAAGCCATTTCAGGAGCATAACCGGCTTCGACCAGAGTCTCGAAGCCCATCTTGATCAGTTCGGCGATACCTCCGCACAGGACGCACTGTTCGCCGAACAAGTCGGTTTCGGTTTCTTCTTTGAAGGTGGTTTCAATGATGCCGGCTTTGCCTGCGCCGTTGGCAGCAGCGTAAGACATGGCGACTTCACGGGCTTTGCCGGATTTGTCCTGGTAAACAGCGATCAGCTGAGGAACACCCGAACCTTCGGTATAAGTGCGGCGAACGGTGTGACCCGGAGCTTTCGGCGCAACCATCCAAACGTCAAGGTCGGCTCTCGGAGTGACCTGACCGTAATGAATGTTGAAGCCGTGGGCAAAAGCCAAAGCAGCACCTTCTTTCAGGTTCGGTTCGATTTGTTTTTTGTAGACTTCGGCGATCTTTTCGTCGGGAAGAAGGATCATCACAACATCTGCGTCTTTAGTCGCATCTTCGATCGTGGCTACCTTCAGACCGGCAGCTTCGGCTTTCTTCCAGGAGGCGCCGTCTTTGCGAACACCGACAACCACGTCAACGCCGGAATCATGAAGATTCTGAGCGTGAGCGTGGCCCTGGGAGCCGTAACCGATGATGGCGACTTTCTTTCCTTTGATTAAAGAAAGATCGCAGTCTTTGTCGTAATAAACTTTCATTTTAATTTTCCTCAAGTTATGAAGGTTGGAAGAATAAATTAGAGGTGGAGCATTCGATCTCCGCGGCCGATGCCGCAGGAACCGGTGCGAACCATTTCAAGGATGCATTCCTTATCCACTGCTTTGAGAAATGCGTCCAGTTTGTCGGAATTTCCGGTTAATTCGATGGTGTAAGTCTTGTCGGTTACATCGATAATTCTTCCGCGGAAAATGTCGTTTAGACGTTTCATTTCCTCGCGGTCTTTGCCGACGGCACGAACCTTAACAAGCATGAGTTCACGTTCCGCGTACTCGCCTTCCGTCAAATCAACGACTTTAATGACTTCGATCAAGCGGTTAAGGTGCTTGGTAATTTGTTCAATGATTTCCGTGCTTCCCGGACTGACGATGGTCATACGGGAAACCGTCGGATCTTCCGTCGGAGCCACGGTCAAAGATTCAATGTTGTAGCCTCGAGCGGAGAACAATCCCACCACGCGGGAAAGTGCTCCAGGCTCGTTTTCCAAAAGAATAGATAGAACGTGTCGATTCATCAGATTTTCTCCGAGCCTAAGATCATTTCCGTAAGTCCGCGTCCGGCTTTCACCATCGGCCAAACGTTCTCCGTCGGATCCACATGGAAATCAAGGAAGACGAGTTTGTCTTTGTATTTGCCGAAAGCATCCTTCAGGGCTTGTTCAACGTCTTCCGGACGATCGACCACAATACCGACGTGGCCGTAGGCTTCTGCCAGGGCCTTAAAGTCAGGTGTTACTTCCATGTGGGAATGAGAGTAACGGCGGTCATATTCAAGTTCCTGCCACTGACGAACCATACCGAGATAGTTGTTGTTGAGCAGGATGATCTTGGGTGCAACACCCAATTGTTTCGCCGTCGCCAATTCCTGAATATTCATCTGAATAGAACCGTCGCCAGTGACACAGACCACCGGTTTATCCGGATGAGCAACGCAGGCACCGATCGCATAGGGCAGGCCCACACCCATAGTGCCCAAGCCGCCGGAAGTCAGCCAATGGCGAGGCTTACGGAATTTAAGGAATTGAGCACACCACATCTGATGCTGACCGACGTCGGTCGCCACAATCATGTCATCACCGCCGATTTCCTGCAGCTTCTGAAGAACATACTGAGGTTTGATGACCGAAGCGCTGTTTTCATAATGAAGACAGTCTTTTTCACGCCAGCCGTTGATTCTGTTCTGCCAGGCAGCGAGCTTTTCCGGATCAGGACGCTTGTCGGTAGTTTCGAGCAGATTGAGCATGTCGGCGATGACTTCCTTCACGTCGCCGACGATCGGGATGTCGACTTTCACGCGTTTGGAAATCGTGGACGGATCGATATCAATATGAATAATCTTGCGGCCTGTCTGTGCAAAGTTAGACGGCAAGCCGACTACCCGGTCGTCGAATCTGGAACCGATTGCGATCAGAACGTCGCAGTTCTGCATCGCCATGTTAGCTTCGTAGGTTCCGTGCATGCCCACCATACCGAGGAATTTTTTATCATCGGACGGCATGGCACCCAAGCCCATCAATGTTGAATTAACGGGAATGCCGAGTTCAAAAGCTAAACGCTGGAGCAGTTCGCTCGCATTGGCAGAAACGATACCTCCGCCGATATGGATCAAAGGACGTTCAGCCGAGAGAATTAATTGCAGTGCCTTTTTGATCTGACCCAGATGGCCCTTCGTCAAAGGTTTATATGAACGAAGTTCCACATTTTCCGGATATTGATATTCGCAGATCGCTGCGGAAACATCCTTCGGAATATCGATTAGTACGGGGCCGGGACGGCCTGTTTTGGCTATATAGAAAGCCTTCTTAATCGTCTTGGTCAAATCTTTGACGTCTTTCACTAAAAAATTGTGTTTTACACATGGACGAGAAATGCCCACGATATCCACTTCTTGGAAAGCGTCCTGACCGATCGCGCTGGTATTCACCTGACCGGTAAAAATCACCATCGGAATGCTGTCGGCATACGCAGTTGCGATGCCGGTGACGGCGTTGGTGGCGCCGGGGCCGCTAGTGACCAAGGCAACGCCGACCTTGTTGGAAGCTCTGGAGTAGGCGTCCGCAGCATGTGCTGCCGCCTGCTCATGACGAACAAGGATGTGTTTGAATTTATCCTGTTTGTAGATCGCGTCAAAAATATTTAATACGCTGCCGCCCGGATAACCGAAGACGTATTCCACGCCTTCTTCGGCAAGTGCGCGTACAAGTATCTCCGACCCGTTCAGACGTTCTGCGGCTTTAGACCCTTCTTGAGATTTCATTAGGAAATATCCTTTCAAAGTCCACGGGAAATTGATTGGAGGCGAACACTCTGCTTATGACGGAGGCCCGCATGTTCTAGTACCGACACCGGCTCATTCTTGCGGAATGGTTAGGTTCGGTTTTTTTATTCTTCTTGTAGAAGATTCTTTCAATATAGCGCAATAAAGGCGAGAACTTTAAATCTTGGAAAGAAATTACTTCTTTTCGATTTCGCGGTGAATAATCCGATTAATCTCAGTCGGCGTGACCGGCTTCTGTACGATAAGTGGAAGTTCCATCAGGTTGACCGCCGAATCCGCAAAGTCCAGTCCTTCGGTTTCTTCTTCGTACTGGGCCATAATGGCATCTCGAGAAGTGGCCGTGCTGATAATCGCCGGAATCTTGCGCCCCAGGACGCTTCGAATACGGAAGATCGATTGAAGACCGGTCAAGCGGCCCGGCCCCAAGTTAAAATCCGAGAAAATAATATCCACCGGCGCTTCCTCGATTAACTGAGCAGCGAGTTCTGCATCAAAGTATTCAGCCCTTCTCACCTTAGCGCCCCAGCCTTCTAGCAGCGTTGCCAGACTCTCACGGATCAAAGGATCGTCTTCAATTAAGAGGACGTTGACATTTTCCAAGGAAAAAATCCGATTCGGCTGTACGGGCGGCTGAACCTCTGTAGTATCCACAGACGTTTCAATTGCCATTTCCAAGCGGAAGATAGAACCCTTCCCGACTTTTGAAATGAGCTTAAGTTCAATATTCAGAAGTTTGCAGATCTTATCGACAATCGAAAGACCTAAGCCGAAGCCTTCTCGAGATTTATGACCGGCGCCGCCGCGGTAATAGGCCTGAAAAAGTTTTGCCTGATCTTCTTTCGTAATACCGCAGCCGGAATCAGAGACCGTAACGACCAGCGTATTCTTTTTTGTTTTCTTGGCCCTCAGCAGGACACCGCCGTGCTCGGTATAACGTACGGCGTTTCCGATAAGGTTACGAAGCACCCGTTCAAAAAGCAGTTCGTCGGTGACAATCATCAGGGGCTCGGCCCTCACTTCAAATGTCAGTCCCCTCTGTTCAGCCATCGGCGTAAATTCATTGGCTAATTCAGAGAAGATTGAACGAATGGAAACTTCGGATGGCCGAATCTTCATCGTCTTGGAATCCAGCTTCGAAATAATCAGAATCTGATCCACCAGCGTCGCCACCGTATTGCAGGCCTTCGACAAATTATCAATTAAAGGCTTAGCCTGTTGATCGGCCTGCCCCTGAAGAATAGAGATAAAAATGCCCATAGCCTGGAGCGGTTGACGAAGATCGTGGTTGGCCGCTGCAAAGAATCGTGTTCTTGCAGAGATCGCCATTTCGGACGCTTCGCGGATATAGTCGGCCTTCTGCCGCTGGAAAATCAGCTGCTCCATCAAGAACTCTCGTTCAAACGAACGATAGATACCTTGGAGATAAATCTTATTCAGACGGACGCCGAAGTAGAAAATAATGAGGAAAAGAATAAGCGTCCAGAATAAAGCGATAAACAAGGACGGCTGGTATATCAGGACGAGCTTCAGAATCGTCGGAAGCAACGTCGCCGGAACGAATATCCAAAGGGCTGGAAGCCAGATGGCGTAAAGCGGCACACTGCTGAATGTCACGCCCACAATCATGGCCAAGAGAATCATCTCGACAATGACGTTATCCGGAACCATGAAATAAAAGCCCGCAAAACCGATAGAGAGACCCGACACCAAAATCATCTGGAGCGTGCGGTTCTTCCAGTAATGGAAACGCTTGTCCATGGACGGTTCATTGAAGAAGTCGTCCGCAGATTTCATGCTCGCCAGCGTATGCATCACATTAAAAGCCAGCCAGAGCGCCATGACCCAGCCCCCGACATAGCTCCAGCAAGTCAAGGTAAAGATGAGGTACAGCAGCATGCGGATGGCGACCACAGCTGTCGTACGATGCTTCAAAACCGACAGCTGGCGGAGCTGCACCTTTGAAGCTAAACGAGCGCCGGAAAGATGAAGATGATAATTGGTCGCCTCAGGAGGGTCCGGCTCAAAAATGGTTTTTAGGCGCTTAATCGCAGAAAAAATCATTTCTGCACCCCAGAAGCTTTGAAGTTAGGACAGCCGGTCATCCTGAGTTCGGCCATATTTGACTGAACGTTGAGATGAGCCTCGGCGCCGACCACAAGCGTGGCGGTTTTCATTTCGTGCCCAAACGGCAATCCTGAGATAAACGGTGTTTTCGTTTGGCCTGCGATATAACTCAGAGCGTCTTCGAGCCCGTATCCGAAATCGTGCTCAGAGGACTTAATTTTTGAGAAGTCCCCCAAGATCACGGCGTTTTGATTATCGATCACTCCAGCCTGCAGAAGATGATTCAAATCACGTTCTATTTTGTAGGCCGGTTCAGCAATGTCTTCAACAAAAAGAATGCCGCCTTCGACTTTCGGAAAGTATTTAGTTCCGAGCATCGAACACAAGACGGTCAGATTTCCTCCCCATAGCAGTCCTGATGTTTGAAGGTCCGGGAACGGCGTCGGAAAAAAGAGTTTGTATTCCTCTGCCGCTAATAGTTCAAAGAAAGTTTGAATGGTGTAAGGGTCGCACTTGAGATCGCCGAGCACGGAAGCCGTCGGCGCCTGCAGGCTCTTTCCGCCGGTGAGCGCCAAATAAGCCGTAGTGAAAAAAGTAATATCGGAAAAACCGGCAACCCAAGTTCCATTAGATTTGATTTTGTTGAAATCAAGGTTCGGTAGGAGCCGGGAAAAACCGTAACCGCCCCGAGCGCACAAAACAAGTTCGGTGTCGCTGCAGGCCTGCTGAAAATCATTCAAACGAGCGGAGTCGCTGGAACCGCCGAAACGGCCGAAGCTGGTGTAAACATCTTCTCCGATCGTTACGTCCCAACCTCTTTCTCCGAATAGTTCGGCCGCCCTCTCGACGGATTTGAAATGAATGACATTACCGGAAGGGGCGTTAATACCGACTTTATCCATTTGATTTACCACGGCTCTTTCTTAATTCGACAAAAAAACTTCGGAGCATCCGGAGACAGTCTTCCTCCAGTACTCCTGCTGTCACATCAGTGTGATGATTGACTCTTCTCTCGTCAAATAGTTTAAACACACTTTCGACGGCTCCCGCTTTTTGGTCTTTGGCCCCGTAAACCAATCGGGTAAGTCTGGCACCGATAATCGCGCCGGAGCACATCGGGCACGGTTCAAGCGTCACATAGATCGCGCAGTTATCGAGTCGATAGTTTTTAATATTTTGAGAAGCATTCCTAAGGGCAATGATTTCAGCGTGTCCGCTCGGATCATGACCGGCAACCACCAAGTTATGACCTCTGCCGATGATTCTGCCTTCTTTATCGACAACAACTGCGCCGACCGGAACTTCTCCGGCCTGATGAGCCTTTTCTGCCTCGGCGAGGGCTTCGCGCATGAAGTATTCATCACGTGACCGATCGATTCTTGAAAGTCGAACTTCTTCTTCTCGACTTAAAGCCTGCTGTTTTCTTTTTTGCCGAATTTCTTCTCGAAAGACCTCGACCGCCGAAGTTAACTCCGAGAGCGAAAATTTGTTGACATGCTCATTGGGTGGGGAGACCGAAGCATCCAAAAGATTTTGGGCTGAATCGGTTATCCAGCTACCGGCTTCGACTAAAAATTTTTTTGCATCTTCTTCGTCCGGATCAAGCGGATCACGGGCCGTTGCCCTAAACGCATCTACAACTGTACGGAGATGTTCGGGAGATTTTGAAAGAGAAGCAAGAGAAGAGCCTCGCCGAATAGACAATTTCACAAATTTCGAAATTAGATCCGTCTGCTGAGGCATCTTGTCATAGAAAATTAATTAAGACGCGGCTGTTTCCAATTAATATCGGTGCTTTGGTTTGCCACGCCTTCCTTGAGCTCACACTCAAGGCCTTCTTCGTCGCTGGTTAATTGACCAAATTTCTTTAATCGTTCTAAAGCATCCAGCATTGTTCTTGCGCCGTGTTCTCCGACATAAATATCCATATCGTCGCAGCCGTACTGATTTTCTTCTATGGCAGCCAGCGCAGAAGATGCTGCCTCATATCTCTTAGTTAACTGGCGGAAATCCTCTTCGAGAAAAACCATCAGTTCTAATACGGCAATATAAGGCGTGCCGGAAAGCTCCGGATGCCTGACAAAAACCGTAAAGACTTCAGTCAGCATTTCATCAACTTCTCTTCTGGTGCTAAAGAGCTCATCGATATGATTCTCGGCGACTTCCATAAAATCGTCTAAGTTACTGTAGTCTTCCGGCTGAGGCGTGTGCCGCTCATACGATTGTATTCTTCCGTTCGCCATCGCGTGAACCTTATGGCCTTCTTCTATCATCTTTGCCAGGTCAGGCGTGGTTTTAAATTGCTTTATTCCGATCTTTTTCATGGCCAAAGTATAACTGAGTTGCCCGCCTAGCATGTTAACGCGCAGACCTCAAAAACGAGGGTAAAGCCGTGCGAATCGAGTAATTTAAATTCTTTTCCTGCAGTTCTTGTTTCGAAATTATTCTTTTATCGAACCATGAGTAGAAACAACTTTTTGATGAAACCATGGCAAAAAACTCATGGCCCTAAGAATTACGGTCCGTCGGAACCATGAAGAAATAACTTGAAAAATCCCCGTCCCGCAAATAGAGCTATCTTGAAGCATCAATCTTTAAAATCTCTAACCTATTGAAAATTAGTACAAAAAAGGGCGCCCTCAAGGCACCCTGATGCTTTTATTAGCGAATTAAAATGCTACCTGATCACTCCCACTCAATCGTGGCAGGAGGTTTCCCTGATACATCATAAACGACGCGATTAATGCCCTTAACCTCGTTGATGATGCGATTGGAAACCTTGCCAAGGAGATCGTACGGCAAATGTGCCCATTTAGCAGTCATAAAGTCGCTGGTCTGAACAGCTCTCAGGCTGACAACCCAGTCGTATGTTCTGCCGTCGCCCATCACACCGACGCTCTTAACCGGCAGGAAGACAACGAAAGCCTGGCTGACTTTGTCGTACCAGCCGGCGTTGCGAAGTTCTTCAATGAAGATCGCATCGGCTTCTCTCAGAAGATCGGCGTATTCGCGCTTGATAGCGCCGAGAATACGAACACCGAGGCCGGGTCCGGGGAATGGATGGCGATAAACCATTTCAGCCGGCAGTCCCAGAGCGATACCAAGTTCACGAACTTCGTCTTTGAAGAGTTCGCGAAGCGGTTCGAGAAGCTTCAGATGCAGTGTATCGGGTAAGCCGCCGACGTTATGGTGAGACTTAATCGTCTGAGCCTTCTTAGTCTTAGCACCGTTGGATTCAATGACGTCAGGATAAATGGTGCCTTGAGCAAGCCACTTAGCGTTCTGAAGTTTTTCAGCTTCTTCCTGGAAAACTTCGACAAACAGACGACCGATGATCTTACGTTTGGCTTCGGGATCGGTAACTCCGGCTAAAGCATCCATGAAACGGTCGGAAGCATCAACCACAATCAGCTTCATACCCATGTTGTCACGGAAAGTCTGGGCAACCTGCTCTCTTTCGTGCAGACGAAGAAGACCGTTATCCACGAAGACGCAGGTCAGCTGATCGCCGATAGCACGATGAATCAAGGCAGCGGTAACGGAAGAATCGACGCCGCCGGAAAGACCGAGAATAACTTCGTCTTTACCGACCTGATGGCGAATTTTTTCAACCGCTTCCTGTGCGAAGTTGCCCATAACCCAGTCGGGATTGGCTTTGCAGATCTTAAGAACGAATGTCTCAAGAATTTCACGGCCCTTTTCAGTATGTGTGACTTCCGGGTGGAACTGAACAGCGTAGAAGCCTCTTCCCTCATCAGCCATACCGGCAATGGGGCAAGTCGGAGTCGAGCACATCAGTTTGAATCCCGGCGGCATTTCAGTGACTTTGTCGCCGTGGCTCATCCAAACCTTCAGATAGCTCTTGCCGTCTTTATCCGTAAAGTCGGATATATTCTTCAAGAGTTTTGTGTGGCCGTGTTCACGAACTTCTGCGTAGCCGAACTCACGCTGAGCACCGTTTTCAACCTTGCCGCCGAGCTGCTCAGCCATTGTCTGCATGCCGTAGCAAATGCCTAAAACCGGAACACCGATTTCAAAGACGGCCTTCGGAGCGCGGTCCGTAGATTCTTCATAAGCGCTCATGTGAGAGCCGGACAGGACGATGCCGCTCGGCTTGAATTCTTTAATAAATTCATCCGATACGTCGCAGGAGTGGACTTCGCAGTAAACGTGAGCTTCACGAATACGGCGCGCAATCAATTGCGTGACTTGGCTTCCGAAGTCAAGAATTAAAATTCGATCGTGGTTCATCTTCGCTAAATATCAATTAAAAACAAAAGTCGGCCCGAGTCTATAAAACTCGAGTCGACTCTTGTCCGTCATATTAATCCGAAATTTCAGACATGTAGGGAAATTAATGTTCCAGTCTGTAGTTCGGAGCTTCCTTCGTGATCTTCACATCGTGAACATGAGATTCACGCCAGCCGGCAGATGTGATTTCAACAAAGCAGGCTTTGCTGCGCATCTCATCAATCGTACGGCAGCCGCAGTAGCCCATAGAAGAACGAAGGCCGCCGCACATCTGATAGATGATGGCAAGAACGCTTCCTTTGTAGGGAACCATACCTTCAATACCTTCCGGTACAAACTTATCAACATTGCCGTTATTGTTGTCCTGGAAGTAACGGTCGGCAGAGCCTTTGTTCATAGCGCCGAGAGAGCCCATACCGCGGTAGCTCTTGTAGGAGCGGCCCTGATACAGAATGATTTCGCCCGGAGCTTCGTCAGTACCGGCAAACATACCGCCCATCATGACGGTATTGGCACCGGCTGCGATGGCTTTTGCGACGTCGCCGGAGAAGCGGATACCGCCGTCAGCGATCAGAGGAACACCGGAGCCTTGAAGAGCTTCGGCAACGTTAGAGACGGCAGTAATCTGCGGAACACCGACACCGGCAACAACGCGAGTCGTACAAATAGAACCCGGGCCGATGCCGACTTTAACAGCGTCTGCACCGTTTTCAACGAGGGCCAGAGCAGCAGCGGCAGTAGCAATGTTTCCGCCAATAACCTGAACCTGAGGATAGTGCTGCTTAACCCACTTGACGCGGTCAAGCACGCCCTGAGAATGGCCGTGGGCTGTATCAACAACCAATACGTCGACGCCGGCGTCAACCAGCAGTTCGACACGTTCTTCCGTACCGGCTCCGACGCCGACAGCTGCACCGGCAAGCAGTTTGCCGTGTTTATCTTTGGAAGCATACGGATGTTCGGTTGCTTTGATGATGTCTTTGACGGTCATCAAGCCGCGAAGGTGGAAGTTGTCGTCAACAACCAGAACTCTTTCAAGGCGATGCTCGTGCATCAGTTTCTTAGCGTCGTCGAGTGTGGCGCCTTCTTTAATCGTGATCAGGCGCTCGGCCGGTGTCATGATTTCACTGATCTTGGCGTCCATGCGGTCTTCGAAGCGAAGGTCGCGGTGTGTAACCATACCGAGGACTTTTTCGCCCTGAACAACGGGAAGACCGGAAATGTTGTGTTCGCGAGTCAGACGAATCACGTCGGCAACAATCATGTCCGGACCGATGGTGATCGGGTCGGCAACCATGCCTGCTTCGTGGCGTTTAACTTTATTAACTTCGGCAGCCTGAGCCTGGGCTGTCATGTTTTTATGAATAATACCGATGCCGCCTTCCTGAGCTAAGGCAATGGCCAAATTAGCTTCAGTAACCGTATCCATAGCTGCAGAGCAGAACGGGATGTTTAAACGGAGGTCTCTGGTGAATTGTGTGGAAAGGACGGTCTCGCGGGGAAGTATGTTCGAGTATGCAGGAACGAGGAGAACGTCGTCAAAGGTTAAAGCCTTTTGAAGGAGTCGCATTGTTGAACCTCTAAGCACAAAAAATAATTATACGTAAATTGACGATGCTGTTTTTGCCACCAGCAATAGGTATTTATTCGAAGGGTGAAATTTTATTTTGCATGTTTCCGACCTCGAGTTGCCAAAAGCGGTTTATTTAAAGCGCGAAGCCGTCTGGCTTCTTTAGGATCGATTCGGAGCGGTTCGGTTAATTCAATTCGGTCACCGTCCTTGAGGAGGTCTTCTTCTTTGCAGCGCCGACCGTAAATACTCAGACCGATTTCCTCGGTTTTTTGCCAGTTGAGTGCACGCAGTGCGTCCCCGACCGTTGAACCTTCGGGAAGCTCAAGAACTTTTTTGAGCAGTCCGGAGGGTGTTTGTTTTACGGCTGATAACAGCAAATGAACCTCCCGTACCTCGAATAAAGTAAAATTGTGCAGATTTTACTCGGCTTTCAGCCCGTTTTCGGCCTTGGCCGCATCAATTCGCTGTAAGCCATTATTACTTGGAGAGCAACCTTGGCAATTATTCAAAATAAAAAAGCCAGATTCGACTACGATATTGAAGAAAAATTTGAAGCCGGTCTGGAACTAAGAGGATGGGAAGTGAAATCCATCCGTGCCGGCGGCGCTTCCATTAAAGAAGCTCACGTTTTCGTCAGAAACGGTGAACTATTCTTATTGAATGCAAACATTACGCCTCTGAAAACCGCCAGTACACACGAAAAAGCGGATCCGACGCGCAACCGTAAGCTCCTTCTTCATAAGCATGAAATCATGCGTTTGATCGGCCGCGTTGAACAAGCCGGTTATTCGCTGATTCCTTTGGACATGCACTTTAAAGACGGCCGAGTCAAACTCGAACTCGGCCTCGGCAAAGGCAAAAAGCTGTTTGAAAAACGAGCCGATATCGGTAAGCGGGAGTGGAAACGCGAACAAGGCCGTCTGCTGAAAAACAGAACGCTTAATCGAAAATAATCTTTCTTCGAGCTGCCAATCGGCAGCTCTCTTTTTACATCGTTATGAAACACATCTTTTTTTGTTTAGTTCACGCTGCTGCCCTTTCCCTAGCAGCTCCGGCTTTCGCCTCTCCTTTCTATCCCACGGAAGCCGCGGTCTTCTTCTCTCCGAACGGGGGAGCAGAAAACGCCATCGTGAGATCCATTGACAGCGCAAAATCCCGCATTCGTATGCAGGCCTTTCTTTTCTCCAACAAAGAAATTACCGGGGCACTCATCCGCGCTCATCAGCGCGGTGTGAAGGTCGATGTCATCATTGACAAGAAAATGCCTAAGAAGAAACCGAATACGACCGAAGATCTCATCGAAGCCGGCGTCCCGACTTTCTTTGATACCGCTCACCGCACCGCGCACGACAAAATCATCATTGTTGATGATGATATCGTTCTTACAGGCAGCTTCAATTTCGTCAAAGTTGCAGAAACCAAAAACGGGGAAAACCTCTTAATTCTTAAATCCAAGCCGCTCGCCGAGGAATATGTCAAAAACTGGGAGAAGCATTTCACTCACTCCGTTCCGGCAGCGCCAGAAAAAGAGAAAGGCACCGAAGTGCCTCTCACAAAAACTCAAAATTAACGCATCAGCTTGTAGATCTTGACGATGTCCTTCTCATAAAGCGGGAGGAAGTTTCCTAATTTTCCGGGGATTTCCACCGCTTTTTTCGCGAGTTCTTTTGGATCGGCTTTCTCTGCGCCGAGTTCCTTCAGATTCTTAGGCGCACCCATCTTCTTCAGGAACCTTCTGAAAGTCTTGATGCCTTTCCGAATGATTTCTTCATCGGAGCCTTCGCCTTTTACGCCCATGACGTTGCGTGCAAACTGAACAAAGCGTTTAGGATTGGCACGCCAGACGTACTTCATCCATGCCGGAATCACAACCGCAAGCCCCTCTCCGTGCGTAATTGTCGTATCCCAGGCGCTCAGTTCATGCTCCATGCCGTGAGATGCCCAGTCTTCAACCTGTCCTAGTCCGTAATATCCGTTGTGCGCAAAAGATCCGGCCAAGCCGATCTGACACCAAGCATCGTAATCCTTGGGATTCTTTTTGAGCTTCAAGCCGTTTTTCATGATTGTCTTCATAGCGCTTTCAGCCTGACCGTCTACAAAGTCTGTATTCTTAGTTTGAGTAAAGTAGCGCTCCATGATGTGACTCATCATGTCGATCACACCGGCCCGGATTTGCTTTTCCGGAAGCGTAAAGAAAAGTTCGGGATCAATGACGCTCACAAACGGACGGACCAGCGGAGAACCGGCGCCGAGCTTTCTGTCTCCGTTCGAAATCACAATACGGATACTCTGTTCGCTGCCTGCAGCAGGAAGCGTGAGCACAGCGGCAACCGGAAGCGCTTCTGTCGGCATAATTTTCTTTGTAAAGAAATCCCAAACATCGCCAACATAAGGAACGCCGATGGCTATTGCCTTAGAAGCATCGATGACGCTTCCACCCCCGACAGCGAGGATCGCTTTAACTCTGTGCTCGCGGGCCAAAAGGATACCTTTCTGAACAAAAGAAAGCTGCGGGTTCGGAGTCACGCCGCCCAATTCAATCGGCACAAGGTCGGCAGCTTTTAACGATTCGGAGATGCGTTCCAAGAGCCCACTGGCTTTGGCAGAACCGCCGCCGTAAACCACCAGCACGGGGCTCATCGCCGGCACACGGACACGCATCAGCTCACCGATACGGCTTTCTTCTCCTTTGCCGAAAACTAAACGTGTGGGATTAGAGTATTCAAAGTTATTCATTATTTTCTTTTTCCTATTTTCAGTTTTAGTTATTGCTGCCCATCGGAGCACCGACGAACAAAAGGGTCCAGGATTCGACAAAAGAAGCGACGGGCGCCGGTAATTCATCGGCATCCAGCAGCGGGAACCCGGCTTTCAGAGCATCATGGATAGCCTTATAGGCTTCCCCGACAAAAATCGCGCAGGCTTTGACGACGACCTCATCAGAACTCATTCCCCCGCCTTCCGGGTTCTCCTCTATCTGGGGGAGAGCCTGTTTGATGTATTCTGCCAAACCTTCGGTTGTCCAGTCTTCAGGGCCCGGTTCAAAATGACTGTTGTTACCGCAGAAAGTCTCCCCGAGCCACTCCATGAGCTTCATATCCTTCTCTGCGAGCTCATCTCTCGTCAGTTCGCCTTCCGCACACGCAATAGCCCGTTTGCACATGTTCACAATGGCCTGGGAGAGAATTTTTCTGACGACTTCAATGTCCACGATAGAAGGCGCCTGCTCCGCCTTGGAGCTGTGGTCGTGGCCGCAGCAGCCGCGGTTGCAGCTCGGTTTAATACATTTAGGCATCGCACTTCTCTTTAGTTAATTTTTTCACCCAAGACTCAAGAAGAGCGTCGAGAGCCTGCGGACCTTTTGCTTCGATATCATCCGGATTTTTCTGCAGTTCATTGATGAGTTCGTGGACTTGGTTTGTGAACAGAAACATCACGAGCTGCATAAAGACAGCCGGATCAGCGGCCTCTTCCTCTTTGATCCCGAAGCCTTTCAAAGCCTCCGTGAATTCGGCGCGAAGCAGCTTTTCAATTCTTTCGGGCGTGTTTACAGACGCCTTTGCATAAGCGGGATTTTGACCTAAAAGCGTTGTAGCCAAGAATGCGGCGGCTCTCTGGTCGGCTTGAACGACTTCTTCTCGACGAACATTTTTATGAACGGCTTCAGCAAGGCGTTTAGAGACCGCCATTGCATGAGCTCTCAATAAATCTTTAATGACGAGAGGATCGTCAAGATTGGGGAGGCTGACGCCCTCCGGGATTTTTCCTTCTACGGAATCAGAACTAGCCGGTTCGAAAGCATTTTCCATATTTTGTATTTCCCTGCACGAAGATTACCGCCCGCATTAAAAGCAATCTCGGCTTCCCAAACTCGCCCGTTGTATTGGACGGTCGCGTACCGATTGTGCCTCCATTCGTGAACCGTCACGGTTTTACCAATGTGCCGGCGGAGAATTTCGGAATAAAAGTCGACTTCTCTCAAGTGACGCTGCAAAAGCATCAGATAACTGATCACTAAAAGAGAAATGACGGTGAAGATGGCGACTTGTAAATAAACGGAACTGAGGAAGAAGGAAAAAAGGGCTGTCGTAAAAGCGGCAGCTGAAATCACCAATAGAAAAGCATTGCCGAAGTAAAGATCCATCGCGCCGATCACTGCAGCGGCAATAAACCAAAAATACGACAATCCCATAATGCGTTCCCTTCTTTGAGGTCTCTCTTTTGACCGAGAGTCAATTATAGGTTAAGAACGCGAAAACGGCCGCATCCGAAAGGAAAACGGCCGTTTGGTAAGGCTTAGAAACTAAGAATTATTTCTTAACGTCTTTAGCCAGTCTGCGCCAAGTGTTGACGACAGTATCCGGGTTCAGAGAAATGGACTCGATACCTTCTTCCATCAGCCACTGAGCTAAGTCGGGATGGTCGGACGGGCCTTGGCCGCAAATGCCGACGTAAGCACCCTTCTCACGGCAGGCCTTGATGGCGCGAGCCAAGAGGACCTTCACTGCTTCGTCGCGTTCATCGAAGAAGTTGGCAACCAGTCCGGAGTCGCGGTCCAGACCGAGTGTCAGCTGGGTCAAGTCATTGGACCCGATAGAGAAGCCGTCGAAGTGTTCAAGGAACTTCTCGGCGAGCAGGGCATTACTCGGGATTTCGCACATCATGTTGAGACGAAGACCGTTCACGCCGCGCTTGAGACCTTGTTCGTTCAGACGTTCGTTAACTTCCTTGGCTTCCTTCACGGTTCTGACAAACGGGATCATGATTTCGACATTGGTCAGACCCATTTCGTCGCGGACTTTCTTCAGAGCTTCGCATTCCATTGCAAAGCATTCTTTGAAGTCTTCGGAAACGTAACGGCTTGCACCGCGGAAACCGAGCATGGGGTTTTCTTCTTCCGGTTCGTAGAGCTTGCCGCCTAAGAGTTTGCGGTATTCATTGCTCTTGAAGTCGGACATACGAACGATCACTTTCTTCGGATAGAAAGCGGCAGCAATCGTGGCAACACCTTCGGCGATCTTTTCTTTGAAGAATTCACGCGGGTTTTCGTAACCGGCGGATGCTTCTTCAACGGCTCTTCTCAGATCTTCAGGAAGATCCGGATAAGCTAAGCAGGCTTTCGGATGGATGCCGATGTTGTTATTGATAATGAATTCAAGACGAGCCAGACCGACACCCTTGTTCGGGATGGACTGGAAGTCGAATGCAAGCTGAGGATTGCCCACGTTCATCATGATCTTAACGGGGATCTCAGGCAGTTCGCCCTGTTTCACTTCTTTGATTTCGAACGGGATCAGGCCGTTGTAAATATTGCCTGTATCGCCTTCGGCGCAGGAGACGGTAACTTCCTGACCGTCTTTGAGGACTTCGGTAGCGTCGCCGCAGCCGACAACAGCGGCGATACCGAGCTCACGAGCAATAATAGCTGCGTGGCAGGTACGGCCGCCGCGGTTGGTAACAATAGCGCTGGCCTTCTTCATCACCGGTTCCCAGTTAGGATCGGTCATGTCCGTAACAAGGACGTCTCCTTCCTGAACCAGGTCCATCTGTTCCGGACCGGCAACAATACGGACCTTACCGGCGCCGATCTTCTGACCGATAGCGCGGCCGGTTACCAGGATTTCGCCTTTGCCGAGAAGAACGAATTTCTGCTGAACATCAGCCTTCTTCTGACGGCTCTTCACGGTCTCGGGACGAGCCTGAAGAATATAGAGTTTACCGTCGATGCCGTCTTTGCCCCATTCAATGTCCATCGGACGGCCGTAGTGTTTTTCAATAATACGGGCGTACTTGGCAAGCTGAATGATTTCGTCGTCGTTCAAAGCGAACTTGCGGCGTTCGGATTCGGGAACATCAACCACCTTCACAGAGCGTCCACTGGACTTGTCTGTGTCGAAGATCATCTTGATCTTCTTGCTGCCGAGAACTTTACGGATGATCGGGAATTTGCCCATTTCCATGATGGGCTTGCGAACAAAGTATTCGTCCGGGTTCACAGCGCCCTGAACAACGGTTTCACCGAGGCCGTAGCTGGCTGTAATGAAAACGACCTGATCAAAGCCGCTTTCGGTATCCATCGTAAACATAACACCGGCAGCACCCTTATCGGAGCGAACCATTCTCTGGACACCGGCGGAAAGGGCTACATCAGCGTGATTAAAGCCTTTGTGAACGCGGTAAGAGATCGCACGGTCGTTGTAGAGGGAAGCGAATACTTCCTTCATTCTTGCGAACACTTGTTCGAGACCGACGACGTTCAGGTAAGTTTCCTGCTGGCCGGCAAAGGAAGCGTCCGGAAGGTCTTCGGCAGTAGCGGAAGAACGAACAGCAACGGAAATTTCCTTCTGGTCGCCCTTGAGCCACTCATAGTGTTCTCTGATTTCTTTTTCGAGCTGGGCCGGGAAAGGAGCTTTTTCAATCCATTCACGAATTTCAGCGCCGGCCTTTGCCAGCTCTTTAACATCATCAACGTCTAACTTGCTCAGACGATCTTCGATTCTTTTATCAAGACCGCCTTCTTTTAAAAAGACTCTGAAGGCTTCAGCCGTCGTTGCAAAGCCGTCAGGTACTCTAATGCCGGCTTCTGTAAGCTGGCTAAGCAGTTCGCCAAGAGAAGCATTCTTGCCGCCTACGATGTCAACATCTGTCATACGAAGTTGGCTGAATGGAATGACGAAACGTCCTTGTGTCATGTTTACCTCGAAATTGAGTGAAAAAATTTGCTAAATTTTAGCCGTTCTTTTAGCGTTAAGTTCGTAACTTCATCTAACAGCGTTAAATTTTATGAATTCAAACGTAAACGAAACCCCTGACAAACCGACTCAGCGTACCGTGTTTTTTGTATCTGACGCTACGGCAATTACTGCAGAAACTTTGGCAAATGCTGTTTTAGCGCAGTTTCACGGTCTTAAATACCTGCGCTACCGCATGCCTTTCGTGAACACGGAAGAAAAAGCCAAGGCTGCGGCCTTGAGAATCAACGAAGTCGGCAAAGAGAACGGCGTGCGGCCGATTGTCTTCTCTACCCTTGTCGCAGGCTCCTTAGCTTCTACTTTTAACGAATACTGCAACGCTTTCGTCATCGAGCTCTTCCGCTCGTTCGTCGGACCTCTGGAACGTGAACTTGGCGTCCCGAGCGACCACTCCGTCGGCAAGAGTCACGAAATCGGCGACCAAGAAAGATACAACCGCCGTATTGATGCGATTAACTACACGCTCGCACACGACGACGGACAAACCAACAAAGGCTTGGAAGAGGCAGACGTGGTGCTGGTAGGTGTCTCGCGCAGCGGTAAGACTCCGACCAGCTTGTACTTAGCCATGCAGTACGGTGTCAAAGCAGCTAACTACCCGCTTATCCCGGAAGATTTCGAACGAGGCGAGCTGCCCCCTGCTCTGGAAAACTGCAAAGACAAGATTTTCGGTCTGTCCATTTCTCCCAAACGTCTTTCTGAAATCCGCGGCGAGCGACGCCCCAACTCCAAATACGCTTCAATAGAAAACTGCGAATATGAAGTCGAAGAAGCCCAGCGAATGATGGATCGTGAAGGCATCAAATATCTTTCCTCCACTTCTAAGTCCATTGAAGAAATTTCTGCAACGATTCTGCTTGAGCTCAAGATCAACATCGACCCGCACATGGGAATGTGATGACTGAATGAGTTGATTTTGGATATGCGGCCGACTCGGCCGCATATTATTTTTCTGTACGGTAAGCCAACCGGCGTCTGCGCTGTTCAAACAGACAGACGGAAGCCGCTGTTGCAACGTTGAGGCTTTCCACTCTGGAATCCAAAGGAATCAACAGCGTCAAATCGGAGAGTTCCAGGGCTTTTTCAGAAACGCCTAGGCCTTCGCTTCCGAACACCCATAAGGTGTGGTCTTTTCCCCATTTTTCTTCGTAGAGATCTTTTCCGCCTCGGGCGTCAGCAACTAAGCAAGCGGCGCCCGTTTTTTCTTTGATCTCTTCGAGTTCGACGGAAGAAATAATGTTGCAGAAGAAATGAGCTCCCATGGCGGAACGCAGAACTTTTGGGGACCAGACGTAGGCGCATTGCTGAGACAGAGCAATATTCGTCACGCCCGAAGCCAATGCAGAACGAAGAATGGTTCCGACATTGCCGGGATCTTGGACACCGTCAAGATAAATCCAATCTTCGTCTTTTTTGATGTTCCCATCTTCAGGAATACGGATCTCACAAATAATCCCGGCACTGGTGTCCACAGGAGAAATCGAGCTGTAGATTTGGGAAGACAGCTGAACCACAGGAATCTTTAACGACAGATATCTTTGTAAGATTTCAGAGATTTCAAAATTCTTCTCCGCCCCTTCTCTTAAAAATACTTTGCGGACAAGCTCGGAATGCAAAAGAAGTTCTCGGGCCAAATGAATTCCTTCGGCAAGAGATAAACCTTCTTTTCTCGCCGCTCTCGGGTGCTGCGCCAAATTCTTTGCAAGTTTTATTGAAGGATTGGCTGCGCTTGTGATCCGCATGAATTCCATTTACTGTCCCTTTCGCTTTTTACGGTCGGCTCGGCGCTCAAATTTCTTTGCAATCAACGCCACGGGACCGAACGTCATTCGGTGCACCGGACACGGCCCCCATTTCTCCAGCATTTTGAGATGGTATGCCGTACCGTATCCCGCATGCTGCTCAAAACCGTATTTCGGATACATTCCGCCGAGGATTTTCATTAAGGCGTCCCGATAAGTTTTTGCCAAAATAGACGCTGCGGAAATCTCCGGAATCAAGTCGTCGCCCTTGACAATGGGCTCTGCCCGGAACGGAAGTTCCGGAAGACGGTTGCCGTCCACCAGCACCAAATCCGGTTTCGGATCAAGCTGAAGCACGGCTTTGCGCATGGCTGCCATCGTCGCCTGCAGAATGTTCATACGGTCGATATCGGCCACTGAGCTCTCAGCAATCGCCCAGGCGAGCGCATGCGTTTTGATCTGCTCCGCAAGAACCTCTCTTGCATGAGCAGTCAGTTTTTTTGAATCCCTGAGTCCTTCGATCGGATGATCGGGATTCAGAATTACCGCTGCGGCAACAACCGGTCCGGCTAAAGGGCCGCGGCCGGCTTCGTCCACGCCGCAGACAAGCGTGGCAATCGTTTCTTCGCCGTCAAATAAATAATCAGCCATCAGTGTTTTAGAACCTGATCGATTGCTTCTGTCGCCAGCTGAGCGGTCGGCCTCAGCAATGTTTCATGCATTTCTGAAAATACTTCTTTGAGATATTCCTGCCGCTTCGGCTCAAGTGCGTGAAGCAAATGAGACGAAAGAATTTCAGGCGAACAGAACATCTGAACGCACTCGGGAACTAAGGTCTTCTGCGCCAAAATGTTGGGCAGACTGATCCACTTTGTCTGGCCTTTGGAAAGAATCAACATTGCGGAAAGTGCCGGCATCGCGTAACCGACGACTAAAGGCTTTTTATAAAGCGCGGCTTCAAGCGTCGCAGTGCCGCTCGCCACCAAGATGGCATCGGCCGCTTCCATCGCCAAATGCGACTTCCCGTCCAAAAGCACTGTATGGTCTTTGACGTCGGGAAAACGGTTAAGAACTTCTAAAATCTCTTTCTTTCGCTGTTCATCCGCCGCCGGGACAATGAATCGAGTTCTCGGTTCCTGCTTCAGAACTAAAGAGGCGGAGCCGAAAAATGCCGGAGCGCACCAGCGGATTTCGTCTTTTCGGCTGCCGGGAAGTATGGCAACCACGGGGCCTTGCGCAACGATGTTCAGTTTGCGTCTCGCACCTTCCGTATCCGGCTCCATCGGAATAATCTCTGCCAGAGGATGGCCGATGTAAGTGCTGGGTATACCAGCTTCTTTAAAAATTTTCTCTTCAAAAGGGAAAATCAAAAGCAAATGATCCACCGCACGTTTGATTTGGTGAATTCTCTGCGGACGCCAAGCCCAGACGGCTGGAGCAACCATGTGAACGACCGGAATACCCGAAGCTCTAACCTTCTCTTCAATCGACAGATTAAAGTCAGGAGCATCAACCCCGATGTAGGCAGCAGGGCGAAACTGGATAGTACGGCGCATCATTTCGCGGCGAATTTTTAAAATTCGCGGCAGATGGCGGATCACTTCCAAGTAGCCTCGGACGGAAAGTTCGCTGGCATGAAACCAAGGATCCAAGCCGTCCTGGATCATTCTGTCTCCGCCGATACCTTCCATCTTTAGATTCGGACGAGATGCGGCAACAGCCGGCAGAACACGCGAAGCTAAATAATCTCCGCTGTTCTCTCCGGCTGCCCAGATAATGCTGTTATTAGTCAATTGCTCCATTAGCGAGCCAATCCTCGAGTTGCCTGCTCTGTGAATTCGCACATCAGTTCGCAGACTTTCTTAGCCTGTTCATCTTCTAAGGTTGATGCGTAAGCCTTGATGGCTTCCACTGCCTCCGGAACGGTCTTGCCTTCACGGAAGATCAGTTTGTAGCTTTCGCGGGCCGCATGCATGGCAGCTCTTGAATAGCCGTGGCGCTTCATGCCTTCGAGATTGATGCCGAAGGGAGATGCTGGGTAACCTTGATACATACCGTAGGGAATGCAGTCCTGACGAACCATGCTTCCGCCGCTCAGCATCGCGCCCTTCCCGATCTTGACGAATTGGTGAATCCCGGACTGCCCGCCGACGATCACGTCGTCAGCAACATGAACGTGGCCGGCAAAGCCGACGTTGTTGGCAATGATGGTGTCGTTTCCGATGACGCAGTCATGGGCGACATGGACATTGGCCATCAGCAGATTGCCGTTTCCGACAATAGTTACTCCCTTGTCTTGTACGGTTCCTACAGAGAGCGTGCAGTGTTCGCGAATAACGTTATTGTCACCGATAATCAGCTGAGTTTCCTCGCCGCGGTATTTTTTATCCTGAGGATCGATACCGATCGCTGCAAAGGCATAAATCTTGTTGTTCTTACCGATCTTGGTATGGCCGGTAAGAACAATATGGCTCTGCAAAGTGGTTCCTTCACCGACTTCAACGTGGGGACCGATCGTGCAGAACGGACCGACGACAACGTTCTCCGCAAGTTTGGCTTGAGGATCTACTAAGGATGAGGGATGGATCTGAGCCATATGTTTTCCTTTATTTAGGTGAACGATAGGAGCACATCATGTCGGCACATGCTGCCAGCTGACCGTCAACTGTTGCATCGCAGTGCATTTTGATCATGCCGAGTTTTTCACGCAGGAATGTGCACTCAAAGCGAAGCTGGTCGCCCGGGATCACAACGCGTTTGAAGCGAGCGTTGTCAATAGAAGCGAAATAAAAAAGTTTCTCAGGATCTCTTTCGCCGCCCATTCTTGCAAAAGCCAGCATTGCGCAGGCCTGAGCCATCGCTTCGATGATCAGAACGCCGGGCATGACAGGAACGCCCGGGAAGTGACCGGTAAACTGAGGTTCGTTGACGGTGACGTTTTTGATGGCAATCAGCTTATCGACACCGTTCGTTTCCAAAACTCGGTCAACTAAAAGAAACGGGTAGCGGTGAGGCAGGAGCCTCATGATGTCATTAATGTCTTGCATTTTTACTCTTTCTTAAGGGAATCAACTTTTTCTGCCAGATGCTTCAGCTGTCTGCGCATCTCAGGCAAACGTTTAATTACGGACAGAATGTTATAGAACTCTCTGTGAGGCATGGCAGGCATGTAGCCGGCATAGTAATCAGGCTTATCGATCGTGCCCGGAACACCGGCGCCTCCGCCGATGATCGAACCTGCGGCCACCTTGAGGTGTCCTGCAAAACCGGATCCGCCGCCGGCCTGAACGTTGTCGCCGATAATCGTGCTTCCGGCCAAACCAGTTCTTCCGGAAAGAACCACATTCTTGCCGACTTGACAGTTGTGACCGATCATGACTAAGTCATCAATCTTAGTGCCTTGTCCGATCGTGGTGTTCTGCAGAGCGCCGCGGTCGATACAGGTGTTGGCGCCAATTTCAACATCATCTCCGGTTTCAACCGCACCGATCTGAGGAATCTTCACATACTGTCTGTCTAAAGGCGCAAATCCGAAGCCGTCGGCACCGATTACGGCACCGGAGTGAATGATGTTGCGTCTGCCGATGCGGCAGCCGTAGTAAATCGTCACGTTCGGATAAATACGAGTGTGTTCGCCGAGAACCACGCCCTCGCCGATGACGCTGTTCGCGCCGACAAAGCAGTACGGACCGACCTGTGCGCCTTTGCGGATTACGGCACCGGCTTCAACGGTCGCAGTCGAGTCAATAACAGCACCGTCTTCTACAACAGCTCTGGTATCAACGCCCGGTTCCGGCTGTTCCTGCGGAAAAATGATTTGGAGGGCATATGCAAACCAAGCATACGGATTGTGCGTAATGACGACAATACGGTCAGGTTCTTTTTCACCCCAGATGGCCTGTTTATCTTCTTCAGTCAAAACCAAAGCTGTTGCTTTGCAGGCAGCGGCTGCGTCTCGATATCTACTGTTGGCTAAAAAGGCGACATCGCCGTGTCCGGCAGTCTCCAGCGGAGCAATGGACTTAATCTCAGCTTTGCCTCCGTTGGCACTGATCGTGCTTAATAAAGTGTCGTTGCTTTTTTCTTTAATTCGGTCTACTAACTCAAGAAGAGTCATCGGCGCTGTTTGTTGAATCATTTGATCGCCCTATTTAAAAAATTTATGCGGCCGATCTGAGAGGGAGAGCAAGTTTGAAGTCGCCGAAACCCGAGTCAGGTCATGCCGCACATATTGCACTAAATGGCAATTAAGCAACAAGCAGACATCCTGTCTGCTTGTGCCCGATAAAAATTACTTGAGTTCCTTGAGAACCTGATCAGTGATATCAATCTTCGGGTTGACGTAGATGGCCTCCTGAAGAATGAGGTCATACTTTTCGCGCTGAGCGATGTTCTTGATGACCGTATTAGCCTGACGAAGAAGCTTCTGGAGCTCTTCATTTCTGCGCTGATTGAAGTCTTCGCGGAGTTCGCGCTGACGACGCTGGAAATCGCGGTCTCTTTCAGCCAGATCACGCTGCTTGCGAATTCTTTCCTGCTCAGTCATTGTTCCGGCATTCTTTTCGAAGCGCTCGACGTCGTTTTTCAGGCGCTGACCGGCAGCGTTGAGTTCTTTATCACGCTTAGAGAATTCTTGTTCAAGTTTTTTACTTGCGGCCTGAGCAGCTGCAGAATCGCGAAGAATAACTTCGGTGCTGACGACACCGATCTTAACTTCTGCCTGCACTGCTGTCGCAGCAGAGCAAACCAAGGCGGAAACTAACGCAACCGCTAACCATTTTTTTTGCATGAATGTATCTCCTACACAATTGTTTAATTGTGCCACAAATTTATTAGAAACCTGTACCAATTTGGAATTGGAATCTCTGAAGCTCGTCGCTGTCCTTCTTATTGAGCGGGAATGCGAAGCTCAATTTAAGCGGACCCATCGGAGAAATCCAGGCTAAACCGAAACCGACGGAGTAACGCAGATCGCCGAGGTCAAGCTTGTCCTTCTTGTAACGGTCCACAGCGTAGCTGCCGTCAGCATGCTGTTTGTAGAAGGCTTTGCGGCCCCAGACCCAGCCGCCGTCCAGGAAGGTGAACATACGAAGGGTTCTGTCAGCACCGGGGATCGGCGTCAGCAGCTCAAGAGAGAAATTCAGTTTGCGGTTACCGCCGGAGGCATCACCGTCGGTATCACGCGGTCCGAGAGAAGAAGTATCGTAGCCGCGGACGGATCCGATACCGCCGCCGTAGAAGTTCTTGAAGAACGGATACTGCTTGCCTGCATAGCCGTCACCATAACCGAGCTCTGTGTTAAAGGCGAAGGTAATGGATTTCGTGACAGGAACGAACTGCTGGAACTGATACGTCGCACGGTAGTACTTCAGATCAAGGACCGGCAGAGAGATTTCACCGAACAATCTCTGGTAACGGCCGCGTGTCGGAGCCAAAATGTTGTCTCGGGTATCACGGGACCAGCCGATCGTAGCTGCGATGCTCTTCGGCTTCTTGCCGTAATCGTTGACGTAGTCGACATAACGGCGCGGAGCTCCGGAGCCGACCCCGACCGTCACATCGGTCATTTCAAACTTGCCACCCAGGAAGATCTGGTCGTTTTCCGTAATCGGCACACCGTAGGTCACGCCGGCGCCGTACGTTTCGTACTTAACGTCATGGGTAATTTCGAGTTCGTCCAAGTCGAGCTTACGGTCGTAAATTTCGAAGGACTGGCTGATGCCGGACGTTGTAATGTACGGCTGTGTAAAGCTGGCTGCGTAAGTTCTGGAACTCTTAGAAGTATTGACTTCCAAAGAAAGAGAATTACCGGTACCGAACACGTTGTTCTGAGAGAAACCGCCGGAAAGAACGATACCTTCGGAGGTGGAATAGCCGGCACCGATAGAGATGTTGCCGGTCGGACGTTCTTTCACGTTAACAGCCAAATCAACTTCGTCCGGAGAGCCGGGTACGGGCTCAGGTTCTGCAGTAACCGTTTCAAAGAAACCGAGACGGTCAATACGGTCGCGGGAGACGGCAACTTTATCGCTGTCAAACCAGCTGGCTTCATACTGACGAACTTCGCGGCGGATCACTTCGTCTTGAGTACGCGTGTTGCCGGTAATGTTCACTTTACGGACATAAACGCGGCGGCCTGGGTCAATCGTGTACACGACACTGACTTCATCCGGATTTTCCGGATCAACGACAGGATTCGGAATTGCTCTTGCAAACGCGTAGCCCAAGGCGGAAAGACGATCCGTAAATTTCTTTGCCAGACCATTTACTTCGGAAGCGTTGTAAACGGAACCCGGCTTGATATCCACAAGATCTTCAAACTCGGGCTCAAGGCCGAGCATATCACCGGTTAAGCGGATATCTTTGATTGTGTACTTTTTACCTTCATCAATATTGATGGTGACAAAAATCTCTGACTTATCGGGACTGACAGATACTTGTGTCGAGTCAATCTTGAAGTCAAGATAACCGTTGTTGTTATACAGAGCGCGAATTGCCTCTAAGTCGGCTGTGAGCTTCTCTCGGGAATACTGGTCACGTTTGGTATACCAAGAGAACCAGTTCGGCGTTCCGAGCTGCATTTCATCGCGAAGATCGCCGTCGTCATAGACTTTGTTGCCGACGAAACGAATCTGCTGAATCTTTGCGGCCGGACCTTCATCAACGTCGATGTTGATGCGGACGCGGTTGCGTTCCACCGGCGTAACAGTGACTTTGACATCAGCGGAGTAACGGCCGCGAGAGAGGTATTGGCGTCTTAATTCCTGAACGGCGCGATCCAATACTGCGCGGTCAAAAATAAAACCTTCGGCTAAGCCCACATCACGGAGAGATTTTTCAACACCTTTGGCATCAAACTCGGAAATACCGGTAGTGTGAATGTTTGCGACCGTCGGACGCTCCTGAACTCGAACCACTAAGACGTTGCCGTCCATGTCGAGCTGAACATCCTGGAACATTCCGGAAGCATACAGTGAACGCAGAGATTCAGCGCCCAGCTCCGGAGAATACGTGTCTCCCACTCGGATCGGCAGATGCGAAAAAACAGTACCCGCTTCCGTACGGGAAATGCCCTCGAGTCGAATGTCTTTAATCACATGACCCTGTGCAAGCACGGTCGTCGCTGCCAAAGCTAAAGCGCAAGCTAGCGCTATCTTCTTAGGATGAGGCATATTCTATAAATTAAAAAATGACCCTGCGTGATTGAAATCACGGCAAAAGTCGCGTCAAATCATTAAATAGTGCAAGTATAGTCAAACCAAAGAGAGCTGCGATGCCAATCTTTTGTGCAGACGCTTGTACAGCCTCAGAAACCGGCTTACCAGTCACTATTTCGAGAGAATAATACAGGAGATGGCCGCCGTCTAACATGGGAATCGGTAACAAGTTCAAAATTCCCAAGCTGATGGAAACCAACGCTAAAAACGAAATAAAAGGAAGAATACCCAGCTGAGCAGTCTGGCCGGCATAGTCGGCAATCGTCACAGGACCGGAGATATTGCTGATAGAGACATCACCTGTAAACATCTTTCCGATCATTCGAACAGACATTGCTGCGGTATCCCACGTTTTCTTCACGCCTTCAGCCAAACTCTTTAACAGTCCGTAAGAAACCTGAGTGTGCGGGAAGTCCACTCCGATTGCTGCGCCGATTCTGCCGATTTCATTACCCTGTTCATCCTTAGCATAGGCAGGTGTGACTTCTACCGTATGTGTCGGCCCGTTTTCATCTCCGACGAGAA
Organism: Acinetobacter sp. N54.MGS-139; assembly: GCA_000980495.1. GTDB lineage: Bacteria > Pseudomonadota > Gammaproteobacteria > Burkholderiales > Burkholderiaceae_F > Parasutterella > Parasutterella gallistercoris. Next base: position 23,214 of record LARN01000002.1, on the reverse strand, counting down.
GATTGACGGGCTTGCCGGGGTACTTCTTAATTTCAGCCACAAAATCTTTGGGCATCTTCACCGGAACGCTGCCGACCTGATAGATGTGATCACCGATTTTGATTCCGTCGCGCTGCGCGGCGGAGTTCTCAACAAAAGATGAGATAAATGGATGGCCCATATTCAAATGAAGACCGACCTCATCAAAAGGATCGGCATCTTTTGCTTTTGGGTCCAGACTCATCTTCGTGAGGTCAATTTCTTTCGTTACTTCGCTGCCGTTGGGACTGTGAACCAAAATATCCGTCGTACTTCCGAACTTATTCAGCATCTCCATACGGAGATCCGTAAAAGTTTTAATTTCTGAATCGCCGACTTTCAGAATTTTGTCGCCGGCGTGGAGTCCGGCCACCGCGGCCGGCGTACCGGCCGGGGGCTCGGCAACAACCGGCGTCGGCTGCGTGCTACCTATCATGAAGATAGAAGCATAGAGCAGGACGGCAAGCAGAAGGTTTGCAAATGGACCTGCAGCAACAATGGCGAATCGCTGCCACACATTCTTAGCCCCGAATTCACGATTTTTATCTTCCGGTTTGATAGGCAGACAGGCAGGATCTCTCGCATCGAGCATCCTGACGTATCCGCCCAAAGGGAGCGCACTGACCGCCCACTCCGTTGCATCAGGATCGTTCTTGCGTTTATAGATAAAAAGCGGTTTCCCGAAGCCGAGAGAAAATCTCAGAATTTTTACGCCGCAAAGTCTGGCGACTAAATAATGCCCGAGCTCATGAAAGGTAATCAAAATACCGATCGTTACCGCAAAGGCAGCAATGGTCGTCAACAATGTCAAGGTTAGTTCTCCAATTTGTCGCAAAAACCTTCGACCCAAGACTGAGCCAGTTTTCTAGCCTGTTTATCCGTATCCAGAATCGCTTCCAAGTTCCTCGGAGCAGGCGGCTGGAAGCCGTACATCATTGCGTGGCATAGGCGTGCAATGTCGGTAAAGCCGATCTTGCCTTGAATAAATGCCTCGACGCCGATCTCGTTGGCTGCATTCAAGACGATCGAAGCAGCTCCGCCCAGCTTCAATGCATCGTAGGCGTAGCCAAGCTGGGGAAAACGTTTTAAGTCCGGTTCTTCGAAGGTTAACGTTTTGATTTTTGAGAAGTTTAATGGTTCTACCCCGGCGTCCAATCTTTCCGGGAAGCCTAAAGAGTAAGCAATCGTGTTTCTCATGTCCGGAGCACCCAGTTGCGCAATGACTACTCCGTCGGCATACTGAACCATAGAATGGATGACGCTCTGGGGATGAACGACAACCTGAATGCGTTCCGGCTCGAAATCAAAAAGCCAGCGAGCCTCGATAACTTCCAGGCCCTTATTCATCAGCGTCGCAGAGTCAACGGTAATTTTCTTGCCCATCGACCAGTTCGGATGATGCGTAGCTTCTTCAACCGTGACATTGGAAAGGTCCTGTCTTTGACGGAAAGGCCCGCCCGAGCAAGTCAGAAGGATATTGGCTTCACATCTGGCTTTTTGGGTCGCTCCGACAAGACACTGAAAAATAGCATTGTGTTCGCTGTCGACCGGCATGAGAACAGCACCCGAGGCCTTAATCGTATCCATCAGGATTCGGCCGCCGCAAACGACACTTTCCTTATTGGCCAGCAGAAGCTTTTTACCGGCTTCGGCAGCCTTAAATGTCGAAGAAATTCCGGCAGCTCCGACGATAGCTCCGATCACGATATCGACTTCGGGGCTGGATGCGATTTCATCAATTGCCTTAGCACCGGCCAAAGCTTGCGCCCTACTTCCGGCGGCCTTAAGTTCATCCTGCAGAGCTCCTAGAAGCTCTTTATCTGCAATTACCGCGACTTTAGCTCCGCTGTCTTTAGCCGCCTGAGCGAGTTTCTTGACGCTGGAATTGGCCGTCACCGCGTACACGGTGAACCGGTCCGGATAACGAGAGATGACATCTAATGAACTTTTACCGATCGAGCCGGTCGCACCGAGGATCGCAACGCTTTCCATGACTGAAACTTAGTAACCTTGGAGGAAAAGAAGAATGAAGACGGTAAGGGGAAGAACGCTCATCTGAGCATCGAGACGGTCATAGAAACCGCCGTGTCCCGGAAGAAGATTGCTTGAATCTTTAACTCCGGCAGTGCGCTTAAGCGCACTTTCAAACAAGTCACCGGCTATAGAAAACAGCACTACCAGAATCAGAATCAAAGCTGAAGTCCAACCGGTCAAATGAGAGATAAGCGCGTTGGTCCAAAGTGGGAAAGAAGGCTGAGCCCAGTAAAGGACATACGAAAGAGCAAGAACGCACACGAATGCTGTCAGCGCACCTGACCAAGTCTTCTTCGGGCTGATTCCCTGAGCCATTTTAGGACCGCCGAAGCAGCGGCCGCCGAAGTAGGCCATGATGTCTGCAACCCAAACGATAGCCAAGACGGACAACATATAAATGGTGCCCTTCTCACGGAACAAGTACATCAGAGAAAACCAAGCGGCCGGCACAAAGATCCAGCCTAAAAGGGCCCCGATGCCTTGGGGAACCATCCAACCGGAGGTGCGGCGGGTAAAAATAACCGCGGTAATAACCGCCCAAAGCACAGTTGCCGTGGCGGTAATAATCATTAGCCCGTTGCCGGACTGAACTGTCTGGAGTGCAGCAGGTGAGGCATACTCTAAGAAGAAAAGGGATGCCCCCAAAACAACGCCGCAAACCATTGTGACCCCGTTGTTCCATTTACAAATGCGGAGCCACTCCCAAAAGCAGCATCCGATAGCAATCGCGGCCACCGCCGTGAAAGCCAAAGGAGAAATTAAAAGCGCGCCGATGATGATAATTAACAACACAACGGCTGTAATGACTCTTTGCAGCAGCATGAACTATTCCTTTTTCGCTTCCTGTTGAATTTGTTCGGAAGTCTTACCAAATCTACGTTCTCTATAAGAGTACCAATTTAGCGCATTTAAAAACTCGTTCTCGGTGAAATCGGGCCATAAAATTTTTGTGAAATACAGCTCTGCGTAAGCAAGCTGCCACAGCATAAAATTGCTGATCCGCTCTTCCCCGCTCGTACGGATAAACAAATCCACATCGCCGGAATCCGCCAAAGGAAGCAGCGAAGCAAATTTTTGTTCCGTCAGTTCTTCGAGCGGAATATCACGACATCTTTTTGCCGCCTCAAGAATTTCCCAACGCCCTCCGTAATTCACGCAGACGTTCAGTGTCAGACCGGTGTTGTTTTCCGTGATCTTCATTGAATCGGCGATTTGCTCCTGAAGTTCTTCAGAAAAAGCGGTCAGATCGCCGACAAGACGAACCCGTACATTGGCTTTGTTTAGGGCTGCAATCTCTCTGCGCAGGCTGACGAGAAAAAGCTTCATCAACCCTTTAACCTCATCTGCCGGCCGGTTCCAGTTTTCACTGGAAAAAGCAAAAAGCGTCAAATGCTGCACGCCTGTCTTGGCTGCGGCCTGGATCGCTGTGCGAACGGACTCAACCCCTTTTTGATGGCCCATAAGACGAGGAAGTTTTCGAGCCTTGGCCCATCTTCCGTTGCCATCCATAACAATAGCCACGTGACGGGGCACCCTCTCACGTGGCTTTGCAGTCAATTCCTGACTTGTCATAGGATTTAAACCGATTAAACGGTCATGATTTCCTTTTCTTTTTCGGCAATCAGCTTGTCGACTTCACCGATGTACTTATCGGTGAGTTTCTGAATTTCTGTGTTGGAGCGGCGTTCGTCGTCTTCGGAAATTTCTTTTTCCTTCACGAGCGCAGCAACCTTGTTGTTTGCATCGCGGCGCAGATTGCGGATGGCAACCTTAGTTTCTTCGCCTTCAGAACGAACAACCTTCGTTAAGTCACGACGGCGTTCTTCGGTCAGAGGAGGCATCGGAACGCGAATGATTTCGCCGGAAGTCGCCGGATTCAGACCAAGATCGGAGTTGCGGATTGCTTTTTCAACCACGGCAACCATTTTCTTTTCCCAAGGCTGAACAGTGATGGTTCTGGCGTCAGCCAAACCGAGCTGGGCCACCTGAGAAATCGGAGTCGGGCAGCCGTAGTAATCGACGGTGATGTGTTCGAGCAAACCGGTATGAGCGCGACCCGTACGGATCTTCATCAGGTTTTCTTTGAGCGTCTCAATGGAACGCTTCATATGGTGTTCGGACTGTGAATAGATGTCTTTAGTTGTCATGTCAATTTCCAATCTCTGCAGATTTCTCGGCTGCAAGTCACAAAACTTAGTCGCACGCCGGTGAGCAGAAAATCACGGACGCGGTCAAATCCGCCGAAATAAAACAACGGCGGCAGTGACAGCCTTTATTAATTCGTTGAGTTTACCACGGAGCGCAAAAGCCTCAAACCGCTCGATTCGAGTTGGTTTAATAGGCTCTTCGGCTAAACGCGCTTAAGCTCAAAACATCTGATAAGGAGTTTGGACTATGGCAAAAATTGAAAAAATGTTCGGCGCAATTCTGAAAGACCAGGAACAAAAGAGTGATGAACTGCGGGACAAGATTCACGCAGAGAACAAACTTAAGAAAGAAGAAGCCGAAAAATCCTGCGAACGTGAAAAAGCAGAAAAGTAATTCATCGATCAAGAAAGAAGCTCCGGACCCGCTGATGCAGGTCTGGAGCTTTTTGTATCCGTTTTTTCTCGGTTAAACGTGAACGAGCGTGCCCTCGTCTTCACCAAGCACAACGCGCTTGAGCGCACCGGGCTTATGAAGGTTGAAGACTCTAATCGGCATGCCTTGATCGCGGCAGAGCGTAAAAGCTGTAGCGTCCAGAATCTTGAGCTTCTTCTGAATGGCTTCGTCAAAAGTCAGAGACTTATACATTTTTGCGCTGGGATCTTTCTTGGGATCAGCGGTAAAGACACCGTCAACCTGAGTGGCTTTCAGAACCATATCGGCTCCGATTTCAGCACTTCTCAGCGCTGCGGCAGTATCCGTTGTGAAGAACGGATTACCGGTACCGGCAGCAAAAATCACAACCCGGCCTTTCTTCAGGTGGCTCAAGGCTTTGCCGCGAATATACGGCTCGGCAACCTGGTCGATATCCAGAGCGCACTGAACACGGGCTTCAACACCGGCGTTTCTCAGTGCATCCTGGAGGGCCATTGCGTTCATGCAGGTAGCCAGCATGCCCATATAGTCGCCGGTGGCACGATCCATACCGGTGGAGCCGAGTGCGACTCCGCGGAAGATATTGCCGCCGCCGACCACGATCGCAAGCTGAACGCCTAAGTCAACTACTTCTTTAATTTCACCGACGATACTCTTGAGCGTATCACGGCTGATGCCGAAGGCGTTGTCCCCCATAAGGGCTTCTCCGGAGAGTTTCAGCAGAATTCGTTTGGTTTTAGGCGTTTCAGACTTACTCATCGTTTACTCCGAAAAAAGTTCAACAATTAGGCACGTGCGGCAGCAGCCTGAGCAGCAACTTCGGCAGCGAAGTCGTCGTTGCGTTTTTCAAGACCTTCACCGACAACAAACAGCGCAAATGCAGATACTGTAGCACCATTGCTCTTCAGGAGTTCGCCGACGCTCTTAGAGTCATCCTTAACGAACGGCTGAGAAAGAAGTGTGACTTCCTTGAGGAACTTGTTAACGGAACCTTCGGCGATCTTCTCGATCAGGTGTTCCGGTTTGCCGTTTTCGCGAGCTTTTTCAATCGCAACGCGGCGTTCTGTTTCGATCAGGTTCTGATCAACGCCGTCTTTGTCGAGAGCCTTCGGCTTGGAAGCAGCGATGTGCATAGCCACGTCGTGAGCAACTTCGTCGTTGCCGCCGACCACGTCAACGATAACGCCGATCTTGGCACCGCCGTGGATGTATGTGGAGAGCTTGCCTTTGCCTTCAATGATCTGGAAGCGGCGGATGGAGATGTTTTCACCGATCTTGCCGATCAGGCCTTTACGAACTTCGTCAACGGTAGAGCCGTTGAGCGGAAGAGCGGAAAGAGCAGCAACGTCAGCCGGTTTGTTTTCGGCGACGAGCTTAGCGATGTCGTTGGCGAAAGCGATGAAGTCGGCATTCTTAGCAACGAAGTCGGTTTCGGAGTTCAGTTCAACGATAGCGCCGATCTTGCCCGGTTCGTCGATGTAGATAGCGACAACGCCGTCAGCGGTAATGCGGCTGGCAGCCTTAGTGGCCTTGTTGCCGAGCTTAACGCGAAGAATTTCTTCAGCCTGCTCCATGTTGCCGTCAGCTTCTGTCAAAGCCTTTTTGCATTCCATCATCGGAGCGTCGGTTTTAACACGAAGTTCTTTAACCATTGCGGCAGTGATAACAGCCATTGTTTTATCCTTAAAAAATAATTGGTTTAAAAAGAAAGGGGCGCGAACGCCCCTTCCCTTGGTACTTCAGACAAGAAGAGGCGAATTACTCAGCTTTTTCTTCGACAGCGGCTTCTTCAACGAAGTCGGAGTCTTTAGCAGCCTTGACAGTGTCTTCAAGGTTCTTGTTCTTGCCTTCAAGAATTGCGTCAGCAAATCCTTTAGCGTAAAGAGCAACAGCGCGGGCGCTGTCGTCGTTACCCGGGATGACATAGTCAACACCGGCAGGATTGTGGTTCGTATCAACGATACCGACAACAGGAATACCAAGCTTGTTAGCTTCCTGAATAGCAATCTTGTGGTAGCCAACGTCAACAACGACCAGAGCGTCGGGCAGACCGTTCATTTCTTTGATGCCGCCCATAGCTTTGTTCAGCTTTTCGAGTTCACGAGTGAAGTCGAGAGCTTCTTTTTTGGTCATCTTTTCAAGAGCGCCGTCGGCAACTTTCTGTTCCATTTCTTTAAGACGCTTCAGGGAAACCTTAACCGTCTTGAAGTTGGTGAGCATACCGCCCAGCCAGCGCTGATCAACATAAGGCATCCCGGCGCGTTTGGCTTCAGCAACGATGGCGTCGCGGGAAGTGCGCTTTGTGCCGACGAAAAGGATGGTGCCCTTCTGAGCAGCCAGGTTTGTTAAGAACTTGGCAGCTTCGTCGAATTTAGCAACAGTCTTTTCGAGGTTGATGATGTGAATCTTGTTACGAGAGCCGAAAATGTACTGGGACATTTTTGGGCTCCAAAAACGAGTCTGGTGACCGAAGTGTGCACCGGCTTCGAGCAGTTCACGCATGCTCAGAGATGACATATCTTTAATTCCTTTAGGGTTTAATTCCAACAGCCTCACGATTTCCGAATGGAACCCTGTTGTGAGACTGCGCTATTTAACAAAAAAGTCCAAACGTTTCCGTTCGGATCGGGGCGAAATTCTATCATGCTTTTTCAAAGAGTTAAGCGTTTGAAAAGAGGCGTTACAACCTTTTGGATTTTCTATTTGGGATAAATCAAATGAAACCTTGTTTTGGCGAGGATTTGAAGACTGATTGTCACCTTTCTTCCGGTTGACCTATATAAGGTTGAAAAGGCACCGCTTAACGGTGAATCCACTAAAATTGCCGCATTGAAAAACTTTTTCGAGTCAGATTTAATCAATGTTTGACAATATCCTTATTAAGACCCCGGAACAAATCGAAGGCATCCGGGCTGCCTGCCGCGATGCGGCTTTGGTTCTCGACTACATTGAACCGTTTGTTAAAGCCGGCGTCACCACCGAGTACCTCGATGATTTGATGCTCAGATATACCGAAGATGTCCTCAAAGACAAGTCCGCTTGCCTTAACTACGACCCGGACGGCACCAATCCTTATCCGAAAGCTACTTGCATTTCCGTCAATCATCAGATCTGCCACGGTATTCCGAATGAGAAGGTGCTCAAAAACGGCGACATCTTAAATATTGACGTGACCGTCATTAAAAACGGTTATTACGGCGACACCAGCCGTATGTATTCCGTCGGCCATATTTCCGTTGCTGCTAAACACCTCATCAATGTCACTTTCGACTCCATGTGGAAAGGCATTGAAATCGTGCGTCCCGGCGCCCATTTCGGAGATATCGGCTATGCAATTCAGCATTTTGTCGAGCCTCAGGGCTGCAGCGTCGTGCGTGAATTCTGCGGGCACGGGGTAGGTGTCGGCTTCCACGAGGATCCTCAGGTCTGCCATTACGGCAAGCTCGGCACCGGTGCTGTCATGAAGCCCGGCATGATCTTCACGATCGAACCGATGATCAACGCCGGAAGGAAAGAACTTCGCATCCTTCCGAACGGCTGGACCGCCGTAACCAAAGACAGAAGCCTTTCCGCCCAGTGGGAACATACGATTCTCGTCACTGAAACCGGATACGAAGTTCTGACGGTATCGCCGAAATGCCCGCCTGCCCCCTCGTGGGTAAAACCTTCTGCCTAAATTCATAAAGATAGAATCCCAAGGCTATGGAAATCAACGAAATCGTCAAAAAGTTTAAAGATCAGCGAGAAGTTTTAGCAAAGAAGTTTTTGGCGGACGTTGACGCCGATGCCTATCTTTCTGCGCACTCCAAGGCTGCCGATGAGGCAGTTTTGGAGATTCTCAAACTCAACGGTCTGTCTGAAGCGGTTGCCGTCGTCGCGGTCGGCGGTTACGGCAGAGAGCAGCAGTTTCCTTTCTCCGACTTGGACCTGCTCTTTCTCCTGCCTGATGATGTCAAAGATAAAGACTTAAAAACAATCTCGGAAGTTATCGGCAATCTATGGTCGCTTGGTCTGACCGTCGGCTACTCTGTTCGGAAAATCGAAGAGTGTCTTGAACAGGCAGATATCGACATCACTGCACAGACCGCGATGCTCGAATCCCGGCTCATCTCGGGGAACGCAGAACTCTTTAAGACCTACTCCGATACGATAGAAAGGAGTCTGAATCTTAAAAAGTTCAATCGGGCAAAATTCATCGAACAGCAGCAGCGGCATTTGAAGTACCACGAGTCCTCTTATGCTCTGGAACCGAACATTAAAGAAGCCCCGGGCGGCCTTCGAGACCTGAATATTTTGATCTGGGTGCTTAGGGCGGCCCGTCTTGGCAACACTTGGCAGGAAGTCTTTGAAAAGGGTTTGATCACTCGCCGAGAATGCGAACTTTTGGAATCCGTTACGAAAAGCCTTTACCGGCTGCGGATCCATATGCATCTGCTCACTAACCGCCATGAGGATCGATTAATTTTCGAAATTCAGGAACCGCTGGCTAAAGCGCTGGGCATTGTCGGGACTGTCGGCAGGCGTCCTAGTGAAGTGATGATGCAGCACTTCTATGTCAATGCAAAAACCATCGGCCAGCTCAATTCCATCATTCTTCAGGCCATTAAAGAACGCTACTCCAAAGAACCTGAACAAACCGGCGAACCCATTTGCAGCGGTTTTGTACGGCAGGGCGACGTGCTCGGCCTTGAGTCTCCGGACGTCTTCGTTAAAAACCCTGAAAGAATTCTCGAGGCCTTTTTAATTCAGGAACGTCATCCGGACATTCCGATGAAGTCTTCACGGCTTTACCGTGCCTTATTTGAAGCTCATTCTCTGATGAACAAAGAATGGGCTGAAAATCCCGTCAACCGTCAGACATTTTTGAAGATTATCCAAGGACGCCGAGGCGTTTGGCATGCCCTGGAAGAGATGAATCGCTGGGGCGTACTCGGAAAACTGCTGCCAAGCTTCAACCGAATCGTCGGTCAAATGCAGCATGATTTATTCCACGCCTATACAGTGGATCAGCACACCCTCCTTGCGATTCGTTACCTCAGAAACTTCACACACAGTGAAAACGCCCACGAGCTGCCGCTTTGCACCGAGCTCATGATGGCGATGAAAGGAAGCTGGCGTTTGGTTCTTGCCCTTCTCTACCATGACATCGGCAAAGGCCGAGGCGGAGACCACAGCAAAATCGGGGCGGAAATCGTTCGGCAAATGTGCCGCGACTTTGAAATCACCGGTGAGGACGCTGACTACATTGAGTTTCTTGTTCGTGAACACCTGACCATGAGCATGGTGGCCCAGAAACAAGACATTTCTGATCCGGAGGTTGTTGAAAACTTCGCCAAGAAGGTCGGAACGATGGAACGCCTCGTCGGCCTTTATCTGCTCACCGTTTGCGACATCCGGGCGACGGGACCAAAAATCTGGAACGCCTGGAAAGCCCAGCTTCTTGAAGATTTGTTTTATTCAACCGCCAGATTCCTTAAAGGGAAAGGCATCGACCGAGATTTATTGGTTTCCCGGCGCCGTAAAGATGCTCTGCGCATGACGCGCTTTACACCGGAGCAGCGGGACCGGATCAATAAATTCTGGGATAACTTTGACGTTGCTTACTTTATGAAGCACTCGGTGCGGAATATCGTTTGGCATGCCAAGGTATTGCTGCCGCATCTCGATTCTTCGAAGTCATTTGTGGCATCCAGACCGCTGCGCGGCATGGAACACGCGCACGAAATTCTTATCCTGACGCAGGACCGCCCCGAACTTTTTGCCCGCATCGTTTCTAATCTGCAGCAATACGGTCTGTCCATTGCCGAAGCTCGTATCCACACGGGACGAGACGGACGCGTTGTCGACTCTTTCATCGTCGTTGACGACGGCTCAGACCCCAACTTCGAACAAGAGTTCGCTCACTTCCAAGAAATACTCGCGGAAAAACTGGATTTGGCAGAAAAACTTCCGCCCCCTCTTCGCGGACGCCCTTCACGTCAATCCAAGCTCTTCCCAATCTCACCGCAGGCTTCATTAAGGCCAGATGCCGCCGGAAAGCAATACATGCTGTCCATCGTCACAACCGACAGGCTAGGTCTTTTGGCATCCATCGCACGTGTGTTTGTGAAGTATGGAATCAATCTTGTGACGGCCCGAATCACGACACTGGGCGAAAGAGCCGAGGACGTCTTTCTAATTGAAAGCGCTAAGCTGCGGGATCCTGTCTTCTGCGCCGAATTTGAAAAAGCCGTGTTAGAAGCCCTTGAGCTTTAGGTTAGCCGGTCTGCATATTCAAAACCCGCCTCATCAGCGGGTTTTGTCACTTTCAAATGATCTATTTTGCCAAAGATCGGAATGTGGTTAAGGCCAAGTCAACACTTTCCTTGGTTGCCTTTGTTAAGGCTTCCTTTGTATCTGCCAGCACGATGCCCTTTTCGGAAGACCCGCGGCCGGCAGCCGTATTGACGATCTGACAAATCGCTGCGTACTTGAGATTCAACTCTCTGGCTAAGCAAGCTTCGGGCATCAGCGTCATACCGACATAGTGACCGCCGTCATTATCAATACGGTCGACTTCTGCCGCCGTTTCGAGTCTCGGACCTTGTGTGCAGGCATAAGTACCTCCGTCGATAATCGGAAGATCCAGTTCTTCGGAAGCGTCAACAATCGCTTCTCTCAGATCCATGTCGAAGGGATAAGTGAAGTCAATAAAATTAATAAACTTCTCTTTGCCCGTGTTGTAGCTGGTTTCGCGACCCCAGGTGTAATCAATGATCTGATCAGGTACGGCAATGGCACCGATATCGTCCTCAGGTAAAACCGCTCCGACAGAAGCCAATGCAATGACGGCCTTCGGCTCGAACTGCGCAAGAGCCCATATGTTGGCACGATAGTTAATCATATGAGGCGGCTTTTTCTCAGTCGTTCCGTGCCGAGATAAAAATACAATGTTCAGACCGTCAATCACTCCGCGGCAAATTTCGACCGGCTCCTTACCATAGGGAGTGTCAATTTTCTCAATGACCTTGCCTTCTAAAAGAGACAGCTGGTCCAAACCGCTGCCGCCGATCAACGCAAAATTAGCCATCCGCCTTTACTCCTTGATTGATCATTTTGAATAACTCAGGTTCGTCTATGATATTAACGCCTAAAGACTCGGCTTTGGCGAGTTTGGAGCCGGCAGATTCGCCTGCCAACACATAACTCGTCTTCTTCGACACTGAGCCGCTTACCTTTCCGCCGGCTTTGCGAATAATATCGCTGGCCTCATCTCTGGAAAGCGTCGGCAGTGTGCCGGTCAGAACGAATGTCAAACCGTTCAACGGCAGTTCCTGGTCACTCGTGCCCGTACCCTCTTCCCACACGACGCCGCGATCCATCAGGTCATTGATCACCGCGATGTTCGCCGGTTCGGCAAAGAAGTGCAGAATGTTTTCCGCGCCCGACGGTCCGATATCTTCAACTTCAAGCAGCTGCTCTAAAGAAGCATCTTCCAGCGGCTTTAAGGCGCCGAAGTGAGCTGCCAGGTTTCTTGCCGTCGCTTCTCCGACTTCCGGAATACTGATGGCGTAAAGAAAGCGTTCGAGCGTTGTCTTTTTAGAGGCTTCAATTGAGGCGACAAGTTTTTCTGCCGATTTCTGTCCCATGCGATCCAGTCCGACCAGCTTGTCGACGGTCAAACGGTAAATGTCCGCAACCGTCGTTACCAAATCATGTTCAATCAGCTGTTCGGCCAGCTTTTCTCCGATTCCGTCAATGCCCATGGCTTTGCGGCTGACAAAGTGGAGAATGCCTTGGGCTCTCTGTGCGCGGCAGAACAGACCGCCGCTGCAGTGACGATCCTTTTCTCCGTCTTCTTTATAGGCGTGAGAACCGCAGACCGGACAGAATTCCGGCATCACGAAATCTCTGGCGTTTTTCGGCCTGAGTTCAGGAATCACTCGGACGATCTCCGGAATGACGTCGCCGGCACGATGCACGACGACAGTGTCTCCGATCTTGATGCCCATGTTCTGCAAGAATTCTTCGTTGTGCAGAGAAACGTTGCTGATTGTGGTTCCTCCGACAAACACCGGTTTCAGACGAGCGACCGGTGTAAGTTTGCCCGTTCGTCCCACTTGAACAGTTATATCCAAAACCTGGGTCTGGACTTCTTCCGGCGGATACTTATGAGCTACTGCCCAGCGCGGCTCTCTGGAGACAAAACCCAGCTGTTTCTGGCGGGCAAAACTGTTGACCTTGTAGACCACGCCGTCAATATCAAAAGGTAAGTCGTGACGAATACGAGCGACTTCCAGATGAAACGCTTCCAGCTCTTCCGGCGTCTGCACGACAGTTCGATTACTGATCACCGGGAAGCCCTTGGATTTCAGATAATCAAGCAAGCCCGACTGGGTGTCGGCCGGCATCTCACTTACTTCACCGTAGCCGTATGCATAAAAGTTCAAGTTGCGTTTGGCAGTTAAAGAAGAGTCCAGCTGACGAAGACTTCCTGCCGCAGCATTGCGAGGGTTGGCAAAAAGTTTCGCTCCGGCTGCTTCCTGCTCTTCATTGAGCTTGCGGAACACTTCTTTGTGCATGATAACTTCGCCGCGGACTTCAAAAATCTTCGGGAAGCCCTCGACTTTTAAAGGAAGTGTCTTAATCGTCTTGACATTTGCAGTAACGTCTTCACCCGTGTAGCCGTCTCCGCGAGTAGCTGCTTGAACGAGAACGCCGTCTTCGTACCGCAAATTAATGGCGAGCCCGTCGAACTTCAATTCGCAGTCGTAGTCGACCGTTTGATCGGATGTCAGCTCCAGTTCTCTTCTTACGCGGGCATCAAAATCATAGGCGCCCTGCGCTGTGTAATCCGTCTCAGTATGAATGGAAAGCATCGGAACAGCATGCATCACTTTCTTGAGTTCGCTCTGGACCGTCGCACCGACGCGCTCGGTCGGAGAAACCGCACTTTTGAACTGAGGATATTCTTTTTCCAGTCGTGCCAGTTCTTGGAACAACGAGTCGTAGACTTCGTCAGACACCGTCGGAGCATTATCGATGTAATAAGCCTTGTTATGCTTTTCAAGCTCCTCAGCCAGCTTCTCCATACGGAGTTTGACTGCCTCTAATTTTTTCTTATCTTGCTCTTCCATTTCGTACCTGAACCAAATAAAAACACCGGATTCCTTACTGTACTCGTACGGAATCCGATGTTCTTAATCAGAATGATAATTTTGGGAAGTTATCAGTCTAAAAGCTGATGTGCTCTGACACTGCCCGGTTCAATATTGTTCTCACGCATCTGTTTATAGAAGCGATCAAGTTCCTGCTTCAGCAGAGAGACCGTTGCACCCGAGATCTCACATCCCTTGGGATCCACGATCTTGGCATCAAAAACCGCCGCGAAAGCGTTGGCAGCCGTCATCAGGAGACGAAGAGGATCGCTTTCCGGAGCAATCAGCGGAACATTCAAAGAAATCGCAATATTTCTGTCGTCTAACCAACGAAGCTCAATGGTTCCTTTTCTGTTGCCCTGACGCTTGCCGTTCTTATCCAATACCAGTTCACCAAGTTTTTCATAATGCGTCATGCTTCGGCGCTTTAAGCCCAAGAGCATCGTCTCTTTCTCGAAATCATCGATGGAAACCGGCTCCAAGGGACGCAGCAGAAGCGTAATCTGCACGCCGAAATCCTTGATGAGTGCGTTAAGCTGATCCGTATGGTTGTTCAGCAGCTGCATTTCCTTCATTTCGGAAGTGCCGTCCAGGTTCATTTCCATACGCAGGAAAACCAACTGGTACAGATTCGACAAAGAAACCTGGTCGAAAGAAGCTTTTCCCGAAGCCAGCTGAATATAGAAGGCAATTGCCGAGAACATACCGATGGCATCCGGCACAAACCAGCGGTTGCTGTTTGCTTCGAGAGCCAGAATGCGCAGCAGCCCCCTCGGAGCATTTTCCATCGCCGTTTTGACGAACGGTGCGAGCTGGCTGCCCGTTACCGGTTTTTTGAAGGTAATACGGACGAGTTCAGTGACAAAGGGATCATATTTCGGCAGACCGCTGTCATCAATCTCTTCCAACATCGGGGAAGTTTCAACAGGCTCCTCTTCCTCTTCGGGTTCTTCTGGGAGAATTTCCCGGACTTCTTCGACCGTCTCTTCTGCCTGTAACGGAGACTGCGATTCAGGCTGCGGCTCTTCAACAGGAGGTGAGGTCTTAATCTCGTCGACTTTGATGTCGCCGGAATTGATCAAATCTTCGCCGAAAATCGGCTCCTGAGGAATCCTCGGAGGTGTCTTATCTTCGACTTTTTCATGACTTGCCGTCTCTTTGATGCGAAGCCAATACCAAACGCCGACGCCGCCGACCGCAAGGATCAGGACTATCGTTACCCCCATTCCAACCATATTCATCTTTCTTTAGCTAAATCCTGGACCCGCGGCCACGCTCGCCGCAGGCTACTACTTAAGACTCAATATTCTACAGGCTTATGAAGAAAACCACTGTATTACGAACTGATGCAATTTTGTTTTTCTCCGGGTTACCCACAGCGGTTCAAATCGTTTTGTCTTTCTTTTCGCGACCTTATAATTTGTGTCCTCTAATTAAACACATAGCGGAAAAATAATTTTCATGTCTACTGCTCCTAGCAAGAATCTTGAGACTTTCCCGAATCCTCAGCCAAATCGGGATTATTTAATTCACATTGAAATCCCAGAGTTCACGTCGCTTTGCCCGTTAACCGGGCAGCCCGACTTCGCCACACTTCTGCTCGATTACATTCCGGACCAGAAGAATGTCGAACTCAAGGCTCTGAAACTCTATATGTGGAGCTATCGTCAGGAAGGTGCTTTCCATGAGGCCATCACCAACAAGATCCTGGACGATCTCGTTGCAGCCACCTCCCCGCGTTTCATGAGACTTAAGGCTAAATGGTGGGTCCGCGGCGGCATCTACACGACAGTTGTTGCCGAATACCGTAAGGAAGGCTGGACACCGGTCAAGCCGGTTGAACTGCCAGAATTCGAATCAAACGATCCGACTCGCGGTTAATTCGGTTTTTCCTCAGCGGCCCGTCATCGACGGGCCGTTCTTTTTTGCACCGCTTCATTTCGTAGTTTTCAAGCGCGACAATTGCTTCTTCCTTCGCTAAAATTTTGTGGATATTCCAACGAGAAAGATCAGCAAACATGAATCCGCTGCTTAATACACTTCAGCCCTATCCCTTTGCGAAGCTGCGCAAACTTTTGGAGGGCGCAAAACTGCCGGAAGGACTCAAACCGATTTCCCTTTCCATCGGTGAACCGAAACATCCGGCGCCTGAAACCGTCAAACAATCTCTCTTCGATCATCAGGCCTTGTTTGAAAAGTATCCTCCGACAAGCGGTTACCCTGAGCTGAAAGAAGCGATTGGGAACTGGATTGAAAAGCGCTACGGCGTAAAACTCGATCCGGCTTCCCAAATCCTGCCGACCAACGGATCGCGTGAAGCTTTGTTTGCACTGACCCAAGTTGTCATCGATCCGACTAAAGACCCGGTCGTCGTCACACCGAATCCTTTCTATCAAATTTATGAAGGCGCAGCAAAATTAGCCGGTGCCGAGCCGTATTTTTGCCCGATGACAGCTGAGACAGGCTTCAAGCCTGACTATTCCACCGTACCGGAAGAAGTTCTAAAACGCACTCAGCTGCTGTTTGTCTGCTCTCCCAATAACCCGACCGGAACGGTACTTTCACTGGAAGATTGGAAGAGGCTTTTTGACCTTTCCGACAAATACGGCTTTGTGATCGGCAGCGACGAGTGTTACTCGGAAATTTATTTTGACGAAGACAATCCGCCTCTCGGCTCTTTGACCGCTGCCAAACTTTTGGGCAGAACTAACTTCGACCGCCTGATTGTCTTCTCGAGCTTGTCGAAGCGCTCCAACATCCCGGGCATGCGTACCGGTTTTGTTGCAGGTGACGAAAAACTGATTAAACCGTTCCTGCTCTACCGAACCTACCACGGCAGCGCAATGGGGGGCGCCGTACAGCACGCAAGTATTGCGGCTTGGAATGATGAAGAACATGTGCGGGAAAACAGACGCCTTTATGTCGAAAAATTCAAGGCGGCTGTTCCGCTTCTGAAACAAGCACTAGAAGTAGAAATGCCCGATGCAAGTTTTTACTTGTGGGCGAAAACGCCTATAGACGATAAACTTTATGCAAGACGGCTTTATGAGAAAAAGGGCATCACCGTTCTCCCGGGCAGTTTTCTTGGCCGAGAGGTCAACGGTGTCAACCCCGGGTCCGGCTACATCCGTATCGCTTTGGTTGCCACCGTGCCCGAAGTCACAGAGGCCGCTAAAAGAATTGCAGAATTTGACCCCTTTGAGGAATAACTATGGAAGCATTGAAGCAAATTATTGAAGAATCTTTCGGCCTTCGTCCCGAACACTTTCCGCCTGAAGTTCAAAACTCCGTCGATGAAGTCATCAAACTGCTTCAGCAGGGAAAACTTCGCGTCGCGGAAAAAATTGACGGCAATTGGGTCACGCACGAATGGATCAAAAAAGCCGTTCTTTTGAGCTTCCAGCTTTATCCGAACAAAATGGTCCGCGCCGGCGACCTGTCCTTCTTTGACAAGGTGCCCTCCCGCTTCGATCATTTTTCCGAGTCCGATTGGAAAGAATCCGGCATCCGCTGTGTTCCGACCGCAGTCGCCCGCCACGGCAGCTACATCGCTCCGAGTGTCGTGTTGATGCCCTCTTTTGTCAACATCGGTGCCTACATCGGCGAGAACACCATGGTCGACACTTGGTCCACAGTGGGCTCCTGCGCACAGGTCGGTAAGAACTGCCACCTTTCCGGCGGTGTCGGTATCGGCGGCGTGTTGGAACCTTTGCAGGCCTCCCCGACAATCATCGAAGACAACTGCTTCATCGGCGCCCGCAGCGAGATCGTCGAAGGTGTCGTTGTGGAAGAAAACAGCGTAATCTCCATGGGTGTCTTCATCGGACAAAGCACGAAGATTTATGACCGTACGACCGGCGAAATCCATCGCGGCAGAGTGCCTGCCGGTTCCGTTGTTGTCCCTGGAAGCCTGCCTTCTGCTGACGGCAAGTACAATCTTAACTGCGCGGTTATCGTTAAGCGCGTAGACGCCAAGACGCGTTCGAAGACAAGCATTAACGAACTTCTTCGCGACTAATTTTACGGGCCTTGAAATTTCAAGGCCCTTTCTTTAGAGCCTCTGTCTTTCCCGACAGAGGTCTTCGCATTTTTTCTCTACTTCTGAATTTGAGAATGTTCAGCATGCAGCAAGACCCTCTTGAACTCACTAAAAAACTCATCGCTTGTGAATCCGTGACGCCTTCGGATGCAGGTTCTTTAAAGATCTTTGCCGATCTCCTCACGCGTTACGGCTTTATTTGCGAAGAGATTAATCGAGGAAACACAAAAAACCTGTGGGCAAAGTACGGTTCAGGATCTCCCGTATTTCTCTTTGCCGGACATGTGGACGTTGTGCCGCCGGGGGCGGACGGATGGAAGTTCCCGCCGTTTGAACCCACTGAAGACGAGGGCTTTTTGTACGGACGCGGCACTCAGGACATGAAAACCTCCGACGCTTGTTTTGCTGCGGCCGCTTGTGAGTTCGTATCCAAGCATCCGCAGTTCAAAGGAACCATTGCAATGCTGTTCACAAGCGATGAAGAAGGCGACGGCAAAGACGGCACCAAGTATGCACTTGAGGTTTTAGCCGAACGCGAAGCCGCACCTGATTTTTGCATCGTCGGAGAACCCAGCTGCTTCAAGCAGCTGGGCGACACTATTAAAAACGGGCGCCGCGGCTCTTTGAACGGCAAACTCACCGTTCGAGGCATTCAGGGACACGTTGCTTATCCAGAGAAGGTTAAGAATCCTATTCACAGCGCCGCACCTCTGCTTGCCGAACTCTCTCAAACCGTCTGGGATGAAGGTCTTCCTCCTTTCCCAGCTACTTCATTCCAAATCAGCAACATCCATGCAGGCACAGGAGCGGTCAATGTGGTTCCGGGTGAATGCATCATTACCTTCAACATTCGGTACAACCCCAAACACACCGCGGCGTCACTGGAGAAACAGATCGAAGACATGTGCCGAAAACATGATTTGGATTTCAAGATTGAATGGCAGGAAAGCGCCTCGCCGTTTTTCTCAGAAAAGCCTTACTTCAGAAACGAGCTCGCCCGGGCTGTTCAGGATGTGACCGGCATCAAACCTGAATTCTCAACTTCCGGGGGCACCAGCGACGGCAGATTTATTCGACAGTGGTGCCCCCAAGTTGTAGAGTTCGGACCGGTGAACGATCGCATACATAAGGTCAATGAGCGCATTCCGACAAAGGATATCGCCTGCTTATCTAAAATTTATTTCAGAATACTGGAACGCATTTTTTTAAGTGAACATGATGGAAACTAATACTGAACCGCTTAAAACCATCCGGGATTTCATTCGGTACTGCACGACGAGGCTTTATTCTTCTGAAGCCACATTCAATCACGGCTACCAAAATCCGGAAGAAGAAGCCGCGTTTTTGGTCCTCCGCACGCTCCGTATTCCGCTGGAGTACGAAGATAAATTCTTAGACGCCGCACTAACCAACAATGAACGGGAAACGGTATTAAATAACATTTCCCGCCGCTGCGACGATCTCGAACCGACAGCCTACATTACGAAAGAGTGGTGGCTCACAGGTTTCCCCTTCTACGTAGATGAGAGAGTCTTGATTCCCCGCAGCTACATCGCGGAACTGATCGAGAAAAATTTTGACGGTCTTCTTCCTGACCCTGCTCACATCCGCTCCATTTTGGATATGTGCACCGGTTCCGGCTGCTTGGCCATTCTGCTGGCAGAAAAGTTTCCTCAGGCCGAAGTCGATGCCGTCGATATCAGCAGCGAAGCACTAGAAGTGGCAGAAATCAATATCGCCGACTACGAACTCGAAAATCGTGTCTATCCGATTCAGAGCGATCTTTTCGAGAATCTGCAGAACACGAAATACGATCTCATTATTTCTAATCCTCCCTATGTCACCGAATCCTCGATGGAAGGACTGCCTCAGGAGTATCGTTACGAACCTTCTTTAGCCTTGGTCGCAGGAGCCGACGGCATGGATATCATCGACCGGCTGCTTAAAGAAGTTAAAGCGCACTTAAATGACAACGGTGTTTTAATCGTTGAACTCGGAGACGGAGCCGAAAACTTCAAGGAACGTTTCCCGAATATTGAGGTCACCTGGCTGCCGACTTCCGGCGGCAAAGATCAAGTCTTCATGATTAAGAAAGAACAGCTTCCCAATGCTTAGACTTCAGAATGTGAGCCTGGTTCGAGGCGTTAGAGTTTTATATAAAAACGTCAATCTCACGACTTCGGACGGAGAAATTATCGGATTGGTCGGGCCTAACGGTTCCGGCAAGTCCACCCTTTTCGCAGCCATTCTGGGCGAGCTTTCCACCGAGGACGGCGACATCCTTGCGCCTCCTTTGAACCGCATCTCGCACGTCGCTCAGCGTGTCGTCGAGACAGATCTTCCGGCTTTGGAGTACATTCTGGAAGGACATGCACCTTTGATGGAAGCTAGGGCAGAGCTCAAACGCGCAGATAAAGCCGGCGACGATATGGCTTATGCGCAAGCCGTCGCCCATTTGGCCGAAATCAATGAAGGCGCTGTCGTCGCCAAGGCCGAAGAAATTCTCTACGGCCTGGGTTTCAAGCCCAATGACTCATCCCGCAAGGTCTCCGAGTTTTCCGGCGGCTGGAGAAACCGAATCGCGCTGGCCCGTGCGCTCATGCGTCCGGCCGATTTGCTTCTGCTGGACGAGCCGACCAACCATTTGGACATTGACTCGGTCATCTGGCTTGAAAGTTTCCTGAAGCAGCAGGAAGCCACCGTCATTGTCATTTCTCACGACAGAGAATTCCTGGATCGAATTGCAAAATCCATTTGGTCGGTTGAAGACAACACGATCAATCGGTACGGCGGCAACTACTCTCAGTTTGAGGTAACCAGAGCTCAAAAACTTGCGCTTCAGCAAGCCGCCGCTAAAGCTTACGAACGCACCGCGTCGCATCTCCAGGCCTACATTGATCGATTCCGCTACAAGGCCACGAAAGCTCGTCAGGCCCAGTCGCGAATCAAAATGCTGGAAAAACTTCAATCCGTCGAGCCTGTCTTGGCTAAGAACGAATGGAGGTTTTCTTTCCTGCAGCCGGAAAAAGTGCCTCAGCATTTAATCACCGCTGAAGGGGTTGCCTGTGGATACGAACCCGACCATCCCATCCTGACTCAAGTTAAATGCAATATTTCGGCAGGCGCTCGAATCGGTATCCTAGGCGTAAACGGCGCCGGGAAGTCGACGCTTGTGAAGACCCTCATCGGCGAGCTTAAACCTCTAGCCGGAGAAATCCGCTACGGACAAGGTCTGGAGATCGGCTATTTCGCTCAGCATCAGCTCAATGACTTAAGAGACGACGAGTCTCCTCTGCAGCATTTAACGCGCATTGCTCCTCCGAATATGCGCGAACTGGACTTGAGGAACTTCTTAGGCAAATTCCGCTTTTCCGGAGACCAGGCTCTTTCACCGGTCGGTCCCATGTCCGGCGGAGAAAAAGCCCGCCTCTCCCTGGCGCTTATCGCTTGGAACAAACCAAATCTTCTCGTGCTGGACGAACCGACCAATCACCTAGATATGGAAACTCGCGAGGCTCTAACCGTCGCCCTCTCCTCTTATGAAGGCGCCGTCCTCCTCGTCTCTCACGATCGTCATTTGCTCAGAGCCAGCTGCGACGAACTTTGGTTAGTTCGCGACGGCAAGCTCTCTGAATTTGACGGAGATTTGGATGAATATGCCGAAATTGTCTTAAAGGACAAGAAAGCGAGGAATGCGGCACCTGAAGATTCCGGGGCACCTGCTCCTGTGAATCGTAAGGAGCAGCGCCGAAACGAGGCTCAGGAACGTGCCCGCATCAGTGCCCTGTCTAAACCGCTCAAAAAAGAGCTCAGCAAGATCGAGAAAGAACTCGATTTAGCCAACAAAGAGAAGAGTGCTTTGGATCTCAAACTTGCTGACACTGATTTTTATCAAGGAAATCAGGAAGCGGTTGCAGAAGCCTTAAAACGTCACGGCGAACTCTCTTCCAAGATTGACGAACTCGAAGGCCGCTGGCTCGAAATTTCCGAAGAGCTTCAGAACATCAGTTCATCGAGCGATCTTTCTTAAGCCCAATCTCTAAAACTTCAATTCCTTCATCCCGGAGTTCTGAAACCTCTTCCGAGGTCGGAGTTCCGGTGATGAGGCGGTCCGGGGCGTCTCCTCTGTGAATGGAGCGAGCCTCATCGGCAAATCGATCCCCGACAAATTCGCTCTCATCCAGTATCTTTTTAACCGTTTTATAGACGGTATGCATTGCCTCCACGGTATTTTGCGGGACGTCCTTTTGTGTAGAAGAGGCCTGGATGTGGGGCGCAGAAAGGGCTCTCGAAATGACATTCGAATTACACACAGGACATGTGAAAAAACCGTTCTTTTTTTGTTCCTCAAAAGCTTCGATGCTGGGCACCATCGCCTCGAACGTATGTCCGTTTTCGCAAATAAAATTAAAAACTTTTAATCCCATCTTTATTTGGAAAAGTGAATAGTCCTCGCTTATAGGATAAAAGAAAAGGCGCCGATTTTCCACCAAAAAACATTGGGTTTTTCACCGAACTATTTGAAGTTAAAAGACAAATACGGGGAGAAATCTGCGACTCTAAAAGCGTGTTCACAAATATAAACATTTCCCTTTCAAAGTAATTTCCTCAACTCGTTTGACAAGTCCAAAAAGCCTCTGTATAGTGCAACTTCTGTCGCGGGAGTAGCTCAGTTGGTAGAGCGCAACCTTGCCAAGGTTGAGGTCGCGAGTTCGAGACTCGTCTCCCGCTCCAATTTTCAGTTATCTGATGTTGGCGCGATAGCAAAGCGGTTATGCACCGGATTGCAAATCCGTTGAGAGCGGTTCGACTCCGCTTCGCGCCTCCAGTGACGCGGGAGTAGCTCAGTTGGTAGAGCGCAACCTTGCCAAGGTTGAGGTCGCGAGTTCGAGACTCGTCTCCCGCTCCACACAGTTTCTGAAAATAGTGTAGAATCACGCTCCATGCGGGAGTAGCTCAGTTGGTAGAGCGCAACCTTGCCAAGGTTGAGGTCGCGAGTTCGAGACTCGTCTCCCGCTCCAAATTCTCTTCATCGATGATCCGCGTTTGCGGATTTTTTCATTTCTGCTCCGAGAAAAGATACGGCAAAAAACCTTTCGATTTCTCGCCGCCGTCCCTATTCCTTCCTGAAATATTCTGAAATATTGCAGGGTTTAGAGCATCTAGCAGAGGCCGACCTCTGAACTAAGGGCGACCTCTCTAGAATTCTGTTTCTTCTTCATCTTCGTAATCCTGTTCCTTTTCGGGCTCAGCGTCAGGGACAGGAACCCCGAGGGCTCCAAATAACTTCCTTCTTTTTCCGGCAACCTCTCCGAAGTAATAACCTCCGCAGAATCTTGTCTGCATCACATTGTTCAAAGAGTCCAGAACTCTGCAGTCTCCGTCGTAAACCATCGGCAGTGCGCT
>LARN01000058.1 GCA_000980495.1 Acinetobacter sp. N54.MGS-139 | reverse complement strand
CTTATGAGGAGGCAGGATCGTTAAAGAAGAAGATGAGGCTGTATCGCTCTGTCCGAGACTTGTTCGGCTCTACTACAACGAGTTAAGAAATTAAAAAATAGAAGACTCTAGATCTGGCGGGGGCTCAAGGCCTCCGCTTTATCATTCTGGTATTGAAAACGGGAAAAAAGCCTCGTCGCATAGACGAGGCTTGGAATGTTTTAGGTTTAACTAACGTGCCAGGTATGGAACTAAGTACAGCAGCGTTGCAATAATGCTCAAGGCGCCGACGATGAACCACCAAACGTGGTACTCCCGATCCATCGCTCTCTTTTCTTCCGGGCTCGGTGTTTCATCAACACCTGACTCTTTCTCATCTAACTTGAAAGACGTTCCGGAACCGTAATACTTGGAGCAGCACCAGTAGATTGCAATACCAAGAAGGCACCAAATAACACCAGTATAGAAAGCTTCATTGCTAAGCTCTGTCATCATATACAAGTAGATTAAGGCGCTGATAGGCGCACCGATCCTCGCCCATCGCGACGCAAGCTTCGAATCCCGCAAAACACCACCAAATCATGCAAACGGCACCGATGAAGGTAAAGTCCTTATCTTTAGCGATAAATTCCGGTGATTTCACGAAATTCGGCAGCTCAATGTTCGGGATCATGGTAAGGAACCAAATGGCAGCAACACCCCAAAAGAAAAACATAAAGCCGTTTTGTAGCCGTCCCGTCAGTCTTACGCCGAAAACGTTGGCAATAATGAAGCCGATCGTGACAATTAACGCAACAGCAACATTAGATAATGGAATTTGCCAGCCGAAGGCAAGACAGAGTGTCTTGAAGTAGTAACTAAAGGCCAGCGCTTCACCGCCGGTCACAGCGACCAGTGAAATAATGAAATTCCAACCGGCTAAAACGCCGACTGCTTTTCCAAGCCCTAAGGATGCAAATTGATAAGTGCCGCCGGCGTACGGGAGCGCAGCGCCCATTTCTGCGTACAGCAGCGCAGGATAAATGCTCACCAAAAGGGCGAGTAAAGTTGCAAAAATCACCTCGACTCCGAGGTTTCCAACAACATTGGATCCTGTGGTAAATAAGCCGACGCCGATCACTGATCCGGCGGTAATCGTCACTGCCTCCCGCATGCCAAAACTTCTTTTAAGGCAATTCGGGCCTGCAGAATTCGATAGATTCTCTTGCGACATTGAAATCTCCTGAAAGATTCTTTTTTCTTCACTATAGGACGGAGATTTCAGAAATAACGAATCCGATACTTCAATTTCCTTGCTAAGGATGGTGAGTATCCTCTTTTTTGCCAGGTATAAGATTCAGGAGAATACTTATTTTGATCTCGGAAAATTATGAAATTTCAGGATTAAAATCCGAATCTTCTCAAGAAAAAGAGAATATTTTTCGTTCCGCAGTTTTTAGACAAAAAAATACCTTCTTCAGCTCTCTCTTTCTGAAGAAGGCACAGTCCAAATCAGACTGTTTATATCTAACAACCAATCAGGAGATGTCCGTCGGACCTTGGTTACGTCCGACATGTTTATTGTGCCTAAGTACCGCAGTTGATACAATGACAAAAACTTCGTGTTATTGCTAACAAAAAAGGCAATTTACAGATTTATTACAAATCGATCTTGATTTTGTTTGTTTAAATTCAAGTAATTATTGTCATTTGTAATGTTTTAATTGCCAATCCTGTTAGTTACAAAAACACACAAACTACAGTCTGAATATCAGCTGAAAGGATGAACTGTGAGTACTGTTTCCGACCTTGATACCTGGCGGCTTTTCTTTAAGATCGTCTCCCGCGGTTCCATCGCTAAAGTTTCCGAAGAAATCGGCGTAGAGGCCTCTTCCATCTCAAGGCGAATTAACAAACTTGAAAAAGATCTCGGCGTTGAACTTTTTCAGAGAAAAGGCAAACAGCTGGTGCTCACCAGTGCCGGATCTGTGGCCTATTCCCGCATGAGACGTATCGTTTTTGATGCGGCCTCATTGTTCAAAGACCTTCAGGTTGCTCGTGATAATGACAGGGACTTGATAACCATCGCCTGCCCTATTGGGCTCTCTGAAATCATCATGCCGATTGCAATTTCAAAGTACCTGGAATTCAATCCTGATGTTTCAGTGTCTATGAGATCATTAAGTTATGTTGAGTTAATGACCTCTGACGCCATTACCAGTTATGACGTCATGCTCTCGATAACACCGCTGAATATTCCGACACGTGACTCTAAACTGATTGCCGGTATTTCCTTCATGCTCGCTGCCACTCCACAGTATCTGAATGGACTTAAATATCCGATTCGCTCTCCTCGTGACCTCTCTGAACATCCTATTTTCTCTTTCTTTTCCAGAAACCGCGAAAGAAATATGGTTTTAAGAAAAGGAAGCGACTATTTTCCCTTGCACTTCCATGCCCATATGCGTTTGAATAATCCGGGAGGCATCAAGCAGGTCGTCATGCGTTCAAAGGGCATCGGAGCCTACTGCCCTGTCTATTACTATTTAGATGAGCTGGCTAACGGAACGGTTTGCGAAGTCCTGCCGGAATGGAAGTTCCCCGTCCAGCAAATCTATATCAGCCGTAAAGACAGAGACAGAGTTGCAGTCAATCGGTTTGTCCATTGGCTAATTGAGTACTTTGAACATTGTCCCGGACTGGTGCCTCCGAGCTACGAAGGTCTCTGGGTCGGTGACTTCGTTGACGGAGCGCCGGTGTGACAAAGACTCAATACAACTTTGCCCTTCTCGGGGACTCAGAGATATTTGAGCCTTATCTTTCCTCAGAGCTCAAAAAGAATTCGAATTTGTGGAAACCGACTGAATTCGAGCTCCCGCAAAACGATCCCGGACTCGCTGCAGCCTTCCTAACGCTTATGCAGCCGGATGCCGTTTTCTATGCTCCCCGTTTCTCGAACCGGAATTCAGATCTGAAAAACGCGGCTTATTTAGCTGCTCTTTCACAGGCTTTGGAAACCAAGGACTCTCTTTTGGTAAGTTGGTTAAAACCGGTTGATGACATCCCAGCTTTCATCAACTGCCAGTACTTATTCATAAGACTTCCGGAGGTCTTTTATTGTTCTGTGACTAAAAACCTAATCACGGAGTGGATTGACAAGATTCTTTCTCGCAAGAGAGTAACAGTTTCCGGCAATAAGCCGCTCAGACTTATCGGAAGGCATCTTTTGGTTCAAATGACGGCTGCAGCAGCTCTTAAATGCTTGGCAAATCCGGGTTTTGACAGGACTTATAAACTGGCAGCCAATGGAGAAACTTCCCTTTTCGAACTGGTAGGTTTTATTCACTCAACTTTGGCTCGCCTATTACCTAATCATAACTTTGCCAAACTCATTTTTGCAGAAGAAGAGCCGGTTAGGCTTTCGGAAGAATTCGATACTTCCTTTATGGAAAATTTCAATGTGATTTTGCCCGGATGGCGGACGGGCGTTGAGGAAACAATCGTCGCCTACTTAGTCCATAGAAAGCTCTTTTGAGAACTCAAAGGCATCGGAAGCCAAAATCTTGAAATAGTGATTCGCAGATCTTTGTGGGTTCTCAACCGGAATTTTCAAAAACATTATCAATTTCTTCAGTTATCCAATAAGTTAGTAGGAAAAAAAACGGCGCCCGAAGGCGCCGTCCCATCCAAATTATCGGAGAGGGACGCCTTGCGGCGCCCCATTCTCTCGTCAGATCACAGGAGAATTAACCGATCTGTTTGCCCATAACCTTCTGACCGGCAACCCAACCGGAGGTGTGAGCGAAGCCGCAGGCGTTACCGCCGCAGTAGAAGGCTCCGTGAACACCGGCAACGGTTTCACCGGCTGCATAGAAGTGGTTAACAGGTTTCATGTCCCAACCCAGAACCTGGAGGTCTTCGTTAACACGAACACCGCCGCAGGAGAGATTGTTCCACGGTTCCATACGGATCATGTAGTACGGACCCTTGCCGAGAGGATACATATCCTTGTCGCTGCGGCCGAACTGCAGGTCGTTATGGTTCTTAGCTGCTTCGTTCCATGTAGCGATCTGTTTCTTCAGACCGTCAAGGTTCATACCGGACTTCTGGCAGAGTTCTTCAAGAGTGTCGCACTTCCAGAGGTTCTTACCGGCTTTGAATTCGGCTTCAACGCGTTCGGCAGGCCAGCTCGGCAGACCGATCAGAGCGCCGAGTTTGATCTTGCCAAGTGTGCGTTCCCAACCTGCTTGGTCAACCAAGACGTAGTGGCAGCCGTCAGGCTGAGAGGCAAGAGACGGAGTCACGTGGCAGATACCTTCTTTTTCAGTAATGAAGCGCTGGCCGTTCTTGTTGACCAGGATGCCGCCGTTGTTGGTGATGAACCACCAGCGGCAGTACGGGCCGTTACGTCCGTTAACAACGATACCGCAGGGATAAGAAGCAATGTACTGCATGTGAGACAGAGGAACACCGACGTCACGAACTGCAACCATCATGGCTGTACCGTCATTCTTCGGACCGCCGATGGCAACGCCCTTACCGGCAACACTCGGAACCCAGCGGTCGAGAGACTGCGGTGTACCGGTGATACCGCCGGTAGCCATAATAACGCCCTTGTTGGCTTTGACGTTCTTGGCCTTGTCGCCTTCGCCTACCTGAACGCCGACAACGGTGTTAGTAGCCGGATCATAGTAGAACTTGGTAACGCCCATGCCGTGGTTAATCTTGATGCCGCGTTTGTCGAGTTGTTTGACCAGAACTTCGATGTAGTCACGGCCCTTGAAAGAGTCCTGACGGTGAGCGCGCAGACGGCTGTGGCCGGCATACGGTTCAAGGTGATGTTTGGCAAGACCGGCGTCTTCAAGGAAGTCAAATGCTTTGCCGGAGTTCTTTGCGAAGCAGTAAACCGGTTCCTTCAAGCTCATGTAGTTGCCGTAAGCCATGATGTCTTCGGCAAACTGCTGCCAGGAGTCTTTACGGCCTTCCGGATCAGCATTCTGCATCTTGGAACCCCAAGCTGTGAACAAGCCGCCGCAGAGGTTGGTAGCTGTATGGAAGGGAGACTGGCCTGCGTCATAAACGGCAACTTTACCGCCGGCATCGTGTGCCTGGCAGGCAGCCATCATACCGGCACCGCCGCAGCCCAAGACGACGACGTCAACTGTGTCATCCCATTTGGCAGGAAGATTGTTTCCGGAAGTGGAAGCAGCCATTGCAGGAGCAGCGACAGCGCTAACGGAAGCAGCGGCAGCTGTTCCAAGGAAAGTACGACGAGATACGCTTGTCATTTTATTATTCTCCTTTCATCTTGATTGCGAATGTATGGCAGTCATTGCATTCGAGGTGCGGTTTGCCCTTAACGCTATGGCAGTTGGTGCAGTTTTGTTCACCGCGGTGGTTGCTGTGAGGATTAGGATTCATCTTGGCGGTTCTTTGAGCTACCGTCTGATAGGACTGATGGCAAACCAAGCAATCTTTTGTTGTTGCATTGTCAGAAAGGTTGGCATGCATCGGCGAATTTTTCAACTGAGCTTGGGCGCTCATGCTGAAAGCGGCTGCGCAGCAGAGTGCTGCGGCAAAGCTCAAAAGAGTCTTAACTTTCATATGTTTTCTCCGTGATCGAGGTGATGCGAAACATTGATTGTTTCGATATGTGAAATTTAAGACTTAGCTCAGGATCGGAATACATCCTAAAGTTCATAAGAATAAACCCTGAGTTATTAATTACAATCTAACTCTTTGAAAATCCATAAAAAAACCGAAGGACAATGCCTTCGGTCTGAAAAATCTTAGGAAAATTCCTATTACTTTCTGCTGCTTAATGCTTTGGCATACAGGACTGCGGTACCGAGAATAGCCTTAAGCAAAGCACCGATAACAAAGGGAACGAAGCCGACCATGACGGCTTTTTCTACACCGAGGGTGGCAGAAAGCCAAATCGTTCCAAAGAAAACAATAAAAATGTTGGAAGCGTACTGATTGATGAAGGAGGCAAAAATACGCTTGCCTGTCCAGCCTCTTTCAGCCAACAGACCGCTGATAGCGGCAGCCATCGGGAAAGAGACTAAATAACCGGCAGTCGGACCCATCAAAGCAGCGGGGCCGCAAAGCGGAGTTGCAAATACCGGCAGGCCGGCAAAACCGAGCGCCAAGTAAGCAACGACGGCAGCAACACCCTGACGTGTTCCTAGCCAAGCGCCGACGACGGCGACGGCAAATGTCTGCATGGTCAGGGGCACCGGGCCTATCGCAAAAGAAACCTTAGAGGCTGCAATTAACAGAGCAACAGCGGCAGCACACTTAACAACTGCCTTTTTATCAAAGGCTCTTGTTCTGTTTTGAGCTAAAACTTTCACAAAAATTCTCCTTGTGTATTCGGGAATTCCGTGATCTTAAACCATTGTCACCTGCTCCGCCTGAGGCATAAAGGCGAGTAATGCCTATCTGGCTTACCCTGTACAGGTTTGTTACAAAGTCAGCTTTTTTACCTTCGCCGGAGGTCTCTGGGACTTTTATATTGAATCTAACAAAAGAATATTCAGGAGGCGGTTTCGAAAGAAACCGACTAAAAAGAATGGATCGTACTTATTCAGGTTTTCTGCGGACGCAGGAGAAGTTTTACACCTGCGGTGAGGAGATTGCCAATGCGATTTCCCACGGCTTGGCAGTCGTTGCCTCCATAGTGGGACTTATCTTCTTAATTCTTTATGGAATCCGACACGGAAATGCTTTGGCGGTCACTACTTTTAGTATTTTCGGGTCATCTCTGATCGTGCTTTATTTAGCCAGTACTCTGTACCATGCTATTCCGAACGGCCGAGCAAAAAGAGCACTTCAGTATGTCGATCACTCTTGCATTTTTCTTCTGATCGCGGGGACCTATACGCCTTTCATGCTTAATCTCATGCCTAATTGGATCGGCATCACGATCTGCACGGCCTGCTGGCTCATTGCCGCCTTCGGCATTATTTTCCAGCCGTGGCTGATGAAGAAAAGCGACAAGCTCAACACTTGTCTGTATCTTTTTCAGGGTTGGCTGGTTCTGTTTGCTTTTAAACCGGTTGTGAAGGCCCTGCCCTTCACAGGCTTAGCACTGCTCGTAGCCGGCGGCCTCCTCTATTCTTTCGGAACAATCTTCTACAACTGGCAAAGGCTTCCGTATCACCATGCAGTGTGGCATTTATTTGTATTAGGCGGAAGTGTGACGCATTATTTTGCAGTCATGTACACCATCTGACGAATAGTCCGCTGCCAGTCAGACTGCCTCAGCTGAAGATACTTTCTCAGCTGAGGTTTTGCTGCTAAATCTCAATGCAAAGCTCGCCACGAGAGTAAAGAGCAGCTTGCCCTGCGAGTTTGACCCTGCTTCCGGACAGTTCACAGTAAAGGACGCCTCCGCGAGAGGAAGCCTGGTAGGCCGAAATCTCTTTCTTTCCGACCTTTTTAGACCAAAGCGGGACAAGATGGCAATGGCCGGAACCGCATACCGGGTCTTCGTCTACGGCTAATTTCGGCGCAAACGTCCTGCTCACACAGTCGTATTTTTCTTTTCCTTTAGACGTAATGTGAAGTAGTAAGCCGTCTAAAGCTTTGACTTTTTCAAGATCCGGCTGCGCATTGATAACTTGATCTTCTCTCTCCAGAATACAAACTAAGTCTCTGCCGATCCAGGCTTCTAACGGCTTGAAACCGATGGCATTTTCCATTGCCTCAGTAACTTCTACCCTCTTGAGTTCATACGGCGGAAAATCCATTTCATACAACTCGTTCTTTTTCTTTACGGACAGCTTACCGCTCAGAATAGAGAATTCGATCTCAGAAAGATCAGGTTCGACAAAGTTCATCAGAACAAAAGCTGTCGCCAATGTTGCGTGGCCGCACAAATCGATTTCACCGCCGGGCGTGAACCACCGAAGCTTCCAGCCATTGTTTTCTTTCACCACAAAAGCTGTTTCTGATAGACGGTTCTCTGAAGCGATGTCCTGCATCAATTTTTCATCCGGCCAACGTTCCGGAAGGCAAATAGCGGCAGGATTTCCATGGAAAACCTTATCTGTGAAGGCATCCGCAATGAATTGCTTGATCATATTCGCTTCCATTTCCTGAATTAGAGTACATAGCTGCAGCCCGCTCCGGCCCAGTCAACATCATCGAATCTAGCAGCCATTGCCGCGGCAGCTTTAAATCCGGTGCAATGATTCAGGCGCCATTTTTCAACAGGAAACTCCGCCAATCGGTCAAACCAAACCCCGTAATCTTCAGGATTGACTCCACAGAGGTGGGAGCCTCCGACTACCATGTGCAGACGGTCAATGGCAAACAAATCTTTTGCTCTCTGCATGATGTTCGGCAATCCTGCGTGTGCGCATCCGAGTAATAAGCTCCAGCCTTTCTCGCCTTTTACTGCTAAGGAGACATCGTCTTCAAAGCGGTCTGCAATAATTTTCCCGTCAGGGCCCACTTCCCACATGTTTCGACAGCAAACGTACTGAGAACGCCGATTCTGTTCGGGGACGCGGAAGGCAAATACATCAGGAAGAATTTCGAGATAATCCTCGATGAGGTGCGCGTTAGGAAATTGACCTACTGGCACGCCGCCGCTTCTTCTGGAAGCATCTGCATCTCCTCTTCTTTCAATCTCGATGCCTTTACCCTCGTAGATCGGAATGCCCGGGCAGCTGAAAACAATATCCAAGAGACCTGAAATATGGTCATGGTGGCTATGCGAAAGGACTAAAGCTGAGAGTTTTTTGAGATCAATCTTGAGAAAGTCGAGATTGTGTCTTAATACGTGGCCTGTACCGCCGGTATCAATCATTACGTTGCCATTGTCGGTCTCTAAAAGGCTGCAATACCCCCATTCAGCAAGCATGCCGGACTTGGCGCAATAGTTATCAATGACGACCGTGAATTTCATCAAATTTAGGCGCGGAGACCCCTGCCTTCAGGCAGGGGAGGAAGCGCCTCCTCCTTTCGAATTTCTGTTAAATAGGTCCGTCTCTTCTCCA
>LARN01000154.1 GCA_000980495.1 Acinetobacter sp. N54.MGS-139 | reverse complement strand
GGTAAAGACAAGTTCAGAGCAGGCTTCCCGAAAGAAGTGGAAGTCGGCCATAAGACCGGAATGTCGTACAGAACTCTGGAAGGCATCAGAATGTGTGATGCAGACGTGGGCGTTATCTATATGCCTGGAGGCGAGAAATGCTATCTGGCAGTTCTGGTTAAAGACTCGAAAGAATCCGACGCTGAAAATGCAAAGATCATGGCTGATATCGCGAAGAAGGTTTACGAGCATTACACGGAAAACTCAGCCAAGGCTGCAGCTCCGGGTAAATGATCTCTTTAACCTTAAGTTGAAATTTAGGCGATTAAGAGGATACGCCCGAAACGAGGTTCAATAGGATTGATGTGGACAAAATCCTACGGTTTGTAAAACTCGTTTAGTAAAACCCGCATACAACCTAAATCCAATTCACAAGAATTTCGTCGTTTATTAGTTAGTTAATAAACATGACTGTTAAAGGACGCTCAATTGCTTTAAACGGGTAGCGAAAGTCGCGGCGTTCGTAATCCCCAAACTTTGAGCGAAGAGAAAACATACGAATTTGACAGGTCGGTGCTAACGCCTTCCTGCCAAAATTCTCTTTTACCTAATGAAAACCTAAGGAAGCTCTGTAAAATGCTTGATTCTTCCCAATGGCCTTTAGAGACTTAATTTTCAAAGGATCTGGCCGAAATTTTCCATTCAGGAGGAGTTGATTGGGGCCTAATCAATCAATTTCCTCCCCAATAGATACAGTTATCCTAGACGAAGCTCACCTTAGTTCGATTTTCGAAGCAATTTCCGATGAACATGTTGGCAATCGAGGCCAGCATTGTTAAGCGCGCCGTATTTTTGAATAAAAACAAAGTCGAAGAACTGGTTAGTGAATCGAAAAAAATACCGCAAGAAGTTAAGGATTGGTTACTTGAGTTGCTCCAAAGCTGTAGAGAAC
>LARN01000057.1 GCA_000980495.1 Acinetobacter sp. N54.MGS-139 | reverse complement strand
CTCTAATGAGGTTCGCAAAGACCCGGAGTCCCGAGTCTTTGCATCATTTAAAGCTGTATTACTTCACAAGACCTGCTTCTTTGTAGTACTTGAGAGCGCCCGGATGGATCGGAGCGGTCAGACCCTGAAGCATGCTTTCTGCTGTCAGGTTGGCAAGAGCCGGATGCAGTTTGCGGAACTGATCGAGATTGGTCATCACTTCTTTCGTGACGGCATAAACAACGTCGTCCGGTGTATCGGCGGAGGTCACCAGAGTTGCGAGCATGCCGACGGTCTTAACTTTGTCCTTAGCATTGACGGCGTCCGGATACTGATCCATCGGGATTTCCGTCATGCTGTAATAAGGAGCTTCCTTAAGCAGAGAAGCGACTTCGGCTTCGGTAATCGGGACAATGCGGACTTTGCGCTTGCCGGCGGTTGCTTCCTTGATGTTGCCGTTCGGATGGCCCACGGTGTAGAAGAATCCGTCAATACGTCCGTCCTGAAGAATTCTGGGCGCGTCGGCGGGCTTCAGTTTTTCGTCACGAAAATCTTTCCCCGGAACGATGCCGACAGCGTTGAAGATATCGGTGGAGTTAATGCGGTTGCCGGAGCCCGGGTCACCGAGGTTAATCGTCTTGCCTTTGACGTCTTTAACAGACTTGATGTTGGCATCCTCAGCGGCAACGAAAGTCACGGCTTCAGGAGCAAGAGCGAAAACAGCGCGGAGTTTTTTAACGGGTTTGCCTTCCCAAGCCCCTTTGCCGTTGTAGGCCATGTACTGTGTATCGGCCTGAGCGATACCGAAGTCCAGATCCTTAGAGTCGATGGCGTTGATGTTGAACTTAGAGCCTCCGGTCGATTCTACGGAAGCACGAACACCGTACTGATCTTTCTTAGCGTTCACGATCTTGGCAATAGCGCCGCCTGTCGGGTAGTAAACACCGGTGATGCCGCCGGTACCGATCGTGACGAATTCTGTTTTAGCGAAAGCAGCAGCGCCTGCCATAGCGAAAGAAGCTGCAACTGCAAAGGGGATGAGTTTTTTGACGAACATGAAAGTCTCCGTTTGAGATTTATTTGTGTAACCAGTGCGTTTGCTGCTCAGCTTATGGCTTTCATCGCAGCGGACAAGGTCTCGATTTTTTTACTCGCAAACCCCGGAAAAGCGCTTCGCTTTTCCTGTCACTTTCATGTATGCAAAACGCGTGCCAACTTTTGTTCAAACAAAACAGCCCAGGAGCCATAGAAATTGAACCAAAACAGCTCATCAGGAATGGACAAAAGTTTTTGATTTGCACTCTCTTGGTGCATTTGCACCAAATTAGGATTTTTTCTACCGGACGCCCTCTTTTGTGCAAAGAATTTTCAGTTCGCGAACTTAGAATAGGTGCATTGCTTTCAAGGAGCTTTGAATGAGTCAAAAAGAATTTGTAAAACCGGTCGGTTTAGAAACCCCTTATCTCCTCTTCAATTTAGGCGGCACTGCCTTTGTTGAAAGCAAACAAGGCGACGATCTGGATATCATGCCCGCTTCTTGGAACTGCCCGTTGGATTATGACAAGATGACGGTCGTCATTGATTCGACGCACTATTCCCGCAAGCTCATTGAAGCGAGCGAGTACATCCTGCTTGCCGTTCCGGGAATGGGAATTCAGAAAGAAATTCTTTATTTAGGTTCCGTAAGCAAGAACGACAATCCCAACAAGATTGCCGACAGCGGTCTGAAATTCTTCACGCTTCCTGACTGCGACTTCCCGCTGCCTGAAGGCTGCTCTGCCTGGGCCGTTATCAAACTGATCCGTGAACCGCACAACGAAAAGACGTATGACCTCTTCATGGGGCAAATCGTTAAGGCTTGGGCTGACTCCCGTGTCTTCTCCAACAACCATTGGCATTTGGAAGAAGGTCCGGATGAACTGCGCTCTATGCACTATGTTGCCGGCGGCCACTTCTATGCCATCGGCAAACGAGTGGATGTCACACTCTAATTTTTCCAAACATTAAGTTGCTTAGAATAGGTCCGAACCAACCGGACCTATTTTTATGCCAGAAACCACAAAAATCCAATCTGTTGCCATCCTCGGTCGAGGAGCCTTGGGCGTGATGTACAGTGACTTCCTCACGCCGCGTATGCCTGAGGGCTCGGTTTATTTTCTAGCAGACAATAAACGCTGCGAACGGTACAAGACTCAGCCGCTCACAGCCAACGGCCGTCCCTGCTCCCTCTTTTTTAAGAGTCCCGAAGAGGTGAACAAAGCACCTGACCTTCTTATCGTTGCTCTAAAAGGACCCGTCCTTCAAAGCGTCCTGCAAAGTCTTAAAGGTCTGATCTCTGAAAATACCATCGTCATCTCAGTGATGAACGGCATCTCCAGCGAGGACATTATCGAACAAGAGCTTGGAACACACAGGATCGTTCACTGCGTTGCTCAGAGAATGGATGCTCTCTTTCAAAACGGCGTACTGACTTATAAAAATTTCGGAGAACTGGTGATCGGACTCAGCCCGGAACATAAAGCAATACCAGAAGTTCTCAGTGCAGTCGTCGATTTCTTTGACAAAACCCAGATGCCCTACGTCGTAGACGAAAACATCCTTCACCGTATGTGGTGCAAGTGGATGCTCAATGTCGGCGTCAATCAGACATTGGCCGTTTATAACGATGTTTTTCGTCGTGTGCACCAAGAAGGCGAAGCCAGAGAAACTCTAAAAGCCGCGATGCGTGAAGTGCTTGCCCTTTCTCAAAAAGAGGGGACCGGACTCACGGAACAGGACTTTCGAGATTATCTACAGATCATTGACGAATTAAATCCTGACGGCATGCCCTCGATGCGTCAGGACAGGCTGGCAAAACGCCTGACCGAGGTCGATTTCTTTGCAGGAACGGTCATCCAAAAAGCAGAGAAACATGCTTTACCGGTGCCTGTGAACCGCAAACTTTACGATGAGATAAAAAGTTTTGAGGCTCGGTACTAAATTAACTCACTTTGGTGGAGTTTCGTGAAGCCGTATGTTGAGGCCTCCTACTATGCTCACAACTATGGAGGTATAGCAAATGTCTAATAACGTTTTGATTCTTGATGCGGGCTGCCAGAACTACGGAAAAGGCGGCGAGCTCAACCATTATCTATCCCGTATTGCTGAGGAAGAACTGACTAAGCTCGGCTGGAATGTCGAAATCACACTGATCGACAGTCAGTGGGAAACTGCGGCAGAAGCAGAAAAGATTAAGAAAGCCGATGTCATCATTGTTCAAACCCCGGGATGGTGGATGAGCACGCCTTGGCAGCTCAAGCGTTATGAAGACCTTGTCTTTGTTCAGCCCGGTGTCGTCGGCAACGACGGCCGCTCGCACCTGCACTCGGACGACAACTACGGCAAGGGCGGCATTCTGACGGATAAGAAGTTCATGATCAGCAGCACTTGGAACGCTCCGAAGACCGCTTTTGACCGTAAAGGCGATTTCTTTGAAGGCCGCGGTGTCGACGGTGTCTTCTTTCCTCTGATTAAGGCTTTCGAGTTCTTGGGAATGAAACAGCTTCCCTCTTTTATGTGCAATGACGTCGTCAAGAACCCGCACATCGGAGAGGATGTAAAACGCTGGAAAGAACACCTTCGCCGTGTATTCAAGATTGAGTGATTGAATTCACAGCGCAGAAAAAATCCTCGGACCGCCATAGGAGATCCGAGGATTTTTATTTTAGATGAACCGCAGTTCGACCTTAGAGTTCCATTTCCTTAGTGGCTTTGTCCAGTCCGAAGGCTTTATGAAGCGCGCGGACGGCCAATTCCATGTATTTTTCGTCTACGACAATGGATGTGCGGATTTCGGAAGTAGAAATCATCTTGATGTTGATGTTTTCTTCAGCCAAAACGCGGAACATCTTAGCTGCTACACCGGCGTGGCTGCGCATGCCGATACCGACGCAAGAGATCTTGGCGATGGAAGCGTCAGTCAGGATACCTTCTTCACCGAGGTACGGTGTGACTTCTTTTTCCAAAACCTTCATAGCTTTGTCGAGGTCGTTGCGGCTGACAGTGAAGCTGAAGTCGGTTAAACCGTTCTTAGCGGCGTTCTGAACAATCATGTCCACTTCAATGTTGGCTTCGGCAATGTGGCCAAGAATCTTGTAGGCGATACCCGGGGTATCGGGTACGTGCGGCAAAGTAATCTTGGCTTCGTTTCTGCTGAATGCGATGCCGGAAACAACAACTTTTTCCATCTTGGGATCTTCCTCAAAAGTAATCAGGGTACCGGAGTTTGCTTCTTCATCTACCGGAATATCAGGGTCTGTCAGGCTGGAGAGCACGCGAGTAGGAACGTGGTATTTGCCTGCAAATTCCACACTGCGGATCTGGAGAACCTTGGAGCCGAGAGAGGCCATTTCCAAAATTTCTTCGAAAGCCACAACATCCAATTTGCGAGCGTCGCTGACTACACGCGGGTCAGTTGTGTAAATGCCGTCAACATCAGTGAAGATGAGGCATTCGTCTGCATGAAGCGCAGCCGCTAAAGCAACGGCAGAAGTATCGGAGCCGCCGCGACCGAGTGTTGTGATGTTACCCTCTTCATCACAGCCTTGGAAGCCGGCTACGATCACGACCTTTCCGTCATTCAGGTCACCCATGATTCTGTGAGAATCAATCTCTTTAATACGAGCTTTGGTATAGGCGTTGTCAGTCAGAACTCTGACCTGAGGACCAGTATAGCTGCGAGCCTGCACACCCAAATTCTGGAGCGCCATCGCGAGAAGACCGATGGTGACCTGTTCGCCTGTGGAGGCGATCACATCGAGTTCGCGAGGATCCGGGTTCTTTTGAATTTCTTTGGCCAAGGCAATCAGGCGATTGGTTTCTCCGCTCATCGCAGAGACGACAACTACAACCTGATGGCCGGCATTTTGCCACTTCGCGATACGTCGAGCGACATTTTTGATGCGCTCAACGGAACCGACTGAAGTGCCGCCGTATTTTTGTACTATCAACGCCATTTTTTATCTGTGTCTTTAAATATCGAAGGGGCTGGTCTTTGTTGTTTCAACCAGAACTAACTTTCATTTTATGTAAAGAATCGATAAAAATTGGCTTTCCTAGTAAAAGTTTGATCGTCCTTTTAGATGACCATAGCGACATGCACGAAAACCAGCAGCCCGCTGAACAGCACGATAAGGTACGCGATCACTCCGAAGATATAAATAGCCTTAAGGAGCGGTTGGCCTTTGAGCCTCATGGCCGCCATGAAACTTAAGACAGAAAATACAAATCCCCACAGGTAGAGAATGACCGCACAAACTAAAAGCGCCAGGCCTGCAGCGTCAAAGTTGGGATTTTCCCGATAAGTAAAGGCCATGCCTACGCCGTAGAACATCAACGCCCAAAAAAGTGATCCGCATACGAGGTAGCCCCAAAAAAGTTTGCCGACGGAACGGTTGCCTGGGAATCCTTTATTCAGTTCCGCTTCTACTTTTTTCTTTTCCTCTTTTAACGCAGCCTCAGAAGGCTGTGCAGGAGCAGGCTGCTCCTGCGTCTCTGCGGTTTGAGCAGCGATTTCTTCGCTTTTCTTTTCCTTTTCTTGTGTGTCCATGCTTTTCCTAGATTACTGTTTCGGGTAGACGGCGAGTTCAACCAAATTTTGATCCGGATCTCTTAGGTAAACCGATGTCATCTCGCCTTTTCGTCCATGGCGGATCACCGGCCCTTCGACGGGGACGTCAAGTTTACGAAACGCTTCAGCGATTTCGTCCGGATTTGAGTCCGTTTTGATTTCCAAACAAAAGTCTCCGGCGCCCGGAACTGCGACTTTTGCCTCGGGCAGTAAGGGATGCCCGATCACATGAAGGTTGATCTTAAAGTGCGGAAACTCGATCTCATACCTCTCACCTTCTTTTCGAACTGGAAGTCCGAGAAGTCGGTAAAAGGACACCATAGCTTCCGGCTGCGCCGTCGTCAGGCAGAAATGATCGAGTTCCAAAATCTCAAATAATTCGGAGGGCGCCGAGCATCTGCCGATATAAACTGGCTTTCCTTCCTGCAGAACAATGTCTCCCTGCTTTATCTCGGGATGCATGTGAAGGTATTCGTCTTTGATGACAATCTCACCGCCGACGACTTTCCCTACGGAAATTCGATACAGCGGCTTGGACCGTTTTTTAACCGGGTCCCAGACGTTCTTGTACTCAAAGACATACTGCGATGTTCGGGTCTTTTGAATGCCGAATTTCGCTGTTTTAAGGTCGGATACCGACTCAGCGCTCACTCTTTCCTCCGTTTTTTGAGTTCCCTATTATGGACAATTTTGAGGCTCTGTTTCGCCGCCCCCGACTACAATTTCCCTGCTCGGGCAGTAAAAGACCCGATCAAAATTCAAATGAACCTACAGGAGGTAAATTCCGATGACCGATTCTTGCACATGCTGCTGCGGCTCTAAGAAGGCGGATGAAAAGAAACCTGCCGATCCGAAAGTCGAAGAAGCAAAAGAGCTGAAGAAAGACAAAGTTGAAGCTGTTGAAGCCAGTACTGTCGAAGGAGAATAACTCTCCGTCTTCAGACGCAAATTCTGAATAGAGTGAAGGAAAAGAAAACCGCGCATGAGCGAAAGTTCATGTGCGGTTTTCTTTTGCCTTTCGGCAATCACCAAGGAGAAAAGGAAAAATCGATCAGTTAAGGAACCTTAATATTTGTGAATTCGTGACATTCATCGCAGGCGAGAACTGGTTTCTTATGCCCGTGGTGGCAAGCGCCGCAATCTAAATTTTCTAAGTGAGAATCGTGCGGATTAATATCGTTTTTGTCCGTCCTTGCTGCGAGTTTTTCGTAACTGACGTGGCACTTAAGGCAGCCGTCCGTATTCACGGCTTTCGGGGGCATCGTGGTATGGCAGGATTCGCACTTCAAACCGCGCTCAACGTGCCGATCGGCCAGCATTTTGTCTGCAGCCCAAGCACCCTGAACTGATAAGAGTGCTAGGGAAACTACGATCAGTAACTTCTTCATCGGAAAATCCTTTTTCTTATTGCCGGAGACCGGCGCCTGTCGGCGCCGGCGTTATTTTGTTATGACCAGGGGGTTTCGTTGGCTACGGTTCTGCCGGCGATTCTTCCGAATACGCATGCTTCGGAGTTGTTCGTGGCTCCTTGATAGATGTGACCCCACATAGAACCCAATTCACCGGCGCTGTAGAGGCGAGCGATCGGTTTGCCGAACGGATCGAGAACCTGACCGAGTTTATTGCGGCGCGGACCACCCTGGGTGTTCAGAATTGTCGGATAGAGCTCGGCAGCGTAGTAAGGACCATCGCCGATCGGACGAGGGATCACCGGTGCTTCACGGCCTTCGAATGCAACCTTGCCTTTCTTCTCTAGAGGACGACCGAAATCTTTGTCGGCACCGGCGTTGATCTGGCTGTTCCATCTGTTAACGGTTTCGACCAGGTTTTCTGCCGGAACATTGATCTTCTTAGCCAGTTCTTCGATGGTCGGAGCAGAAACGATCACGCCTTTTTCAATTTCAGCGGAGTTGTCCTTGCTCCACTTGTAGTTTTCTCTGTTCAAGGCATAACCGAAAGTCGCACCGCCGATGATCGGGCCTCTGACTCGGGCAGCTTCATCAAAGACGACAAAGCACGGGATGCGCGGATAACGATGTTTGATCGGATCCAAGACATTTACTCCGTAGATGCAAGTGTGGTTGTCCATCTTTTCATTAGCAAATCTCTTGCCGTCCTGATCAACGTAGATGTAGGAAGGAGCGAGCATGTTGATCTGCAGAGCGGTCTTAAGACCCGGGACGACCAAGCCGAGCGGGCAAGACAAAGCGTTCATATGCCAAAGGTCGGCACCGGCAGCCTGAGCCATTCTGACGCCGTCACCTGTGTTTCCGGGGTGGCCCAAGCGATGGAACTTCTGACCCATCGTATGGTTGGACAGCATGTTGTCGTCGAATTCGTAGCCGCCTGTAGCCAACACTACGCCGCGGCGAGCCTTAACAGCCTGTTTCTTGCCGTCGATTTCAACCCAAACGCCGAGAACTTCGTCGTTCTGAGTGATCAGCTGCAAGCCGCGTGCGTTGTAAACAACGGGAACCTTACGGACGGTTTCAACAGCGTAGCGGTAGTTGTTGAAGAGCATGTCGCCGCCGCGAGTTTTCTGTCCTTTCGGAGTGCGGAAACGCCATTTATCGATAGCGTCGGATTCAGGAATGTTCTGGAAACCGACGTGACCATAAATGTAAACCTTCTGGTCCGGGGCCAGGGAAAGGAGGAAGTCTTTGGACTTCATCGCTTCGTCAACGAAAGCTTCCAGCAGTTCCTGGTCTTTCTGAGAGTTGGCAAAGTCGTAAGTCTTTGCAAGGTAAGTAATAGCGCGTTCACGGTTATTCGGAATCATCATGCCGCCGGAGGAAACAGCTGTGTTGCCGCCGCCCTGAGCCGTTTTTTCAAAGATGACAACATCTGCACCGGCATCCTTTGCCGTGATGGCAGCAGAAGCGCCTGCACCGCCGTAACCGAGAATGACAACATCAGCTTCGCGGTCCCATTTTGCGGGAAGGTCAGCCTGAGGTTTTGCAGAAGCCTGGGAAACGACTCCGCCTGCAGCGGCTGTCGCAAGAAGGCCCTTGAGGAACGTGCGTTTTGTGACTTGCATTTGAGTTCTCCTATCGTTGGATTTGAGTTTTTGGTTTCCGTAACCGACAGGAGCATTTTTGCCTGTTCCACTACCTAGGTATTTTGCGTTTGATCAAACTTTCTTCAATTAGTTCACTTAGTATTTTCACTGATTTGTATTAACTTTAACTGCTTCAATCAGACTGTGAAGCTGAGCTAACGTCTTGATTTGAAGCCTTTTCATTGCGGCAGCTCGATGATTCTCAATTGTCCGCACGGAGTTACCGAGACGTTCGGCAACTTCTTTATTGAGAAGACCAGCTGCGATCAAAGTCAGCACCTGCTGTTCCTTTTCCGTCAGCGTTTCCCAGCGTCTCTTTGCTTCAATAATGTCGAAGTCCAAAACCGCAAAACCACTGCTGCAGCGTCTGACGCAGTCTCGCACAACACTTAAGGAACCTCTGCACAAAAGGTGGGTGATATGCTATAATTAGCACACTACCGAAAAGTGTGACTATGAAGATTAAAGCCCCCACATTCGCTGATTTATTTGCAGAAACCTCACCGCAGCTGGGCGGTGCCAGAAGAACAAAGTTCCTGGAGACTTTAGACCG
>LARN01000056.1 GCA_000980495.1 Acinetobacter sp. N54.MGS-139 | reverse complement strand
GGCGGCATATTGGCCGATGATATGGGCTTGGGCAAAACCGTGCAGGCGATTGCTGTTCTGCTTGGAAGGAAAATTCTCGGGTCGTCCTTACTCGTGGTTCCGACCGCCGTGCTCTACAACTGGAAGTCAGAGATGGTGCGGTTTGCGCCGGGTCTGAGGTTTGCCGACTTCAACAGCGGCAACCGAGAAGAGATCCTCAAAAACCTCAAAGACTACGATGTCATTTTGTGCACGTACGGTGTGCTCAATACCGAGATCGAAGCTCTGTGTAAGGTTGAATGGAATCTGGCGGTTTTAGACGAAGCGCATGCAATCAAGAATAAAGCCACACAGACTTCTCATTCTGTGATGAAGATCAATGCTCAAGGCCGAATCCTCTTGTCCGGTACGCCGATTCAAAACGATCTCTCGGAAATTTGGAATCTGTTTGAATTCGCCAATCCCGGCTACTTAGGCTCATACCAGCAGTTCGGTGACCGCTTTATTCTTCCGATCGAAAAGAAGAAAGACAAGGAA
This sequence comes from Acinetobacter sp. N54.MGS-139, assembly GCA_000980495.1. Lineage (GTDB taxonomy): Bacteria > Pseudomonadota > Gammaproteobacteria > Burkholderiales > Burkholderiaceae_F > Parasutterella > Parasutterella gallistercoris. The sequence continues at coordinate 8,878 of LARN01000056.1, read as the reverse complement.
AAGCAGCATTTGCTCAAACAGCTGATCAGCCCGTTTATCCTTCGCCGTACGAAGGCAGAGGTGCTCGATGAACTGCCGGAGAAAACCGAGCTGATCGTTCCGGTCGAGCTTTCCGAAGAAGAAATGGCGATCTATGAAAACATTCGTACGAGAACGCTTTCCGGTCTCCAGTCTGAAAAGATCAATCCGATTGAAGCCTTAATGGCGCTGACAAAGCTCCGCCAGGCTGCCTGCAGTCCGGAACTTGTCGACAAACATCTGACAATTCCGTCCTCCAAGATCCGTGTGTTTCTGGAGCTGGTTAGCGAGCTGAAAGAAAACAAGCATCGTGCTCTGGTATTCAGTCAATTTACATCCTTCCTTGCTTTGGTTCGACAGGCATTGGACAAAGCCGGCATCGAATACCTCTACTTGGACGGTTCCGTTCCAGCCGCTCAGCGCAAGAAACTTGTGGAAACCTTCCAAAACGGCGACATGCCGTTGTTCCTGATCAGTCTGAAGGCAGGCGGCACGGGACTTAATCTCACGGCAGCCGACTACGTGATCCACCTGGATCCATGGTGGAATCCTGCTGTTGAAGATCAGGCTTCTGACCGTGCTTACCGAATCGGACAGAAGCGTCCTGTGACGATCTATAAGCTGATTTCGGAAAAGACAGTGGAGCAGAAAATCCTCGAATTGCATAAGACGAAGAAGAATCTTGCCGACGCACTGCTCGAAGGAAGCGATGTCGCTAAGAAGCTTTCTAAGGAGGAAATTTTGGAACTGCTGCAGCTTTCCTAAGCTTGAAAGGTTTTAGTTCACTTAGATGTTCAATGCTTCGACGGAAATATTGTTGGGATTTCTTTTTGGAATCAGATTGGATAATATTTTTGAAAAATGGCATATTGCGGCGGTGCACGTGCCTAATCAAAAGGCGAGGTCTGAATGAGTAAAGCTGAAGTTCTCAGGCTGCGGATTGATTCCAACCTCAAAAAAGAGGCATCTGAAGCTGCAGAAGCAATGGGACTCACAATCAGTGATGTCCTCAGAATGTTCTTGGTTTGTTTTGCTTCGGAGAAAAAATTTCCTTTTGACTACGAAGTTCCAAATGCAGTGACATTGGCGGCTATTGAGGAAGCAGAGAGCGGGAAGCTGAAGTCTTATGACTCTGTGGATGACTTTTTCAAAAAAATGAAACTTTGATGCAGCGCTTCACACTTAAGGATCAGTTCAGAAGAGGTGTGAGGCGCCGCAGAGCAGGTTGCAAATCTTTCTGCACCGGCTCCAGCCGGAGCTTCTTAAGTTCCTTAACGTTTGAGAACTACTTCTATCTCGTCATCCGTCAAGTCGTAAATACTGAATATTACTTGATTGATTTTTTCTTGGATCTCTTCCGTAGGGTTCGCCTCTGCCGCGAGCACCAAGCCTTTAAGTTCTTCATCCTGCTCGGCAGAGATGCGGGGGAGCTTCAGCTGCATAAGATTGCTGCGAAGCACTTTGATTTGACCAAACAAGACTTGGTAGATAAAAGAGTAGACCTTGCTGTTTAAAAGAGCGAGCAGAGCTTCAAAAGAAAGCTCCGGAATGTTCGGAATAAGGATGTTTGCACTGTTGAGCACCAGCGCTCCGCTTCTTTCTGCCGCAAAGACAAGATGATTGGAGATAAAGCGGTAGATGATCTTTGGAGCTGTCCTATAAATTTCGTCCGGCGCCGTCTGCTGGAACGCCGCGCGATTGAAGTGAATAAAATACCGCGGCTTGTCGATGTAAAACGGGCGAATCTCTTTACCAGTGTAGATCGGTTCAAGACCTTGTCCAGGCAGCTCTTTTAAATGCTTTTTATTGTTCCCCGTCACAATGCCCAGCGCCCATTTGCTGCCGGCTAAAGAAAGCTCTCCTTTGGAAAGGATCTTATAAATAATTTCTACTTCCGGTTCCGTCACGCTGAAAATCGTCTTTTGCTCCGTGAGCTGGAAAAGCGAAAGCGGAATTTCTCGGACTTCCCCGGTCCCAATCATCCTGAACGTTTCCGCGGGTTTTGCTTTCTCTGCGAGGATAGAAACAAAGTCAGTTTGAACTCCGCTGAATTTCGTGTCGAATTTGCGTATTTCAAGAAGCTTGCAGTCGCTAAACAATTGCTCTCGGAAAAGCCGATGCGAGGCAATGTTCAGCATGGAAATCGGCATCAGGAAGGCAAGCCTGCCGCCGGATTTAAGGAGCGAGAGCGTTTTCATGAAGAAAAAGCTCGAGACATCGGCATAAACGTTTTTAGTTTTTGAGCTCCACGGCGGATTCGTGGCCGCAAAGTCAAAACGTCTTCTTTCGCTTTTCCAACGGCTGACGAAGTCCGTGACGCGGACATCCGGGTATTCTGTCGCTCCTGCAAGAATCAGGTTCGCTTTCGCAATCATGACGGCAATCGGATCGCTGTCCATGCCGCTGACTTTTAATCCCATGTCTTGCGCAAGCATTAAAAAGGTGCCGCTGCCGCAGCAGGGATCCAAAAATGCTGCACCGGGCTTTGTGCCTAAAGAATTCAGCAGCTCTTGAGCCACGGATTGCTCCGTGTAGTAAGAGCCGGTGGAATTCTTGACGCCTTCTGTTAAGAAAGACTGGTAGATCGTGCCGAGAAGATCAAACTCTTCCGGAAGCTCAAGCTTCGCAAATTGCTGTTCGAAAGTATGCGTTCGGCCGTATTCGGTTTTGAACTTTTCGGAGAGCTTTCGATCACAGCAGTAACGATCCAGCAACAGGCAGCTGAGGGTGTAAATGATGTCGGGCAGTGAGATTCGGTGTTCTGCGGACAAAAGCTCGGTGATAAACGTGACGGTGTCGGGGTTGGCACAGCGTTCTTTAGGAATAAATCGCCGAGAAGAGCCGGTTTTATTGGCTCGATAGGAGGGCTTGCCGGTCAGGTCGCGGTTTAATCGCTTCCATATTCTTTCCGTCGATTTTGAGATCGGCATCTCCGCTCCGTAAAACACAATCAAGAATCCTTCATTCTAATCAAGGAGGAGAAAGCGTTGTGCGGCAGGCAATGAAGAAGTTTTTTCAAAAAGAATGAGACAACAAAAAACCGGAGCTGACGAACTCCGGTGTTTTAGAGAAAAGCGTTTAGATTAGATCACGCTGGCAGGAACTGTGACTTCATAAGGCAGCGGCAGGATTTCTACCGGGACATCTTTAACATAAAGTTCGGAATCCATATATTCATAAGTCAGGACAAACAGGAAATGCTCGCCGTCGCTCTGAATAACGCGTCCCATCGGTTCGTTTTCCATGAAGACTTCCGTGCCTTCGTCGAGATCCTTAACGCCTCTGGCAACGCCTAAGAACATACGGCGTTTTACCTTGCCCAGGTTTTCAGTCTTGGAGATGATCTCCTGACCGGTGTAGCAGCCTTTGTTAAAGGCAATACCGCCGATCAAGTCCATATTCAGTGCCTGCGGCAGCCATTCGAGAGATTCGGGTTTCTCGATTAATGCAATACCTTCTTCCATCAGGGAGCGAGCCAGGCGGTTGTGGGCTTTGATCGGAGCGTACATGTCATCAGGGATCTTTCCGATGGCGACAAATTTGCCGTGCATTCCCTGTGCGTCATTGGAGGGAAGACGAACAACGATAACGGAATCACCGACAAAGGCCTGCATCGGTTCGCGCGGAAGGGCCGGGCACGGACGGTCGATAGCCTTGGCATCGTCGGAGCAGAAATAGGTGATCGGTTCGGGAAGAATTTCGATTTCGACTTTGCTTCTCAAAATGAACTTGCTCAGACGATCGACTTCGTCCTGAGAAATGGATTTCGGCATAAGCATTCCGAAGCCGTTCGGGATTCTGACGATTAAAGAGGTAGCGGCGGTACGTCCTTGGTGGTTGCAAGCAGCCGTCCAGCGAGCGTCTGTCGGTCCCATTGTCTTTACATTCTGGGTCAGCATTCCTTGGAGAAAGTTTTCAGCGTCTTCGCCGCGAACAGCGACAAATACAAAATCTTGTTCTTCGCTGAATGTCCAGGAATTTAGTTCAAGCATGCTCATTTGTGCATTACTCCTTAATCAAAACATGTCGATAAATTAACAGATCGAAAACAATTACGACTGACAGCCTCGACAAAGTGAGCAGACAAATCTCAAATTGTCGCTATCATGCTTGTTTGAGTTGTATTAATTCAATTGCGTGTGAGTATGAGATTTGTGGTCAAACTGCTGGCCGCCTGCGGCCTTGTAGCCGTGCTGGCGTTCGGACTTCTCGGCGGTGCTTACTATTACGTAAACGTGCGGCCGGTGCCTTTTGAAGGAAACCCTCCGGAGGTCGTGATTAAAGTAGACAAGGGCAGTACGATCCGCTCAATTGCCAACTCGCTCAAGCAAGCCGGGGCAGATGTTGATCCGTCAATCCTTACCCGAGCATTCTCTTTTTACGATCAGGACAAATCGGTTCATGTCGGTTACTACCGAATCCCGAATCCTTCAACGATCAGAGAGATCGTCGATAAGTTCGCCTCCGGCGATGTGATCATGAGCAAGTTCACACTGGTTGAGGGTACAGAAACTGCAAAATTCCTGACACGCATTAAAAACTCTGAAGATTTAGATCACGCGGACCCCGATCTTGACCTCAAAACAGTCATGTCCACCGTCCACGCGCCGGAAGGCACGCACCCGGAGGGGCAGTTCGCCACAGATACTTTTGTATTTGCTAAAGGTTCTCCCGATACGCTGGTGTTAAGACGCGCTTACCGCGCGCAGCAGGAACGCATTAGCAAGGCTTGGGAAACACGTTCCCCGAATGTTGCCGTTAAATCTCCCTATGAACTATTGATCCTCGCCAGCATTATTGAAAAAGAAACCGGTCAGAACTCCGATCGCGCTTTAGTCTCCAGCGTCTTTAACAATCGTTTGAAGCGCGGCATGCTGCTTCAGACTGACCCGACGGTAACTTACGGAATCGAAAACTTTGACGGCAAAATCACAAAGAAACACCTGAGAACGGACCATCCGTATAACACCTACACGCGTCCGGGTCTTCCCCCGACGCCGATCTGCAACCCCGGCTTAGCCGCGATTGAAGCGGCCGCACACCCGGCTGATACGGATTATTTATACTTTGTGGCCATGGGCAAGAGCGGCCAGACTAAATTCTCTAAGACACTCAAAGAGCATAATGCGGCCGTGCAGAAGTATCTCAGAAGCCAAGGACTTTGATTATCATGGAACGCGGGAAATTTATTACGGTTGAAGGCGTGGACGGCGCCGGCAAAAGCACTCAGTTCGAAGTAATCGCTAATGCGCTCAAAGAGAAAGGTATTGATTTTGTCAGCACGAGAGAGCCGGGCGGTCCGGAAAGCGCCGAGAAGATCCGAGAGCTTCTGTTAAACGAACCCATGACCGCAAAGTGCGAACTGCTTCTAATGTTTGCAGCTCGTCAGGAAAATCTTGCCAAAATCATTCGTCCGGCTTTAGAAGCCGGTAAATGGGTTCTCTGCGACCGCTTCACGGATGCTTCTGTCGCCTACCAAGGGTACGGCCGTGGGCGCAGCTTGAAAGAAATCGAGATGCTCGCTGACTTCGTACATCCCGATATCAAGCCCGACAAAACGGTCATTTTTGACTTGCCGACCGAAGTTGCAGCAGCCCGCTTGTCCCGCAAGCTCGACCGGTTTGAACAGGAAGACGCAGACTTCCATCGAAGAGTGCGTCAAGGCTATCTGGAAATCGCAAAGAAAGAACCCGAGCGCTGTGTCGTCATTGATGCTCAGGGAACGCCGGAAGAGGTCTCTGCGCATGTCCTCAAGGAGGTTGACACATGGGTTTAGCCCCGTACCCTTGGCTGGAACGGCCGGCCGAAGTGCTCTCAAAAATGCTCGGCAAACTTCCGGGCGGTGTCCTTATTTATGGTCCGCGAGGATGCGGCGTGTTTGAACTGGCTTCCCGCTTTGCGGCAGCCGTAGTTTGTCAGCACCCAGTAGACGGCGCGCCATGCGGAATCTGCGAGGAGTGCAAACTCATCTTCAGCGGAAACCATCCGGACCTTCGCTACGTATTAAGCGAAACCGAAGCCGCGCTTCATCCTGAACCCTGGAACGGTAAATTCGGAGAGATTCCGAAGGGCAAAAGTCTGTCTAAACAAATTCTGATTGAACAGGTTCGCGGCATCGGAGAATATCTTTCTGTTACGGCGCATCGCGCCGGCCACCGAGCCGTCGTGATCTATCCGGCAGATTCCATGTCCGGAGACCAAAGCTCGGCCCTGCTTAAAACGCTTGAAGAGCCGCCCGAAGGCGCAGTACTTATCCTGGTTGCTGATGACATCAACTCGATTCTTCCGACGATCCGCTCCCGCTGCCAGTTGGTTCGCTGCACGCCGCCTACACGTGAGCAGGGCATCGCTTACCTCAAGTCCCAGAAGGTCCGAAATCCGGAGGGAGAGCTCACACGTTTGAGCGGCAGACCGCTTCTGATTCATGAGGCTGACCCCAATCTCACATTGGATAAAAAAGACGAAGCCAAGTATCTCGAAATGCTTGCTCTTGGCTCTGCGCTATCTAGCGTTCAGGTGCTGTCGGCTTTTCAGAAGGATATGCCGGTCGGTCCTGTGGTTTCCGTCATGCAGCGCTGGTACTGGGATCTGATGGCGGTGCTCTCCGGTGCTGAGCCGAGGTATTTTCCGGAACACGCCGAAGCTTATAAACGTCAGGCGCAGGGTACGGATTTTCAGAAGCTGGTTCCATTTAACCAAACGCTGATGCAGGCCAACCGCAGCAAAGATCATCCTTTAAGCAAACGTCTGGTTCTCCAGGATCTGTTCATCACCTGGGCAAAGACGCTGGCTGACGCGCGTAAAAATTAGGATTTCAGCTTCTTAAATCCTTCTAGGACCTCTGTTTGATCCGGAGAGATGTACCTGGTGGTTGTATTAACCGAAGCGTGTCCCATGGCTGTTTGAACGACGTTGACCGGCATCACTTCCAAGCTGGCGACAGCAAAGGTATGGCGCAGCCAGTGCAGTGAACTTCCGAGAAGCTTGGCTGCGTCGCGCGGATTTTTCTTTCGGACGTCGTTGGCCACTTCTTCGAGGAAGGTATGCAGGACGATATAAAGTCCGGAACGCGATAATCCTTCCTTATCCGCTCCTTTGTTGCCGATGCGGAAGCTCGCAATCAGAGGGACGTCTTTTCCGGCCGGCTCAAAAAGCGGAGGGCGCTTCCTGGCAGCAAGGTATCTCGAGATTTTCTCAACTTGTTCTGAAGACAGCGGGAGGCGTCTTTGTTTATCGCCTTTACCGACAATGTCGATGACAACAGTTTCTTCATCGCCGAAGCGTGAGTATTCAATCCAGCCGCAGCGGGCGTTGATCATTTCGCTCGCTCGCATACCGAGTTCCTTACCTAAGACAAAAAGAACCTCGAGCCGCATGCGGACAAGATCAAGAGGCAGCTGAGCAAGGTGTGTTTCGATTTCCTCCCATTGGGCCGGAGATAAAGAACGGTCCGCAAATTCTTTAGGTTTGCCTTCGCCGGGCAAAAAACGCACCTTCGCAGGAATCTGATCAAAAGGATTGAATTTCAGATAGCCTGTCTTATGAAGGAAGGAAAAGAGCTGTCGGATGATCGTCGAGGCGGCTTTTCGGCTTGTGTAGGCAAGGGAAGAATTAAAAGGTTTCCAATCCGGAGATTCCCGCGGCGTATTCTTGGGTCCGATCCAAGTTTCCTGCGGATAGATCCAGGATTTCTGCCAGTTCTCGGGTGTTTCTCTGCCGATCATCTCGAGCCACTTAAGATAATCCGCGCATTCATCAAGACGAGCGGAGGAAAGGGCGACTCTTTTCTCTAAGAGGCACCATAACAAAAATCTTTCGGCCTCTCTTCGATAGGCAGCCTGAGTATTGGCATTGGTGCCTTTTGCTTTAAGCCAGAGACGAATAGCTTCAATGTCGGTGTTGACGTTTAAGGCACAGTCCTGTCGGTCGCCTCGGTTGGTTCCTGAAGAACCGTCTAAGCCTTTTGGAGGCGCTAAAAATTCAAGCGGACGTATTTCGTCGTTTTTAAGCGGCTGACCGAGACGGCGCCCGGCTTTTTGCTTTTTATTGATTTCGGACCAAAGCGGGGCGCCGACGTCTTCGATCTTTTGACCGTAATAGGACTTGGAGAGGTCCCGAGCTCGGGTTTCTAAAACCGGCGGGAAATCTATCGGAGCACCGTTGAGTTTTTTAGAGTAGAGCCACGAAAGGATTCCGTTGCTTCGTTCTTTGTTCAGGTCCAGACGCGTCGCCCAGCGCTCGGGGTCCTCGTACATGGCGTCGATCAAATCGTCTAGGCAATTTATTCCTTTAGATTCAAGATGTTCCGCGATCTCAGCTAAAAAATACTGATTCAGAGGAAGATCAAAGTCGAAATCAGAAGCCATTGAAAAAACCGGTATCTAAAAGGAGAAATTCCAAGAGAGACCAAGTATAGAGAATTTTGAAGAGCGGAGAAAATGTAACTATTTAGCATGAAAAGTTTGTAATTGTAAGCTTTTTTGAAAACCCGAAACAAACTTTAACTTTTCGAAATTCGGGCTACTATAGGCCTGATATAGTGAATCTGCGGCGCTGATTTGGCGCCACTCTCAAAGGAAGGACAACGATGAATACTAAAAAGGTTATCTCTTCTGCAGCTTTAGCTGCCTCCCTTACATTCGCCGCCGGTGCAACATTTGCATGGGGATGCGGAGCAGGCCCCATGATGGGCTACGGTCCCGGTGGATTTTTTTGAAATTAATGTAGAAAAATTCTCAAATTTCCGTTGGTTTTTCTCAAAACCGTTGGCTTCATAATTTTTGAAAATATCAATCTTCCGCTTTTTGTTCTCAAAGGGTTGGACAGCTTTTCTAGGATTTTTCCTTTGGCCTCGCATCTT
>LARN01000153.1 GCA_000980495.1 Acinetobacter sp. N54.MGS-139 | reverse complement strand
GCTGACGGCCACGGCCATGGTAGCGTTGGAGTGACGAATCGCGCCTTCAAGCATCTGCGATACGGTTTGAGTGCTCACGGCAGAGAAGCGGTCAAGAATAGACTGCGGAACATCCAGCATCTCGTGCTTCGCCTGATTGGTGTAAGTCACGAAACCGCGCTCAAACCACTCGCTTGCGCCGGGAATCGACGTCAGGGCTGCACTGATCATTCCGCCGGTAAGGGACTCGGCGGTAACCACGATCTGACCGGTACCGACAATGCGGCGGCTGAGTTCTTTGACTTTATCTTCTATTTCTTTATTCATCGCAAAATCCAAATTGGTGAAGCGGCTCCGTAGAACCCCGCCACCCAAGCCATCGAATTGATAACCAGAATGGCATAAACAGCCGCGAATATATCGTCAAGCATGACAGTAAAGCCGTTCTGACGGCCTCTGTCCAGCACCGATGCGGGCGGAAGCTTAACGATGTCAAAAAAACGAAACGCGATTACGGATGAGAGCTGCCACCAGAAACCCAAAGGCGTCAGAAGCAGAACCACCCATACCGCGACAACTTCATCGACCACGATGGAGCCGTGATCGACTTTATTTAAATAAACAGTACTTTTACCGACCGAGACACATCCGAGCACAAATAAAACCAATGCCGCGGCCCAGATGAAGCTCCGTCCGAGCCACATATCCAAGAGCCAAAAGGCGCCCCACGCCGCAAAGGAACCCCAAGTTCCCGGCGCCGGTGTAATGCAGCCGGATCCGAAGAATGTTGAGATCCAAAGCCAAGGGTGTTCAAGCACTGTCTTAAAAGAAGGCGGTGTCGTTTTATAGGATTTCATGAGCCGGCTTCTCGGAAATGGTTAAATGAGGCCCCGCACGCGACCTCCGCGCCGTTTGCATCAATAACTTTTAAGGGATCCCCCGCCGGAACAATCTCGCCGATGCGGGACAC
>LARN01000152.1 GCA_000980495.1 Acinetobacter sp. N54.MGS-139 | reverse complement strand
AAAAGAAGAGGAAACCGAAACCGGCAAAGAGGCTAAAAGCGTGAAGCGAATCATGGCTAAGCTGCAGTCTCCGACGGCTGCTCTGGAGGCGTTGGCCACACTAATTAACAAATAAATTCATGCGTAGCCCCTGGCAATAACTCAAGCCGCCTGCGAGAATCTCGAGGCGGTTTGTTTTTTCCTGAGAAAATTACTACCAACACCGAGGAGATTCCCAACATTTATCTCTACAATTGAATGAAATTATGGTGCACGCAACGGAATTTTTTATGAAAGTCCTCAGCCTATCTCTCACCGCCATCGTCTTGGCTTTTTCTTCCGCTGTGTCAGCATCGGACTTTGAAGAAGACAAACAATATATTGCATGCCGCAAATCAGCATCTACAGATCGTCAATTAATTGCTTGTCAGGAACGTCTGCTCGAGCGTCTCAATATGTCTATCGCCAAGGCACTCGATAGAAACATGACGCTGCTGACAGAAGGAGAAAAGCAAAAAGCTCTGCGCTATCAATCATAGTGGGAAAGCTGGCGTCAGAGCCATTGTGATTATTCCCTTCGTAAGCAAAATGATCAGCAGCATTTAAGTTTAGCTTGCTATTTGCAGGCGGCTCGTGATCGCTTGGATATGCCGGAAGGGCAAGAACTCGAAACCAACTCCAATTTCCGAGTCTGTTTGAGACGCGCAGGGAAGATTGAAAGCCATGAAATCCTCTGTCGCCAAGAAGAGTACCAAAGACTGGAACAAATTTTGTTCGGCACAGTTCAAGCTGCACAAAACTTAAGCCCGCAGCCAAAGAAACCTAAGAGTCGGACGATAAATACATCTTGAGGCGAGACAGCTAAATATTTCTTAAAAACCTATTGAAAAATATAGGTTTTTTCTTGACTTTTTAAGATGTGTGTATTATAATTATAAGCATATTTGAAGAAGGTTCCTGATCATGTCTAAGCC
>LARN01000060.1 GCA_000980495.1 Acinetobacter sp. N54.MGS-139 | reverse complement strand
CTGGGACGGAGATACCCTCAAAGGACGTATGTTCTGTCAATTTGTTGGGCTTGGATATCAGTGCTTCCTGCACACGAAGATAAAGGAACTCAAAGAAAAGCTTGAGTCGAGCCTCGGTGACAAAAAACTTGCGGAAAAGGACAAAGATCAGAACGCCGATCTGCTCAAATGGCTGAAAAAACAATCGATGCAAAGTTTAATCGACTGGTTCGACTGCATTGAATTGACGAGCCTGAGGAGCGATGACGGGACCGTCACACAAAGAAGCAGCGATACGAAACGTGACCGATTGTTCTTTACCTTGCTGGGGATACCGGGGTTTGAAGATAAGCCGCAGACTCAGCTAAAGGTCAGTCCGTAGAATTCTGATGTGACCTTTAGCCTACTTTTAGGATAGAACCGCTCGTGCGAGGATGGCTTCTTTTGGGCAAAGAAAAAGCCGGACTCGGCCGGCTCAAAGATTCTGATTGTTAACTCAATAATTGTTCTTTTCTGCTGCAATGGCTTTTTCAGCCAGCTCTTTGTAGAAGGCGTAGCGATCGGGATCGATCTCACCTTTCTCTACAGAAGCCTTAACAGCGCATCCCGGTTCATTCAAATGGCGGCAGTTCGTGAACCGGCAGTATTCCACGCGATCTCTGATCTCGGGCATCCCGCGCATGATGTCGTTTAGCGTCAGATGCGAGAGACCGAATTCTTGGAAACCCGGAGAGTCGACAATGGCGCCGCCTTCATAGTTGAACCAGCGGGCGGCAGTCGTGGTCTGCTTGCCGAGATTTAAAGCAACCGAGTATTCCTGAGTCCTTTGATCGGCGTTTTTAACCAGCAAATTCAAGATCGTGGATTTGCCCATGCCTGACTGACCGATTAACAGCGTCACCTTGCCTTCAAAAAGCGGCTCCAGCGTCTTAACCGTGCCTTCGGGATCCTTGGTCGCAGAAACTTCTACAACCTCGGCTCCGAGCTCTTTTAGCTGGTTAATGAACGGTCGGACTTCCGGCTCGTCTTTTGTAAAGTCCGTCTTGTTCCGAATCATCAGAATGTGAATGTCGGCGGTTTCCGCCGCCAGCATGGCCTTCCAAATGAAATGAGGATTGTAGGAAGGGCGGGTGGCAAAAACGACTGCCACCTGATCAATATTGGAGGCAAGAGGTTTGGTTCTCAGCTCGTCGCTGCGGTAGAGCAGGGAGCGGCGCGGTTCGATTTTTTGAATCGAGACCTGCTCGGCCGAGGTCTGCAGACAGTCGACGATGTCGCCGACAGCGAGGTCAACCTTTTTACCCTTACGGGTTGCTTCGAGCACTGTGCCGTCTTCTTTTTCCACAAAACTATGGCGGCCGTGGGAGGAAATCACACGGGCTTTAAACCAAACCTGCTCTTTCATACTACTTTCTCATTTCGCTCTGAATGGTTGCAATTCTGATCGCTGCGTCCGGATGGGAAGAATAGAAAGCCGAATACAACGGGTCAGGTGTCAGCGTAGCCGCATTGTCGGAGAAAAGCTTCACCAATGCACTAATGAGGGCACCTCCGTTGCTGTAGCGTACGGCAAAAGCGTCGGCTTCAAACTCATGCTTGCGGGAAAAAAGGCTTGTCAGCGGAGCAAGCGGGAATAAGAAGACGGGTACGGCGATCGAGAAGAGAATTAAGGCAACACCGTGGCTTGCACCGTGAGAAAGCGTGACGCCTAAACCTTCATAGAACCAGGAGCAGTCGGCAAGAACGGACAGAATCCAGAAGAAAAGCAGAGAAAAAGCAAAGCTGAACGCCATCATCTTGTAGATGTGGTGAAGCTTATAGTGGCCGAGCTCATGGGCTAAGACGGCTTCCGTTTCTTCCGGCGTCATCTTATTGAGCAGTGTGTCAAACAAAACGATGCGCTTGTTTCTTCCGAAGCCGGTCATGTAGGCATTACCCTTGGCACTGCGCTTAGAAGCATCCATTACATAGAGGCCTTTAGAGGCAAAGCCGATTCTTTTGAGTAAACCCTCCAGACGAGTTTTGAGTTCTCCGTCAGGCAGAGGCGTGAATTTGTTGAAGAGCGGAGCGATAAACGTCGGGTAAATCCACTGCACGGCAAGAATGAAGAGAATATAAGCAAGCCAAGCCCAGAACCACCAAAAGTCCCCTGCAGCATTCCAAATCCAAAGAACGGCTGCAAGAATAGGAATGCCGAGAACCAAACTTAAAACAGCTGACAGGAGCAAATCCTTGATAAAACGAGCCGGCGTAGTGGTGTTAAAACCGTACTTCGCTTCAATCTTGAATGTCGAATACCAAGAGAAGGGCAGGTCGATTAAAGAGGAAAGGAAGCCGTAACAGAGAATAATGACGATCTGCGCCCAAATGTCGCCTCCGAGCCATCCGGAAACTTCGCCGTAGATCCACTGAATCAACCCTCCTATGGTTGCGATTAATACGAAGCCCAGGTCGGTGATTCTTGCCAGCTGTCCGAACTTGATTCTTTCAACCGAGTAGTCAGCGGCTTTCTGATGGGCCTCTAACGTTATCTTGCCTGCAAAAGCAGCAGGAACGGCGCCTCGGTTGATCTGAATCGACCGAACCTGGCGTCGGTCCAGATAGTATTTGAGAACAAAGTTCCCGAATAAAAATAAAAGAAAGACAATCTCAAAAACTTCAGCTGAATTCATTGTTATAAAAAGTTAAAAATTGATCCGAAAATTATAGGGGACTCGATGCTCTGCGCTCAAAGTATGCACAGAGATGAGCGGAGCATCGCACCGAAGCAGCGGCTCTGGATATACTGAATTTTTGGTAATTAATAGACTTAAGGAGGTCAATCGTGATTTCCTTTCAAAGCCTGAAACTCTTGGCGGCTTCCTCATTGCTTGCGATTTCTGTTTCCTTGCCGTCGCACGCCGGTGTGCACGTCAATGTCAACGTCGGCATAGGCACACCCGGCTACTATGGTGTTCTCCCGATTCAAGGCGTGACGCCTTCTTTGTGGAATGCAAATCCCATTGTGGCGATCGGCGCGGCTTTGGCCGGTGCTCCGATTTACCTGACGGTGCCTGATAATCATCGTCGTCATTGGAGACGGTACTGCGCGGAATACGGTGCATGCGGCGTCCCTGTATATTTTGTGAAACGCAGCTGGTACAACAAGCATTACCGTCATGCCGCTCCTCCACCGCCAAGACAACATGCTCGTCCAAAACATGACAGAGGCCCTGGCTGGGACCATCGTCCTCCGCCTCGCGGTCCGCATGCCTGTCCCAGGCCCGCGAAAAGTCATGATTGGAACGACCATCGCGGCCCCGGACGTAAAAGAGGACATCACAAAGACGATTAAGATTGAGCTGAGTGCAGCAAAGAAAGGATCCGGCCGTTTCGGCGGTTCGGATCTTCTTGGTTTGTTCTAAAATGCCTCGAAAGATCGATTAATACAAAGAGAGAGATATGAGCAATAACGGTTTTGCAGTCGAAAGAGATCCGCTGTTTAACGAGAACAATCTGATTTGGATGGACCTGGAGATGACGGGCTTAGAGCCCCAGATCAACCGCATTCTTGAGATGGCGGCTGTCATTACCGATTCTCAGCTCAATGTGATTGCTGAAGGGCCGGTGGTCGCGATCCACCAGGATGCCGCGATTCTCTCCGGCATGGACTCCTGGAATACCGCTACACATACTCGCAGCGGTCTTGTTAATCGCTGCCTGGAAAGCAAAGTCACGGAAGACGAAGCTGCTCAAATCTTTATTGATTTCTTCTCGAAGTACGTGCCGGCCGGCAAGAGCCCGCTTTGCGGAAACTCCATCGGTCAGGACCGCCGTTTCATGGCCCGCTGGACACCGCGTCTGGAGCAGTTCTTCCATTACCGCAACCTCGACGTTTCCTCCTTCAAAGAATGTGTCAAACGTTGGGCGCCGGAAGTAATGAAGAAATATCAGAAGACTTCTCGCCACGAAGCTCTGTCCGATATTTATGACTCCGTCGAAGAACTTCGTTTCTATCGTCAGGAAATCATGAAGATCTGATCGATTTCTCGAAATCAAAAACACGAAAGCCTCGGAAATCCCGAGGCTTTCGCGCTATCAGAAGCGATTACGACTTCTTCGGTTCTCTGTTGAGTCGGAGAATGAGAGAAGAAGTATCGAATCTTCCTCCGCCCATATTCTGAACTTCAGCATAGAACTGATCGACAAGCGCTGTCATAGGAAGATCGGCTCCGGTTTTGCGGGCTTGTTCTAAACAGATACCTAAATCCTTACGCATCCAATCCACTGCAAACCCGAAATCAAACTTCCCCTCGATCATCGTGTCGCCTCGGCGCTGCATTTGCCAGGACGAAGCTGCGCCTTTACCGATGACATCCAACACGGTGTGCATATCGATACCCGCCGTCTGTCCGAAAGCAATGGCTTCGGCCAGCCCCTGAACAACACCGGCGATGCAGATCTGATTGCACATCTTCGCGAGCTGGCCGGAGCCGACCGGGCCGATTCTTCGAATCGAACAGGCAAAAGCATCGGCGATCGGTTTGACGCGTTCAATGATCTCAGCGTCTCCGCCGCACATGACGGTTAGGCTGCCGCTCACGGCGCCGTCTTGTCCGCCGGAAACTGGTGCGTCCACAAAGTGCAGGCCGCGAGACTGTGCTTCGGCAGCCATTTCTTTGGCCACTTCGGCAGAATCTGTCGTGGCATCCCACAGGACGGCATCTTTCTTCATGCCGGCAAAAGCGCCGTTTTCTCCGAGCAGCACGCTGCGCAGGTCGCTGTCATTGCCGACACAGGTAAAGACAACATCCGCATCTTCTGCGGCTTCACGAGGCGTGGCAGCAGCTTTGCCGCCGAATTTTTCTACCCAAGCTTGGGCTTTGGAGGCCGTACGGTTGTAAACGGTGACCTGACAGCCGGCATGCAGGAGGTGCCCTGCCATCGGAAAGCCCATTGTGCCTAGGCCGATAAAGGCTACTTTGGTTCCGGTCGGAACCGGGGAATAGTCTTTAGCTTGAAAATACATTAGCGAACACCTCTGATTTTTGTGATCTCTCCGGCAACTTTAACGACGCGGCGGGCAAGAGACGAAGTCGGATCGACGATGGCGGCATGTCCGTCCCCGAGCTTGAGGTTGTCCGTTTCCTCAAGAATTAAGGGCAGCTCGGTGCAGCCGAGAATAAGGGCTTGAGCGCCTTTATCTTTAACTAAATGCTCTGCTGCCTTAAGCAGAACTTCTTTGCAATAACCGTCGGTGTAACCTGCCTTGACGCCTTTTTCGCCGTAAATGGCTTCCATGACCATTGCCTGGTGCTCTTTATCAGGGACGACCATCGCAAGTTTCATAGATTTGGCTTTGCGGCCGTAGATGCCGGTCTGAATCGTGCCGTCGGTTGCCATCAAGCCGATGACGACATCCGGACCGAATTTGTCGCGTATCTCTTCCAGCGTTACCTGCTGCATATTGATGAGCGGAACGCTTAAGTGAGGAACAATGGTTTCAAAGTAAGCGTGCGCGGTATTGCAGGCAATCACGATTGCGTCAACCGCATCTTTCTCGAGCTTGCGGCAAGCGGCATACAAAGAAAGTGTGGGATCCACGCCGCCGTAAAGCAGGTATTTGGTACGGTCAGGAATCTGGGGATTCTGTTCGACGGCAACTTTGATGTGTTCCTGGTCATTCTTAGCAGGAGTTGCCTTAGTAATTTTGTCGTAAAGGTCGACAGTGGCAGCCGGTCCGAGACCGCCGACAATACCGATCTTGAAGGGTTTAGGAAGTTTTTCCCAATCGGTGAAGCAAAGGTAGGAAACGTAGGCACTCATGGAATCCAAAACGTTGTAACCCTCGGACTTCAAAGCGGCCGTAAATAATGCCTGCATGACGCAAGTCGGGAAAACCAATTCGGCGCCTTCGCTCAGAAGGTTAGAGCAGACTTTGCCGAAGAGTTCACAGGCTTTCTTCTGATCGGGAATCACTGCACAGTGAGAGCCGCTTTCGAGTTCGTCGAACACTTCGAGCATAGCTTCGCTCGGATAAACCCATTCCACAGGGACTTCGCGGCTGACGGTTTCTGTAATGAGTTTGGCTTTATCTGTACCCGGACGGCCGAGATAACCGAGTTTCTTAACAGGATTCTTCTTGAGCTCTTCGATGCAGGCCTGAAGGATATCCGTCACAGGAGTTGTGATTTCTGTTTGAACTTCATTTAAGAAACTGATGTTTCTGAAGTTGCACAGTGCGATGACTTGAGCGCCTTTTTCAATGAGCTGATACGACTCTTCCAAAACGCGAATCTTAACGTCGCCTTCTTGGACTAACTTCGGAGCGTCTGCATCCGGAGAAGACCAGTCGAGATCTACAAGTTCAATGC
Source organism: Acinetobacter sp. N54.MGS-139 (assembly GCA_000980495.1). GTDB lineage: Bacteria > Pseudomonadota > Gammaproteobacteria > Burkholderiales > Burkholderiaceae_F > Parasutterella > Parasutterella gallistercoris. Next base: position 3,296 of record LARN01000060.1, on the reverse strand, counting down.
GGGGACGTGAACCGTCAGGAAGGAAAGCGGATTGGAGTCTTTCCTTCAAGGCTCTGACGAAGGGGGCGGGACTAAAACTTTGGCTGATGCCGATGACTTTATGGTTCATAGTTACTCACCGTTGTTAGATTCGGATAAGTATAGAGCCGCTGTAACGTTTTGACACCTCTAATTTTCCTTAATAGCTTCGGCGCCAGGCATTCATCGGAGAAACAAAAGAATTGAGCCCGCATATTACGGGCTCAAAAGCAAGAATCATCGAAAAAACCGAAGTCTTCGGTCATGAAAAACATCGTTCTCTATTTTTGTCCGTCATTCTTAGGCTGGCTGTAATGATGGTGGTTAGAGCTTCTCTGTTCTCCGGTGACGTCCGAAACGATGTCGGATTCAATCGAATTTTTAGACAGCTTCTTAAGAACGGTCTCGGTTTTGGCGGTCGGCTGGTCTTTATCGTTGACCGTGGCAGAAACGGACAGCCAAGTCTTGCTCATCGCAATACCAACGGCAATAACAACCGGTCCCAGAATAATGCCCATGAATCCGAACGCCAGCACGCCGCCGAATACGCCTAAATAGATGAGCGACAAGGGCAGGGAAGCGCCCTTGGAAATCAGGATCGGCTTTAAGAAGTTATCCACACTGGAGACTGCAAGCGAACCCCAAAGCACGAGGAAGATCGCCATGCCGACTTCGCCTTTGTAATAGAGCCAGAAAGCAGCAGGACCCCAAACTAAGGGAGGCCCGATAGGAACGGCAGATAAGACGAACACTGCGACACCCAATGTGATGGCGCCGGGAACACCTGCGATCCAGAAGCCGATTAAGGCAACGACGCCTTGGCCGGCAGCACTTCCGACAATGCCGAAGACGACGCTGCGGGTTGTGTTGACGATAATGTCGCGAACTTCGGCACCGATGCTGCCGCTCATGCGCGTTAAGAGTGCCAAAGATTTTTGAGAAAGGACTTCGCCGTCGCGATAGAAGAAGAAAATCACGAACAGCATGAGGAATAACTGGAGAAGTCCGTCGCCTAACATCACGGCACCTGCAAGAGCCGCGCGGCTCACAGGATCAAAGAGCTTTTGTGCAATGGCGGCGAGCTCCTCTTTATTGCCCAGCAGATGCGCAGCTTGTGTGTAGGCCCATTCACCGACAAAGGGAATTTCCTTGAGTTCTTCTGGAACAGTAAAGCCAGAGGCAATCCATTCACGCACATAACGAATTAAGGTCGGGATTTCCTGGGCCGATACTAAAGATAATCCGGCAATCGGAAGCACAATAAGGATGGCCAGCAGGGACACCATGATCAGTGTCGCAACAAGATTCCTGCCTCCGACTTCCTTTCGGACTCGTTTAAAGAGAGGCCAAGAGACGATCGCGATCACAGCCGCAACCGACATCGCTGTTGCAAAGGGCCAAACGACTAAAAAACAGCCGATGGCGATGAATGAACCGAAGAGAAACCGCACCACATAATCGGCACGGTCCCTGAGGGAAGGCAATAGCATGGCTCTCAATAAAAAATGATTTAGGAAAATTTTAGTTGAAATGTGCTTTGCAACACGGAGTTGTTCTGATTTTAGGCACTAGGGAGCTTCTTCATCGAACAGCAAGGTTTCGTCCCTTGATTGAGCAGGTACTGACTGCCCCATTCGTACATCGACTCTAGAATCGGCCGAAGAGAGGTTCCCAGCGGCGTTAGGGAGTATTCAACTTTCGGAGGAACGACGGCATAAACCTTTCTGATGAGCAGTCTGGCATCTTCCAGCTCTCGAAGCTGCTGAGTCAGCATTTTTGGCGTTGCCGACGGAATCAGCCGACGCAGTTCGGAAAAGCGCAGTGTCTTGCCGATGAGGTTCCAAAGAATAAGCGTTTTGTATTTGCCGCCGATCAAAGAGAGTGTGGCTTCAACGGGACAATGGAACTCTTCAGACTGAAAAGCTTCAGAGGGTTCGGATTTAACTTTATCCATAGTATCTAAAAAGTAACTATCTATCAAAAACGGAAGTTCTTGCGTAAAAGGTAATAATACTTAGAATGATTTCGTTCGACAACGGAATTAAACATGAAGAAGAATTTTGATGTCACCGGAATGACATGTTCAGCCTGCTCTAATCGAGTAGAGAAGGCTGTGTCGCACGTACCCGGCGTTGAAGACGTGAACGTCAATCTGCTGAAAAACAGTATGACCGTCGATTACGACGAAACTAAAACCGGACTGGAGCAGATCATTCAGGCGGTGACGGACGCAGGCTACGGTGCGAGTGAAAAGCAGGCTGCAGGTTCTCCTGCTGCTAAATCCGTCGATCCCACGCTGGCGGCCAAAAAGGAAGCCGCACAGATGAAGACTCGTCTGTACGTTTCGCTCTTTTTTGCGGCCATCCTCATGATGCTGGCAATGGGTCCGATGGTAGGGATGCCGCTTCCGGAAGTCATGTCCGGAACAAAGGGTGCACCGATCAATGCTCTGACACAGTTCCTTTTAGCTCTGCCGGTTGTCTTCGTGAATTTCAAGTATTTCACGGTCGGATTTAAGACGCTCTGGCAAAGATCTCCGAACATGGATTCTCTTGTGGCGATCGGATCTTCGGCCTCCATGTTGTTCGGACTCTTTGCGCTTTACATGATGCTCTATGCATTAGGACAAGGCGACGAGGCAACACTTCATCATTACGCGCACAACTTGTACTTCGATTCTGCCGCGATGATCCTTGCCCTGATCACATTGGGCAAGTACTTCGAATCCAGAGCTAAACATAAGACGACGGACGCCATTTCCCAGTTGATGTCCTTGGTTCCTGATAAAGCTGTCGTTTTAAAGGATGGCAAAGAGACGGAAGTTCCGGTCAGTTCCGTTCAAGTCGGGGACATCGTTGTCTTAAAGACTGGCAGCCGAGTGCCGGTCGATGGAATTGTCGTTAAAGGCTCGGGCGCCTTGGATGAATCTTCTCTTACTGGAGAAAGCATTCCTGTAGATAAAAAGGAAGGAGAAGAACTGTCCGCTTCGACGCTTCTGACGCAAGGCTATATCGAAATGCGGGCCACGAAGGTCGGCGGTGACACAGCCTTAGCCCAGATTATTAAATTGGTGGACGAGGCGACTTCCACTAAGGCGCCGGTCGCCCGCTTAGCAGATAAAGTCAGCGGAATCTTTGTTCCGACAGTCATCAGCATCGCAATCATTGCTGCCATCGTTTGGATGCTGTGCGGATATTCCTGGGAGTTTGCGCTTGAGATTGCTGTTTCCGTACTTGTGATTTCCTGCCCGTGCGCATTAGGTTTGGCGACCCCGACCG
>LARN01000055.1 GCA_000980495.1 Acinetobacter sp. N54.MGS-139 | reverse complement strand
TGATAAAGCTCTTTGCAGTGGTCCAGTTTGGCAAGAACGACAGTCTTGAGTTCGTCAATCTGACCTGCCGTCATACCGGAGGCACCGATGTCCGTGCTTTCGTCGTCTTCAGCCACCTGCTCACTGGCTTCTTCGTCCAAACCGTCAACCAAGCCGTCAACGATCTGGTCAATCTGCATCGTGCCGTTTCTGACCTTTTCAGCATCTTCCAAAATGGCAACAATCGTCGTCGGGCAGCCGGAGATGGCGTGAACCATGTGCTTCAGACCGTCTTCAATTCGTTTAGCGATTTCAATTTCGCCTTCACGAGTCAGAAGCTCAACGGAGCCCATTTCTCTCATGTACATTCTGACAGGGTCAGTTGTACGACCGAATTCGCTGTCAACGGTGGCCAAAGCGGCTTCTGCTTCTTCTTCAGCAGCGTCGTCGCTGGCTGTCGGAACAGAGTCGCCGATGAGCAAATCGTCAGCGGTCGGAGCCTGTTCGTAGACCTGAATACCCAAGTCAGCCAATGTCGAAATGATCTGATCGATCTGATCCGGATCGACGATGTTTTCCGGCATGTGGTCGTTAACTTCAGAGTAAGTCAGATAGCCTCTTTCCTTACCCATGCGAATTAACGCCTTGAGCTTGTTCAAACGAGTTTCTTTATCGTCTTCCTCATGATGAGCATAGCTGCGGTTCAAGGCCTCTTTCATTGCCTTGTCACGAGCTTTGCCTTTTCCGCGAACAGAAGCCGGCGGAACATAAGATTCAGCGATTGCGACTTCTTCATCGATGGAATCATCATCGCTGTCACCGACGAGGTCATCCTCGGTTGTCTCGACTTTTGCCTTTCTGCCGGGACGGCCGCGCTTAGCTTCAGGTTTTGCTTTTGCTGTGGTCTTTTTAGCTGCTGTTTTCTTTGCAGGAGCTTTTTCGGCCACGGCTTCATCAGCAGCCTCGTCAGCCGCGGCAGATTTAGCAGTTGTCTTTCGTGCTGTTTTTTTTGCTGTTGTCTTTGCAGGAGTTTCTTCGGCTGCAGCTTTAGTGGCTTTAGCTGCTGAGGTCTTTCTCGTCGTTTTCTTAACCGGTTCTGCCGCTACTTCAGCAGCAGTTTCTTGAGCAGCTGCTTTCGGAGTACGAGTTCTCTTTGCAGTAGTTGTTTTTTTAGCAGCGGTTGTTTTTTTCGCTGTGGTTTCGGCAGCTTCTACTGTTTCTACAGTATCAGCACCGACATTCGTAGTTGTCTTCTTAGTTGTTTTTTTGGCTGTTGCCATGTTCCACCTTATGATGACTACGCATCAAACGATCGAAAAAACAAAAGCGGAAAAAATGCACCGCAAAACTGCTCGTGTAAAATTCCGCCTGTCTTTAACGAATTAACCTGAAACGGACGGCCGAAGGAAGCAAAAAATTTAAGCGGTCACAGCTCTCGACCGATACGTAAATCCTTCAACACCCGACTCAATTTCAGGGTTTTTAAAGCGCCTCCGATCTATCCTCGATCTCCTGGGCGCGCAAATAGTCCTACCGACTATTTTGGTAAGGTGATTTTACCATACCTGTCAAGACCATCCCCTTAATTTTTGCGAATTCGTCGCAAATTGAGGACTATTTCTGATAATGAGCTTAGGAAATTGTCGGGTAAGTTTTGCGAAGAACTTTTTCGACCAAAATGCCCCAGATAGGAAGCATCCAAAGATAAACGGCTGCGACAACGCAGCTTTCCGGCGCCCCAATGGTTGCAACGGGAACTGCGCCGGCGATGGACCATGGAATTAAAGGCGCGATGACAATCGCGGTGTTTTCTAGAGAGGCGGCCATTTTGATCTTATCGGGCTGGATCTTATTGCACAGCTGCTCGGTCAAAATAACTGCAAGCATCTGGTTGCAGGATAAAGCAGCCGTCGCCAAGGCGGTCAGCGTAATTGTGAGGAAAACGCCTGCCTTCGCACCTAGATAAGCAATGCCGTTTTCCAAACGTCTCAGCATCCCTGTCAGTTCAAAAATCCCCGCAAATGTACAGGATATCGAGATGATGCAGCAAACCTGAATCATCGAAATGACCCCGCCGCCGTTCATAAGACGCCCAACCTCAGGAGAACTTGCCTGGTAGCCGCTGAATAAAATCTTGCAAAGTTCAATAGAACCTAAATCTCTCAGGAAAAGCGCTGTGACGAAAGCCGATGCGATACTCGCGATCATAGTGAGCTTAATGTCGGCCTTGAGCATGACCATCGTTAACAGAATGATGGCCGGAATCAAAGTCCAAGCAGACAGGATGTATTCCTGACTAAAAAGTTTTGTCAGGTCAATATCCGCGGCTTGGGCGCCCTGCCCGTTTCCTACAAAAAAGTAAATGAGACACGCGAGGAGGAACGGGATGAACCCTGTCCTCAACATGTTTTTAATGTTTTTATAGAGCTCCGTACCGGTAACGGCACAGACTAATTGCGCGCTGGTCGACACCGGAGAGCAGCGATCTCCGACATAGGCTCCTGCCAGAGCGGCCCCGCCGGCCCAAAACGGAGAGACGCCCATACCGACACACAGCGACATGGTAACAACACCCATCGTTGCCGCGGTACCAAAGGAAGTTCCGATCAGAGAACTCAAGGCAGCATTCAAAATAAAGGTACCCAGGAGACTCCAGGAAGGAGAAATGATCTCGGAGGCATAGCTGACCAGGTAGGCAATCGTTCCGCTCGCTCGCCAAGAGGCTGTCAACGCTCCGATTAAGAGCATCACTATGATGATGTTGCTGATCTTGGCAATGCTTTGACGACAAGCCCTTCCGATTTCCTGCAGGCTAAAGCCGCGGTAAAGGGCGTAGCCGCAGAAAAGGAAAAAGGCGAAAATCAGTGCGTAGAGGATCGATGTGCCCGTGAAGAGGCAGTAAAAAAGAGAGGCGCAAAAACTACCGACTGTCAGAACTTCTAACATTCCTACTTCTCTCGTTTTCTCAACAGAATATCGTTAATGCCCGCATCAATGGATTTGATTTCTTTTTGGAGATCCTGATCGAGCTGCATCAAATCTCTAAAAACCTTTCGGTCGGCGTCATCTAACGTGCCCTTTGTCGACAAAGCCCGACGCTGTACCTCAACACGATTCAACTCCATCTGAAGCAGAATTCGGCGACATTCCAAACGCGCTGCTTCCAGCGGTGTTTGGAGAATCTGTCCTTGACTTAGCCCTTTTCGAATGACGGAATCAATGCCCTCTTCCAGTAAGAAGGTGGAAATCATTGAACGGGCCGAATCCATTTCTTTTTCGAAATTTTCATCGGCCGGTCCCGGAAGGTCTGCCAAGAATTGGGCCAGTGTGTGGCCGCTCTCATCCTCATGCGTCACTCTTTCAATCACCTTGAACAGCAATTCGGAGACCGGAGAATTGCTTTCAGAAAGCTGCTCGGCGAGCATGCCTTCAAATTCCAGTGCAAGCTGAGGAAAACGCAGGAAGTTTCTCAGGAGTGCCATTAAAGGAGCATCAGCTTTCGGAGGAATGCTGCGCCCGGTCGACGTCGGAATCCTCGGCTGTTTGTAGCGGTCATAGCCCCTGCTGAATCCGTAACGCTGATTACCAAAGCCGTTAATTCTCTGAGGAGCCGCCGGCGGCAGCACAGGGAAACCGAAATACTTACGCAGTTCGTCGGAATTTTTATAGCCGACTGCCGTGCTCAAACGCTCAATTAAGCCGTCGCGAAGAAGCGCACTTTTTGTCTTACGAACCAGCGGAGAAGCTTCTTCAATAAATGCATTGCGGTCTTCAAGGACGGCCAAATCCAGTCCTTGGGACAAAGCTTCAATCAGGTAGCTCGAAAGCGGCAGGGCTTTTTTTAGCATCTCTTCGAAAGCGAGTGCTCCGGACTTCTTGACCAAACTGTCGGGATCTTCGCCTTCAGGAAGGAAAACAAAGCTGACCTTCTGAGCATCATCCAAGAGCGGAAGCGATAAATCCATTGCGCGCTTTGCCGCCTTGCGACCTGCCGCATCTCCGTCAAACGAGAAAATGACGTGATCGGTCATCTTAAGAAGGCGTTCGATATGCTCAGCCCGAATTGCTGTACCCAACGGCGCACAAGCTTCTCCGAATCCGGCTTGAGAAAGCTGGATCACATCCATTTGGCCCTCGACCACGATGACGCGCTTTTTATCCTGAATGCTTTTGCGCGCTTCGTACAAGCCGAAAACTTCGGAGCCTTTCGTAAAAATCGGTGTGTCGCCGGTGTTGATGTACTTAGGCTCTTCCCCGATCATCGTTCGGGCACTAAAAGCAATGACTTGTCCGCGAATATTGCGGATCGGGAACATGAGGCGGTTGCGGAAGAAATCGTAGACATTTCCGCTTTGACCGGTTCTCTGAAGGCCGGCTTCTAAAAGCAAAGGCTTGAGATCAGGTGTGAAGACGGCGTCTAAGTTATGCCAGGCATCGGGTGAGAAACCGATACCGAAACGCTCGATGGTCTCGTTTTTGAGTCCGCGGTCATGGAGATAATCTTGTGAGAACTTGTCGCTGTTGAATTTATCGCGATAAAACTCCATTGCCCTCTGCATAATCTCAGACAAACGCGGTTTACCGCTCTTAGGTTTAGGTGCGCCGCCTTCGTAGCGAACCTGCATGCTGAATTCGGAGGCAAGTTTTTCGACCGCATCGACGAACGGGAGATTCTCATACTTCATTAAGAAGCTGATGGCGTTGCCATGTTCTCCGCAGCCGAAGCAGTGATAGAAGCCGCGTTCGCGGTTCACTGAAAAGCTCGGGCTTTTTTCATTATGGAAAGGACAGCACGCCCAGGCCGAAGCACCTTTTTGCTGTAAAGGAACTCTTCGGTTAACGACCTCGTAAATGTCTGCTCGGTCAAGCAGTTCTTTAATAAAAGACTGTGCGATCAAGAATCAAACTCTCACAAGAAAAGGCGGGGGACGGAAAATGTTTTGAAAGATCCGGCCGCTATAAACAAAAAGACGTCCCGCAGGACGTCTTTTATAAAATCTTCCAGCTTACTGAGCTAGTCTTGCCTTAAGCAGTGCGGAAACTCTGCCCATGTCAGCTTTGCCTGCAACCTTCGGCTTGATCATTCCCATGGCTTTGCCCATGGCGGCCGGGCCGCTGAGTCCGGCGGAAGTCACAACCTCGTCAACGATTTTCTGAATTTCTTCATCAGAAAGCTGGGCGGGCAAATAGACTTCGAATGTCTTAATTTCCGCAGACTCTTTATCGGCCAAATCTTTACGATTTCCGGCCAGATATTGTTCAACTGAGTCTTTGCGCTGCTTGATCAATTTTGCAATGATCTGTTGAATGACAGCATCATCTGCGGTGATCTGCTCGTCGACTTCTTTCTGTTTGATCGAAGAAAGAAGCATACGAAGCGCGCTCAGTTTCTCTTTATCATGAGCGCGCATCGCGTCGCGCATATCAGAGGTGATCTGGTCTTTTAAACTCATAACTGCCTCTGTTTTGAAGTGCTTGAAGAATTAGTAGAGCTTCTTCGGGAGCATCATGCTGCGAAGACGCTTGTAGTGACGCTTGATAGCGGCAGCTTTTTTGCGTTTGCGTTCAGCAGTCGGTTTTTCATAGAATTCGCGAGCGCGAAGTTCAGTTAAAAGACCGCTCTTTTCGATCGTGCGCTTAAAGCGACGAAGAGCAACTTCAAAAGGTTCGTTTTCTTTAACACGGATTGTGGGCATCGAGCACCTAAACTAAATAACTGTTTAAAAATAGTTTCTTGGTTGAGTAAGCGGAATGCACAGGCCTTCCCCTACTCGAAAGTCAGCAATTCTAATGCATTTTTCACTTCCGTGCCTTAACTATCTCATTTAAGTAACAATTTATTTGGCCGAGAGTGCGGGAAGACGGTCGTTTTCTCAACCGAAAAGATCGAATTGAGCAGATAACGCAGCACCTATTTTTCTCGCGACCCACAATAGATTCTTCTTTTGCTGAAGGAGCTCAAAAAATGGACAATGATTACTCATGGACAAAATTTAATCCTGCGGCCGCACAAAAACTTTGTGCATACTCCGACCGCAGAGAGGAACTCTTAAGCTGGCTTTATTCAGCGCTTCCTGAAGAAACGAATTACCTTCATGATCCGGACCACAAGAAGCTGACGGATATCGATCCTTTCACAGTCTTCGGTGTGATGAACCGTCACATCTCTCAGGAAAAGAAAGCTGAAGTTGCAAAGGCTTTCAAAATTTTCTTCAAAGTGGATGAACCCTCGCCGACGGACTTCCGCGGTGTGTCTCCGCTCAATAACGAAAACTCGATGTTTTTCGGCTTCAAGGACGGTAAAACCAAAGAAGACATTAACAATCTGTGGACCCTTTTCTTAGGTATTTTCGGGCAAAACAACGAGGTTGCCGATCTGTTTAATGAGATGACTCGTCATCAGTATGGAATCAAGTTCAACTTGACCATGGGCATGTATTGGGTCTGCCCCACGAAATATTTCCCGCTGGACGGTCCGAGCCGCAAATACCTTAATGCAAGAGGCGTTCCTGTTTCCGAACAAGTACCGTCCTACGACGAATTCTTGAAAATCAGTGAGGAAGTCAGACAAAAACTTTGCGGCGGTTCAACAGCGGACAATGCGTTTGCCATCGTGACCCGCGATATTTATTACAGTACCCATAAAGCGCAGTAAGGCTAAAATTTGAACTTGGCTTATATCTATCGACAAAGAGAATGCTGATCCTCGGAATTGAATCTTCCTGTGACGAAACGGGTGTTGCCCTTTACGACACGGACAAAGGTCTTATTGCAGATGCGCTTCATACGCAAATCGAAATGCATCGTTTGTACGGCGGTGTCGTGCCTGAACTTGCCAGCCGCGACCACATTCGACGCATTATTCCTCTGCTCAACGAGGTTATGAAGAAAGCCGGTAAGATGCCGCAGGATTTAGATGCCGTCGCCGTCACAGAAGGTCCCGGACTCGCCGGAGCGCTGCTTGTCGGCAATTCCGTGGCTTACGGTATCGGGCTTGCGCTGGATATTCCGGTGGTCGGTATTCATCATTTAGAGGGGCACCTTCTCTCTTCACTTTTAGCTGAGGATAAGCCGACGTTTCCATTCATCGCTCTGCTTGTGTCGGGCGGACATACCCAAATTATGGAAGTGCGTGCTTTAGGCGACTATGAACTGCTAGGGGAAACGCTGGATGATGCCGCAGGTGAAGCATTCGATAAGACTGCTCAGGCGCTGGGTTATTCCTATCCGGGCGGCCCGGCTGTTTCCGCACTTGCGGAGAAAGGCAGACCCGGCGCCATCGAACTTCCTCGGCCTTTGATTCATGCGCCGAACTTGGACTTCAGCTTTTCCGGCCTCAAGACCGCGGTCATGAACACCGTTCGCAAAGAACCGAAGCCTCTGTCTCAGGAATTTAAGAACAATCTGGCGCGAGCCTTTGTCGATTCCGTAACAGACGTTCTGGTGACAAAGTGTCTGAAAGCACTGAAGAAAACCGGCAATAAATCCCTGGTTGCTGCAGGCGGCGTCAGCGCGAATAAACAACTTCGCGCTCGTTTAACAGAAGCCTGCCGTAGGCGCGGTGTCAAAGTATTCTTCCCGCCCCAAGCGCTTTGCACCGACAACGGCGCCATGATTGCAGCTGCCGCAGGAGCTCACTTAGCTGAAATTAAAGATTTGAGGAATAAGAAGCCGGACGGATTTTCTATTAAACCGAGATGGTCGCTGGAGCATCCGAACGATAACGATTAGTTTTTGTTTTGGCGAGCACCGGAAGATTCCAGCCGAACACCGCAAATACTGCACTTAGCAAAAGAGCCGAGATCAGAAACCTCGGCTCTTTCGTTATCTGTCTAAAACTGGCGGTCAGAGACTACTTTTCAATCGCACATTCGACTTCGACGGCACCCAATTGGTCCTTCAGCACTTTCGGATCAATCTTGACGTTATAGCCGCGCCTGCCGCCGTTGATATAAATGAACGGCAAATCCAAAATCGTTTTTTCGACGTACACCGGCATGTTCTTCTTCGTACCGAACGGCGAAGTTCCGCCGACCTGATAGCCGGAATTCTTCTCAGCGATTGCCGGTTTGCAAGGTTCGATATGTTTACGGTTCGTTTGGCGCGCCAAATTCTTAGTAGAGACTTCTCGGTCACCGTGCATCAGGATGACGAGCGGTTTCTCATGTTCGTCCTGCATGATAAGCGTCTTTACGACGTTGTGTTCATCCACACCGAAACACGCGGCTGCCTGAGCCGTGCCGCCGTGTTCCACATACTCATAAATTCCGTCTTCAAAGGGCACTTTATGCTGCTTCAGCCACATGGTTGCCGGCGTGGCAGAAACATGTTCTTTCTTACTCATTCAAACTCCTCACATGTTTTGCTGTTCGTGCTTGAGCAGCCAACATTTTATTGAGACATTGGCGGCCGAATGCGCGAATCCGCCCAAATTGCTCTTTCCGACAACACGATGACACCCAACAAAAATCGGCAGCGGATTGTCTCCGCAGGCGGAACCCACAGCACGAGGAGAGCTGCCGAGGTTATCGGCAATTTGTCCGTAGGTCACGGTATCACCGGCTTTAATCTTTGCAATTTCTTTCCATACCTGACAGCGAAATTCCGTGCACTCTTCACCAGGCTTCCAATTGTCTAAGGCATGAATATTGCCTTCCAAATAAGAGTTCAGAGCCTGAACCGCCTTGTGATCGGCAAAACTTCCGAGGTCTTCTTCGACTGCTGCTTCCGACAGCTCACATCTAATGAGCTCGCCGTCTTTAAAGGTCAAAAGGATCGAACCGAACGGAGCGTTCAAAAGCGCCTGATTACTTTTGATTGTCACGAGCATTCTCCAAATCTTTCTTCCACAGGCCCTTCGGGAGCGGGAACTTCACGTCTTCCTGCTGACCTGCCATGGTTTCGACTTCATCGGCGCCCAGAGTCTTGAGTTTTTCGACGATTTCGTCGACCAAGATTTCCGGGGCGCTGGCGCCAGCCGTAATGCCGACTCTTTCTATACCTTTGAACCAGTCAGGATTAATTTCTCCTGCGTCATCCAACAAGTAAGCCTTTGTGCCGGCGCCTTCAGCGACTTCTCTGAGTCGATTGGAGTTCGAGCTGCTCTTTGAGCCGACCACCAGCACGAGATCTACGCGGCGTGCCAACTCCTTGACCGCATCCTGACGATTCTGAGTGGCATAACAGATGTCCGCTTTCTTGGGTTCCGCGACTAATGGAAAGCGTTTCTTTAATTCCTGGATCAGCCCTTTGGCGTCATCGTAGGAAATCGTTGTCTGACTGACATAGGCAACTTTTTCCGGGTTCTCGACCTCCAGATCCCAGACCTGAGCAGGTTTTTCAATGACATTGATTTCGGAATCAACTTGTCCGACCGTCCCTTCCACTTCCGGGTGACCGGCATGTCCGATCATGATGATGCGGTAGCCCTGCTTGTGCATCTTGATGACTTCCATATGGACTTTGGTCACCAGAGGGCAAGTCGCATCGTAAATCGTCAGATCACGGGCTCTGGCCTTTTCTTCCACTGCTTTCGGCACGCCGTGCGCCGAGAACACGAGGACCGATCCGTCCGGCACTTCGTCGATTTCATTTACAAAAATCGAGCCCTTTTCTCTCAGAGAATTGACCACGTGTTTATTGTGAACGATTTCATGGCGGACGTAGATCGGTGCTCCGTGCACTGCAAGTGCTCTTTCGACGATCGCAATCGCACGGTCAACACCGGCACAAAAGCCTCTTGGTTGGGCCAGCAGAATTTTCATATTTTTACGATAAAAGCAGATCAAATGTTCTTACATATTAATAGAAACGCTGATTTTTCGATTCGGATTCTTTCCTGAAAACCAAGGGCATTCTTGTCCGAGACATGAAGAATCACGGCTTCCGCGTTAAATCGGCTTTGAAAAGCGTAAATCATTGATCCGCCAATTTACTCCTTCAGACCTGCGATCGGAAAATAAGTGTCCAGGACGGACGCACCAGAAATTGAGCAACGAACCACGATATAGGTCTCCTTTTATCGGAGACCTAACCCGTGGCACCTTTTAGATTCTGATGCAGTC
>LARN01000151.1 GCA_000980495.1 Acinetobacter sp. N54.MGS-139 | reverse complement strand
TTAAATTATTTGTTTGCACCAAGTAACAAACTGTTTGCAAATCAGAATATTCCACTGGGAAGAGGCCATCAGACAATCTCTCCGGGCTGTTAGAAAAGACATCACTTCATCTTTATTTGCCCACCATGAACTTCCTGAACGGACTGCCCATGCCAAATAAAATTACATGTCTGTAAGACAATGGACAGCTAATGGCTGTTGGGCAGGCCTTTCGGCTTTCTCATGAATAGTTGTATTGATTGCTCTCAGATTGTTAACAATTGACTTTAATTAGATGTGGTCCGTATGGTTGCTAAAACTTTCAATGGATATAGACGCTCCCATTTGGTGAGGGAATTTCGGATAGTTTGTTATTACCCATGACATTGTTGCGAGATTCTTTTGGCAACGAACACCGCGCTACTCCCGCAATTTTTGCGTTAAAGGAAGTTCCTTGGATTAGGATAGCACGAACTATTCTCAGCATTTTTGCCGCCAATGCACAACAAAGCTTTCCCCAGGGCATTTTGAGTTTTCTCTTTTTTTCGATCCATTTATTGAGAGGCTTTGATCTTAGGAATCCTTTTGCTGCCAAATTCAAAACTACTCCCGCACCCTCTATCAGAAGAGAACGGGCAACTCGATCGCCTCGACGAGTTATGCCGCCTTTTTTTTCGTTGTGCCCTGTAGCCTTACTTTTTGGTACTAGGCCGTAGTAAGCAACAATTGATTTGGGCTTCTCAAACCTTTGGATATCTCCTATAGTTGCTTTTAACCGAGTGGCGGTTATCGGCCCTATCCCCGGGACTGACATAATTTTTTGGCAAATCTCGTCATTATCGGCATACTCTTTTAGATACTTACTGATCTTATTCAGACGTTTTTGAAGTTCTCTACAGCTTTGGAGCAACTCAAGTAACCAATCCTTAACTTCTTGCGGTATTTTTTTCGATTCACTAACCAGTTCTTCGACTTTGTTTTTATTCA
>LARN01000150.1 GCA_000980495.1 Acinetobacter sp. N54.MGS-139 | reverse complement strand
TTCATGCCACTGAGCCATCAGTTTCGGGTCGTTGAGAACTTGGGCAACAATCTTTGCGCCGTGAGCGGGAGGATTGGAGTAGTTGGCGCGAATCAAAGCCTTCAGTTTGCTCATGACGCGGGATGCTTCTTCCTGGTCTTTGCAGACGACGGTCAGAGCACCGATACGTTCGCCGTAAAGCGAGAAGGACTTGGAGAAAGAGCTGGAAACGAAGAAGGGGATTCCGGCGTCGGCAAATTGACGGATGGAACCGGCGTCTTCTTCAAGACCGTCACCGAAGCCCTGGTAAGCGATATCGAGGAACGGAATCAGCTTGTTCTTGACGCACACGTCAACAACCTGGGCCCATTGTTCTTGAGTCAGGTCATAGCCTGTGGGGTTGTGGCAGCAGGCGTGCAGGATCACAACGGTATTTTCTTTCAAACCGTTGAGGCTCTCAAGCATGGCAGGGAAGTCGACACCGTTGTTTTCTTTGTCATAGTACGGATACTTGCCGACCTTGAAACCGGCCTGTTCAAAAATCGCAACGTGGTTCTGCCAAGTCGGTGTGCTGACCACAGCTTCCGGATCTTTGAGAATGGCTGCAAGGAAGTCTGCGCCGACTTTAAGAGCACCGGTTCCGCCGAGAGATTGAACGGTAACGGCACGTTTTTCTTTGATGATCGGAGAATCAGCACCGAAAATCAGTTTCTGAACCCCGGAAGTGAAGGCAGGAATACCGGAAATCGGCAGATAGGTGTGCGGTTCGCCGGCTTCAAGAATTCTCTTTTCGGCTTCGGCAACGACGCGCAGCAGAGGTACTTTGCCGTCTTCAGTGCTGTAGACGCCGATACTCAGATTAACTTTTTTGTCGCGGGGGTCGGACTTGAAAGCTTCGTTGAGGCCGAGAATGGGATCGTCGGGAGCTTGTCCGACAACATCAAAAATGGATTTGGACATGAGATTCTCTAGAGGTGTTAAAAAATGTCAA
>LARN01000054.1 GCA_000980495.1 Acinetobacter sp. N54.MGS-139 | reverse complement strand
GGACAGCCAGGAGTCAACTGTTACCAGGCTTAGCCCAATCAAAGTCAACTAAACACAGGTTTAAAACAAAAAGAAGTCAACCGTTTTTAGGAAATGACAATTGCTTCTCCATATTTTTGGGATATTTAAGTGAATCTTTCCGCAAATATTCAACAAGTTATAAATCCTCAAGATGCGAAATTCATGAAAGATATAGAGAAATCCCTAATGATAATGAATATCATTTCGATCGCTGAGGAGTAACATTTTGATAAAGATAATCGTTTTCATTTGATGCTTTTATGACTGTCTCTACATCTCACCTCCTAATCCAGCTCCCGATGAATGTGCAATGCAGGATCGCAAAACTGGGAAATATTCCTCCAAGTGAATTGAAACGTCTCCGGGATTTAGGTTTATACGTCGGCAGCGTGGCTTCCGTGATCACCTCCGCACAGAACGGCCCTCTTCTCCTTGCCGTAGGTGACGCCAGAATCGCTGTAAATCGAGATGTCGCGGCAGAAATAAAAGTTGTTCGCATTTTCCAATAGGAGAACATCATGCAGCTTCGCGATATGAAACCCGGACAAAGAGGTGTCGTGAAAGGTTTTTTGCCGGGAAACACTGAATATCGGAAAAAACTCTTTTCTTTGGGCGTCCTTCCCAACACTCGTTTTGAAGTCACCCGGGTGGCCCCGTTAGGAGATCCCGTCGAAATCAAACTTCGCGGATCTTTCATCAGCGTTCGAAAGGCTGAAATCGAAATCATTGACGTCAGACCTTTGTGAGGAAACATCATGACTCAGAAAATATCGATCGCGCTCGCGGGCAATCCCAACTGCGGCAAGACAACTTTGTTTAACGCTTTGACCGGATCACACCAGACCTCGGAAATTGGCCAGGCGTTACCGTCGAGAAAAAGAGCGGAAGTTTTACGGTCAATGATCAGCAGATCACGCTCGTCGATTTACCAGGCGCCTATTCTCTTCAGCCGTGTGACGCTTCCAGCGAAGACGAGCGCGTCGCTCGAGAATACATCCTCTCAGGCGAATCTTCTCTCGTCGTAAATATCGTTGATGCGTCGAACTTGGAGAGAAACCTTTATCTCACCGCGCAGCTCATCGAAATACAGGTTCCGCTCATTGTTGCGGTCAACATGCTTGACGTCGCTAAGAATCATTCCATCTCCGTTGATCTCGATAAATTAGCGCAGGAGCTAGGTTGCCCTGTTGTCGGCCTAGTTGCCTCTAGAGAAACGGGTGTAGATGATCTCAAACAAGCAATCAGCCGCCAGCTCGAAAATCCTACCGTTCCGGACAACCCGCTTGTTTTCCCGAAAGACATTGCCGATGAAATTCATACACTGACTCAGGAACTCTGTGAAAACAACGTTGAAAAGGCCCCTTGGATCGCCGAACAGATCCTTGAAAGTGATAAAGAACTGGGACTCCGCACCTTAAAGAGCGGCTTTTCCAAAGCCGAACTGCGAATCAACGCACTCAATAAGCACTACAACGGCGACCTGGATATGGCTATTGCCGACGTGCGCTACTCCTTTGTCAGCAAAGTCGCTTCCTCTTGCATCACTCGAGACAACGAGGTCAAACAAACCATTACCGACAAAATCGACAAGATTGTTTTGCATCGTTGGCTGGGGGTACCTATTTTCTTGGCCGTGATGTACCTGATGTTCATTTTTTCGATCAACGTCGGTTCCGCTTTCATCGACTTCTTCGATATTCTTTTCGGAGCGATCTTTATCGACGGATTCGGGGAACTTCTCACTTCCATCGGAACGCCAGAATGGCTTAAAACGATTCTTGCCGACGGTATCGGCGGCGGTATTCAATGTATCTCCACATTCATTCCGTTTATCTTCTGCCTGTTTTTAGCCTTGTCCTTCCTTGAAGACTCGGGCTATATGGCCAGGGCTGCCTTTGTGATGGACCGCCTGATGAGAGCGCTCGGGCTGCCCGGAAAAGCGTTTGTTCCTCTGATTGTCGGATTCGGCTGCGGCGTCCCCGCTATCATGGCAACCCGTACGATGGAGCAAAAACAAGACCGTATTACCACGGTTTTAATGGCTCCGTTTATGAGCTGCGGCGCAAGACTTCCGGTTTATGTTTTGTTTGCGACTGCTTTTTGGCCGATGAGCGGACAAAATCTCGTTTTCAGTTTGTATCTCATCGGCATCTTGGCAGCTATCGCCACAGGCTTCATGCTTAAGAGAACGGCCTTAGCCGGTCAGACCAGCGCCTTTGTCATGGAGATTCCTCCGTACCATCTGCCAACCGCAAAGAACGTCCTTCTGAGAACATGGGATCGTTTAAAGAGCTTTATTTTCCGCGCCGGTAAAGTAATCGTTGTGCTTGTGGCTGTTCTTTGTTTCCTAAACTCCTTAGGAACAGACGGCTCCTTCCGCAATCAAGATACCGACAAGAGTGTTTTGTCTCAGATCGGCAAGACGATTGTGCCCGTCTTCAAGCCAATGGGCGTGTCTGCAGAAAACTAGCCTGCTGCCGTCGGCGTCTTCACAGGTATTCTTGCCAAAGAAGCCGTTGTCGGTACGTTGGATTCTCTTTACAGCGGAATCGGCGATAAAGCGGAAGAAGAGGCTGCTTTGGGCGAACCGGCAGCCAAGATTGAAGAGCAAGCTCAGCAGCAAGACGAAGAAGAAGGCTTTAACCTTGCCCGCTCCTTCGGTGAAGCCGGCGCCAGCATCGGTGAAGGTTTCGGCGATATCGGAGCGTTCTTCACTGATCCGCTTGGCATCTCTGTAGAAAGCGACCTCTCCGACGTTGCTAAGCAAGCAGAGGAGCAAGAAGTAAGCACCGGAACAATTGCCGCCATGAACAAGCTGTTCGACGGTGAGTTGGGTGCGTTTGCTTACCTGCTGATGGTTCTTCTTTATCTGCCCTGTGGTGCGGCCATGGGTGCCATCTATAGAGAGGTCGGAAGCGGCTGGGCTATCTTCTCTGCTTTGTGGACAACTGCAGTGGGATACAGTGCTGCAACCATCGTCTATCAAGCTGGCTCTTTCAATATTCATCCGGTGTATTCCGCTGTTTGTATCGCCATTTGCACTGCGATCATTGTCGCAATCGTTGCCGGACTTAAGCTCGCCGCAAAGGGCAACTCAAACACCGAAGGGAGGCTAGCTAACAGCAGCGTCCGCTAAAAAGATCTAATCTCTTCTTTTGTTCCGCTCTTACCTTTTAGGTTTGAGCGGAATTTGTTTTTGTTCGAAAGATAATAATCAGGGAAGCAACTCTTAGAGGTTCAAACTCGTTGTGAACCATCCTCTTTTACGCAACGACGTCGGTGCAGCCGCCGCTTGAGCTCTTCTATATCACAAGAATATATGTTAATTTTTGGTAAATTTCTCGTTTTTGGCAATGTTTACGACCACTTCGGAAAAAATAGAGAAGAATTCGCTTGTCGTGAATCTGAATCTTCTGAGAACGATTTTTTATCCTTGATGCGTACAAACTTATGAAAAAGCTTCTCCTTGCCGTAGTCCTGCCTCTTGCAGCTACCTCTGTCTACGCTGAAACCTCTGTCATGCTTTATGGCGGCGCCGACGGCGGCATAACTGTCCAAAAACTAAAAGGAAAATCTGCAACGGTTAGGTTTGCCAACGGCAGCTTGGATACCAATATGTTCGGCTTTACCGGAACGGAAGATCTCGGCAGCGGAAACAATGTTTTCTTAAGACTGGAACAAGGCTACGTCCTGTCAAACGGAAAAGAAGACGACGATAAAGGCGACAAGGCCTTTAATCGTCAGGCTTACCTGGGTTTTGAAAGCAGCTTCGGCCAGGTCGCATTCGGCAGAATCGGAGCACTTGGTTCCTACAACGGCGAATACTCCATTTCCGGTTCCTCCGCCTACAACACGAGCTTTTCGGTACTCAGCAATATCCACAGCGCTTTCATTCTGACGGACTGGATGAACAACACAATTGCTTATGTGTCTCCCAGCCTTAATGGTTGGAAGGTTCACGCCACTTACTCAAACGGCGTTAATGAGGACTCAGAAAAGTGGTCAAGAAACGAACACTATTACGGCATCGGGGCGACATATGAGGACCAAGCTATCAGGTTCGGAACTTACTGGGAAATGTTGGATAACAAAGGAACCGAAGATCTTTCAAAACCTAAAGCGACGAACTTATTCACCGTTCAAGCTTCTTACGATTTCGGAACTTTCAAGCTTTTCGGCGTTTACCAATATGCGCTTCATTCCATGAAACTTCCTAACAACACCGAAATCGAAGTAGCGCACAAAGGCGCAAACCAACATGCGCTTGCACTCTCTGTAGCGATTCCTTTCGCGGGCGGATCAGTTAAGTTCCAGACTCAAGGTGCATTGGGCAAACTTAAGGACACAGGCGAAAAGTACAATTCGTATTCTCTCGGCGCCGCCTACCTCTACCCTCTCTCCAAACGAACCACGCTTTACACTCAGGCCGGCTGGGGAACGACAGGAAAAGCTTTCAAAAAATATGATTCCGGTTTAGGAGGCTGGGCTGCCACCGCCGGTCTAGGACACAACTTCTAAACACTCGTCGAGGTTATTTCTGCAATTACCTTCCATTGCCAATTATGTGTCAGCGCCTTTGGCAATTACTGCAGTAATAAGTCGCTCTGCCGTTTTGAATGATCTTCTTAATCGGTCGACCGCAGTTTGCGCAAGGTTTGCCTTCTTTTCCGTACACTTTGGCGTTTAATGTGAAATAGCCTTGCTCGCCTTCTGCAGAAACGAAGTCTTTTAAAGTAGAACCGCCCTCGTTTAAAGACAAAGTCAGCACTTCTCGGATCGCTGTAACCAGACGTTCTAACCTCTGTTTTGAGATCTTATTGGCCGGCGTTAAGGGGGAAATGCGAGCTTTAAATAAAGACTCCGAACAATAAATATTGCCGACACCGACAACATATTTGCCCGTCAGCATGGCCTCTTTAATCGGCAGTGAAGTATTCGCTAAAGCGGAGTGCAGCCGCGACGCAGTAAAGCTATCAGAAAAAGGTTCTTCGCCTAATTTTGCGATTTCCGGCAGCGCATAAGGATCTTGAGACTCCGGGAGCCAAATCACAAAACCAAAACGTCTGGGGTCGTGGTACCGAACCGCCAAGTCACCGAACAAAATATCGATGTGATCATGTTTGACAGGTTCTGTGACTTTGGGATCAACGATTCGCATCACACCCGACATACCGAGGTGAGAAACAATATACCCTCGGTCGAAATTCCAAATCAGATACTTCCCGCGTCTTTCAATCGAGCGCAGACACTGCCCCGTGAGCAGTTCGGAAAGATTTGCAGGAGCTGACTTACGAAAACGCGTCTCACGTACAACCGCTCCTGTGCAGCGGCGACCACCGACGCGCTTAAGTATTCCGAGACGAGTGATTTCGACTTCTGGAAGTTCGGGCATGAATCCTCAGAACTAAACAGGACGCATGGACGCCGTAAACAAGTTCCAGCCGGAGCCTTGGTTAGGTTCCGTTGAATGGGCCTGTGTTAAAAAGGATGGCAGTGCAATTCGCTGGGCGCCCTTCAAGGAAATCTTCCTGCTGCGGGAGATCCTGCGGATACCAGCAGCAGCGATTCTGGCGTCAAATTCAGACTTTTGACTCATTACTAACCTCTTGAAGAGCAAACTAACTAAGGATAATTATCATCATCCCCTCAGGGTTAGTACATAGACATTATCCCTGACCTCATACTCATATGTGGGATGGCTCGGTGCAATTATTACGCTTGCGCTAAAATTCCTCCAATCAACGCATAGGTACACGATGGTAAAGAAAAATACTTCCGGAATCGCTTTATACAAAGAGGATTTGAAGCAAAGCATCGAAGAACTTACTGACCTTCAAAGGAAAATGCTTTCTCTTACCTTATCGGACCTAGATCCCGAACAGCTTAAACTCGATAAGATTTATCCGGTTTCCGTCGACAGTTTTCCGGAGTTCCGCTCACAAAACGCAGAAGAGGCCTATGAAACTTTGATCGAGTCGGCGCAGTCGCTTTTTGACAAGTTCGTCATGATCCGCGGCGGCATTGAAGCCCAGACAGAAGACGAAATCGAATTCTATCGATGGCTCTCCCAGCTCAGATACTCGGATAAAACATACTCCGTCGGTTTGATTTTTTCCAATATGGTCAAGTTGTACTTGAGGGATATACAAGACATTCTTAAAAACAAGACCGAGCCTGCTGTCCAAAAAGAGCTCGATCTTTTCGGATAGGCCTACTCTCTCAGGCCGACTATAATTTTTTCACAATCAGATAAATTATAGACAGTTTCTCGGAAATACCGCATTTGCGTGATACGTTATCTCGCAAGAAGCCCTATTGGACGGCGGTTTGTCGCGAAAACGGCACACCCAAACTCAAAAAACTGTTTTTTGCCCTAAAAAACCCTTATTATCAGGGTTCCATTCAAACACTATCAGAGGAATCGAATGAATAAAACTGAATTGATTGCTGCCGTTGCAGAAGCTTCCGGTAAATCTAAAGCTGATGTTAAAGATGTTCTGGATGCTCTGACAGCTCAGATCGTCAAAACTGTTAAAGCAGGTGATGAAATCACTCTCGTTGGTTTCGGAACTTTCAAGTCTGCTAAGCGCGAAGCTCGTACCGGCCGCAATCCTGCCACCGGAGCAACGATCCAGATTCCCGCTTCTGTTCAGCCGAAATTCGTTGCCGGCAAACAGTTTAAAGATGCCCTCAATACAAAATAATTTGTTTTTGAGCTGAGTAAAAAGGCCGTTAAGAGTTCTTCTCTGCGGCCTTTAATTTTTGTCTTTTCGTGTGTTTTAGGCATCCCGCATTTTAGTCATCGCCTGATCTAAGTCATTGATCATATCTTGCGGATCCTCCAAGCCGATGTAGACGCGGATCATCGTACGCATAATCTTCGGATCTCCGACCGTGCGTTTCCCATAGCTTCTAAGGATCAAACTCTCAAATCCTCCCCACGAATAACCCAATCCGAATAGCTTCAGAGAATCCATAAAACGGTTGATCTGCACGTCCGTAAAATAGTCCTGAAATTGGAAAGCAAACAGTCCGATAGGTCCTGCGAAGTCTCTCTTGTAAATGGGGTACCCGGGATCCTTTTCATAGGCCGGCCAAATCACTTTTTTGACTTCTTCCCGCTTCAGAAGCCAGTCAACCACTTTTCGTGTATGCGCACCAACTGCATCAAGGCGCACCTTCAAAGTATGCAGGCCTCTTAGTCCTAAGTACACGCTCTGAGCAGAAGCGTATTGCCCCGTCATTTTGCAGACAGCTCTGACCTGTTTCCAAGTTTTTTCATTGCAGGTAACCGTAGACATCAGTACATCGCTGTGACCGCAGATGTATTTGGTTGCCGAATGCACCACGACATCCACCCCGTGTTTTAAAGGCTGGAAATTGATCGGCGTGGCATAGGTGTTGTCGATCATCGTAACGACTCCGTGCCTGCGTGCAACCGCGGCAATTGCCGGAACATCCTGCATTTCAAAGGTATGCGTGCCGGGGCTTTCCATGTAGATCAAACGAGTATTAGGGCGAATTAATCCCTCAATTCCCGCTCCGATGGTGGGTCCATAAAACTCTGCTTCCACACCGAAATTTTTTAGTAGTACCTCACAGAACTGACGTGTGGGACCGTAGACGGAATCCGTCACAAGCATGTGATCCCCCGTCTTCAGGAACGCCATCATCGGGATGGTGCACCCCGCTAAACCCGTACTAAAGGCCCAAGTCCCGACACCGCCTTCGAGTTTATTCATGGCCTCATAAAAAGCTTCATGCGTCGGTCCTCCGTCCGTCCCATAAGTCCGGGCGGTACCGTCGCCATATAGATGGTTGTCAACGCGTCCGAACAGGTCATCCATATCGTCGTGAATAATGGTCGAACCTTCATAAGGCGGGACATTCACGTAACCGCCGCTTGCTTCTAAATTGCGCCCGCAATGCGAGAGAATAGTTTGCAAACCCGGTTCGTCCTTTGGTTTATTCATAATCTTCCTCCGTTTTGGACCGCGGTCTATGCTTCTCAACGGTCCACAAACATCTGTTTCAGTTCTTCTGCCACGATATCTCGTAATGGGGATTCAATAAGCGGATTCCAAGCGATTGAAAGGGGCAAACAAGGAGTTGCATCCGTAATCGTTTCTGCCTTGATATATTCAGGCATCCACTGTCTGAAGGATTCCGGGAGAAAAGCTATACCCTGCCCGCAGCTCACAAATCCCATTTGGCGCGGGCTGGATTCGACCTCGTGGATAATTCTCGGCATGAAGCCGCCAACTTCCTGACAAAAACCGACAAGACCGTCAAACAGCCGAGGCGCAATGGCACGCCGTGTAAAAACAAAATCCTCATTTCGCAGCTCTTTAATTGACACTCCGCCCTTCCCTGCTAAATGGTGATTTCGATTTAAAAGTACGATTGGTTTTTCATTGATGAGGTTTGCCATCCTCAAACGCTGATCCGACAAAGTATCAAAAAACGCCATGCCGATTAAAACTGTTCCGTCCGTGAGCTCTGTTTCAACCTGATAAGAATCAATTTCCTTCACAAACAGGGAAATATTCGGGTGCAATGCCGCAAGACGTTTTTTAAACTCCGGAATAAAAAACAGCATCGACTCCGTGTTCGCACCGATCGTTAGAATCCCCTGCGCATTTTGCTGCATTTGCTTCACGGAGAAATTCAAGACTTCCGCCTGCCGCACCAGCTGGTCAATCATCGGCATGAGTGCGTTGCCTTGTGCCGTCGGAGAAACGCCGCGAGGCGTTCTCTCCAGCAGTTTCATTCTTAACCTTGCCTCTAGCTCGTCGATCTGAAGAACAAGAGGAGGGACGGACATATTCAATCGCTTGGCTGCCCGCCGGAAGCTCTTCTCCTGAGTCACGGCAGCGAACAGCATCAGCTGTCTGATGGTGCGGTAATCGAAACAGCGGCGCATTCTGATGTTAGCAAAAAGATAATTGAGTGATAAAGATTTTATATCACTTAGCCTCCTAGGCGTTTGATTTTATTCCTACACTGACGAACAACAAAGGAGAAAAAAATGTCTGTTTCAAGCCTCGGACTCTTTTTCATCGTGGTTTTTATCACTTGCATCACGCCCGGTGCCGGCGTTCTCTATACGCTCAAAAACGCGATTAACTACGGAAAGGCAAATGCTTTTCTCTCTCCCACAGGAAACGCTATCGGCGTGTTATTTATGAGTACGCTTGCAGCGAGCGGGCTCGGTGCTGTCATTCATGAGTCGCCCGTCATGTTTTACGGGCTGCAGATATGCGGATGCATGCTGTTGTTTTGGTTCGGCTGGAAAAGCTGGACGGCTCCGGCCATCTCACTTTCTTCTTCCATCAAGTCGTTTAATCTAAAGGAGCTCAAACAGGAAAGAATCCACATTTTGACGAGTGCTGCACTTCTTCAAGTCACAAATCCCATGTGCATCGTGTTCCTTCTCTCCCTGTTCCCTCAGTTTATTGACCCCAAGGGCTCCTATGTGCAGCAAGTTTCCCTGATAATCGCCATGTTTGTTATTACCTGCTGGTTTGTCCACATCGCCTACAGCTATTCTGCCGCAGCTGCTGCGGATCGATGGATGACGAAAAAATTTTCTCTCTGGCTCAATAAAATCAGCGGATTTCTTTTCTGGTTAATATCTGTATCAATCCTCGTCAAAATGTTTTAACACAGTACTTCTTGTCAACCACAACTACTTAATTTCTCAAGAATTTTTTGAGACTCGCATGCCTGAAATAGGTTCTTACAAATATTATGGTAGAAACCCTTAGGACTTTATGCTAATATTCGTTTGTGGCAATTGAATGTTGTCACTTCTCCTTGGGATTTGAGGTTGAAGCGAGAATCTTCGAAGAGCTTTTTGAGATCCCTTTCGGGAACTCAGGTTCTTCTCTCGCTAATTTAGATACCGGCGTCTGAATGGTTTATTTCAGACGCCCTTTTTTTGCCTGTTTCCTTGCGCTAGTCACGAAATATAGCTGAGATTGCGTTTTTCAGTGATCTAGCCGGAGTTCGGCTCCGGCATCCTCGTTAAATTTCAATATCCGTACCTAATAACGGTTCGACTTCTGGTTCTTCCTGAACATCTTCCGGCGTCTCGGGCCCGGCTCCCGGAACTCCAACACCTAACGCTTCAAAGTATTTAATCTTTTTACCGGCAACT
>LARN01000052.1 GCA_000980495.1 Acinetobacter sp. N54.MGS-139 | reverse complement strand
ACCAATGTGCATCTTCATTCCGAAGTGCCAGTTGCTGCCTTTCTTCGCTGAACGCATTTCAGGATCTCGCTTTTTGTCGGCGTTTTTCGTCGAACTCGGCGCTTCAATAAAAGAGCCGTCAACAATCGTGCCCTTGCTGAACAGAAGCCCCCTGGCGGTAAGCTGCTGCTTGAACAAATCAAAGACTTGTTTGTCCAGAACGTTTTTCTCAAGGAGATGACGGAAACGTAGGATCGTGGTCTCATCGGGACATTTTGAATCCATCGTCAGACCGACAAAGCGGCGGCATGCGAACGAGTCGTGAAGCGTCTCCTCACACATGGGATCAGAAAGGTTATAAACCAGCTGAAGGAAATGAATGCGGATCATGAGTTCCAGAGGATAAGGCTGAGCGCCGCGTTTGCCTTCACTGTAATAAGGGCCTATCAAAGATTTCAAGTCCTGCCAAGGAATGATGCGGTCTAAAGTCTCCAGGAACTTTGTTCTTCTGGCACCGCCCAGCTGCGGTGAGGTTTCTGCAAATAAATCAGCGAATGTGGGGGCTTTAATCTTCATAATCACACTTTTCGGTAGTGTGCTAATTATAGCATATCACCCACCTTTTGTGCAGAGGTTCCTTATTAATAAAAATCACCAAAAAGGAGAAAAAAATGCAGCTTTTTCGCAGAAGCATGCTTCAAGTAATCGTGTCAGGAGCGATTTGCTCCACCCTCCCTTCCCTCGCCTTTGCTCAGACGCAAAAGTTAGCCTCTGAATACGATGTCATCGTGATCGGTTCCGGATTTGCCGGTCTTGCAGCCGCAATCTCAGCAGCTGAAAAAGGTGCCAAAGTTATTGTTCTGGAAAAAATGCAGGTTGCCGGCGGTAACTCTTCCCGTTCCGGGGGCATGATGGCTATTCCCGGCTCTTCCGTCCAGAAAGAACAAGCATTGAGGACTCTCCGGCCAAACTTGCAGCCGATATGAAACGCATCGGTTTAGGCCTTGGGGACCCTGAGCACATCAAAGTCGTGACCGAGCTTGCTGCTCCCACATTTGAGTGGACCAAGAAACAAGGCGTCGTTTGGCGTACTGACTTGACTGGTAAAGGCGGACACTCTGCACGCCGCTGCCTGATTACCGAAGAAGGAACCGGACAAGGCATCTTGATTCCGTTCATGAAAAAGCTCAAAGAACTCGGCGTTCCTGTTGTTACCAGTGTGAAAGTCATTTGTTTAGATAAAAACAAAAACGGTCGTGTCATTGGTGTTACAGCTCTGGAAGGCTACAAGTTCGGCAAAGAAGGTTCCGGTAAACCTGTTGAAATCAAGGCCAAAGATGGTGTGATCCTCGCCTTCGGCGGCTTCTCGGCTGACGTTGGCTATAGAACTCGCCTCGATCCGAAGTTAACCGGTAATCTTAAAACGACGAACCAACCCGGCGCTACCGCTGAACTCATGCGCGAAGCCAGCCGAATCGGAGCCAACATCATCCAGGCCGACTGGATTCAGTTCCTACCGAACACTTCACCGGACGAAGAAGGCATGGGGATGGGCTCGCATTTTGCCAGCGTCGGCGGCTCTCTGTACGGTCTGTGGATTAACACCAAGACCGGCAAGCGTTTCACCGATGAATTCGGTGATCGCAAAACGACGACCGATGCGATCTTCAAAGTGCTGGATGCCGGAGGAAAGACAATCTCCGTGACCGACTCTGTCGGCGTTGCCTCTTTCAACAAAGTGCGTCCAGGCGCCATGGACATCTTAAGAAAGAACGGTGCGGTTAAGGAATATGCAAGTCTCGATGCTCTAGCTCAGGCATATGGCATGAATCCGGAAGCACTCAAACAGACCTTTGCCGATTTCAACAAAGCTATCGAAAGCGGAAAAGATAGGGAATTCGGACGCAAGCTGGATAAGGACATCAAGCCTTTGACTCATGCGCCCTACTACGTTTCCGAAATGAGCCCGAAGATCCACCACACGATGGGCGGTATCGCAACGGATACTTCGACCCGTGTCTTGTCAGTTGTTGACGACAAACCGATCCCGGGACTTTATGCGGCCGGTGAATGCACGGGCGGCATCCACGGTGCGGTCAGAATTGGTGCAAACGCAGTGATGGACTGCTTGGTCAACGGCAAATTAGCCGGAGAAACCGTGATAAAAGACGCTAAAAAATAATATTAGCTATTAATAATTAGAGGGCTGCCGTAGAAAAACTCCGGCAGCTTAATTGTTTTCTTTTACCAATGGACGCGGTTTGGCTGCGGTAGGTTTTTCCGGAGGTTCGCGGAAGAGCGCCATGATATGTCTCATCGAAAGAATGGGGTGCTTGAGCAGCAGCTTCGGACCGGAAAAAGCCATAATTTCTTTAGCCCTCTCCTTGTATCCTTTCCCATAGCAATGAATTTTGCATTTTGCGCAGACGGGTTTCTTCTCTCCGAAGGGACAGCAAGCGAGTCTTTTTACGGAATATAAATAGAACTCCTCGCACTCCGGGCATAACCCTTCTTTGGTGTTGTGATGAGCATGGCAGTAAATCTCGGTCATGATGCGAATCGTCTCAACATCCTTTGCGATATAAGGAAGCTTGAGCTGCTGTTCGCGTTTTTCGCTGAGATTTAACTTTTTAAGTTCGTATTCAAACATCTGACACCCACCAAGATACAAGGAGAAATACAGAATCAGTCGGTTGAGCTTAGGATGGGTCGCTTAAAAATTTATTAAAAGTTGAGAATGAGTTGCATTTGAAAAAGTTTCAGAATGTTATTTCTTCGACTAATCAGCAAACATTCAGGCATTCAAAGCACAATACGATTATTCGACTGACAGAAAGCACCTTTGTATGACCGAAAGCATCTCTAAAAAACCGAGCCCAGACTTCCGAGAAGGAACTTCCGTCACCCATTGGGGAGTTGTGAAGACGACCGTTGTAGACGGAAAGATTTCTAAAATCGAACCGATTCCGGAGGACCGGCGCCCTTCTCCGAATTTAAAAGCTCTGGCGGAACTGCCTTATGCCCCTTCTCGGATTCGTTATCCGATGGTGCGCGAAAGTTATCTTAAAGAAGGGATTGCCTCTAAGGATCGCCGCGGCGAAGATAAATGGATACAGGTTTCCTGGGAGGAGGCCCTTGATCTGATTGCCTCCGAACTTAAACGTGTCTATTCGGAGTACGGCCCGAGTGCGATTTTCGGTCAGTCGTATGGCTGGAAGTCACCGGGTACTGTGAATTCGGCCAGTACGCTTCAGAGAAGATTGCTGAGTCTTAGCGGTGATTATGTTTCCGGCGTCAATTCTTATTCAACTGCTGCAATCGGAACCATACTGCCCTATGTCGTCGGGACAGGCGATCCTCAGTCCACGGATTGGAATGTTGTTCTTAAAAACAGCGAGCGTGTTGTTCTTTGGGGCGCGGATCCGATTGTCACGAATGACATCGACTGGTCAACGACGCTTCACAACTACTTCCCTTACCTGGAAAAACTCAAAACATCAGGCATTAAAACGATCGATATCAATCCGGTCAGAACAGAAACCGGGGAGTTTTTAAGCAGCGAATGGATCGCACCTAAGCCCGGAACGGATTGCGCCTTGATGTTAGGCATGATGTACGAGCTGGAAAGCTCGGGCAAATCAGATAAGAATTTCCTTAAAAACTGTACTTCCGGATTTGAGGTCTTCCGCGACTACCTTCTCGGGAAGTCTGACGGAATTCCTAAATCGCCTGAATGGGCTTCTGAAATTACCGGTATCACGGCCGACAAAATCCGCCTCCTAACTCATGAATTAGCGGATAACCGCACCATGATCATGATGGGCTGGGGCATCCAAAGAATTCAGTACGGCGAGCAGCCGCATTGGATGGCGTTTACGCTGGCAAGTATGTTGGGCCAAATCGGTTTGCCCGGCGGAGGCGTGGGCACGAACTACCACTATTCTTCCGGCGGCTGCCCTTTCCATGTCGGCCCGATGATCGGAGGTTTGGCGCCTCGAGTAGAACCGGTTCCTCCCAGATTAAAACCCTGGAAAGGAAGCGCCTATATCCCGGTTATGCGGTTTGCGGATTGTTTTCTGAACCCCGGAAAGACGATCGAACATAACGGTAAAAGACTCACTTATCCTGATATTCGTATGGTGATGTGGACGGGCGGGAATCCTTTTGCCCATCAGCCAGAAACGAATCGGCTTCTCTCTGCGTGGAAGAAACCGGAGACCATCGTCGTCACCGATTGTTTTATGACGGCTACCGCACGTCATGCAGACATCGTGCTTCCGGCGCAAACCGTGTTCGAACACAGCGACATCTGCCCGATCGGAACCTATACGAATGACGGAATTGCAGCGAATCACGCCATGATCGCCCCGATTGGTGAATCTCGCTCCGATTATCAGATTTATTCCGAATTGGCTCGCCGTATGGGTGTTGAGCACGAATTTACACTTGGTCTGAATGAGATGGAATGGATTCGAGCCATCTACCAAGACGCAAAGAATCGAGGGTTAAGCTCCGGAATCCAACTTCCTAGCTTCGAAGAGTTCTGGTCAAAGGGCATCGTTTTTTATACGGAGGACGAGTCAAGTAAGAAATTCATTGCCTTTGAAGAATTCAGGAAGGATCCTGCAGGCCATCCGCTTCGCACAGAAAGCGGCAAAATTCAGATCTTTAGTCCGAAGATCGCAAGTTACGGTTATGACGACTGCCGCGGATATCCAAGCTATTTTGAGCCGAGCGAGTCCTTAAACAATAAGAAGAAGTATCCGCTGGCATACATGTCCGGCAAAAGCGCGCACAGGCTGCACAGCCAATTAGACGGGACATCTCACACGGCCTCTCATAACATCGGTGATCGGGAGCCGATATGGATTCATCCGGATAACGCCGCCGAGAGAGGAATTAAAACCGGTGACGTCGTTCTTGTCCGCAACGATCGAGGAAGCGCTCTCGCCGGCGCTTTTGTGACCGATAAAGTTAGAAAAGACGTGGTTCTTCTTCGTCACGGCGGGTGGTTTGAGCCGCAAAAACAAGAAGACGGATCAACGCTTGATGTCCACGGCAACGCTAACAGCTTGACGATGGATGTTCCGACTTCCAAGCTCGCCTGCGGAAACGTGGCCTCCTCAGGTCTTGTCGAAGTAGAAAAATTCGAAGGTGATCTGCCTACCGTCACGATTAGAGAAAAAACCGTTTCTCAGCCTAAATCCTGACAATCTTTGTCCGATTTTCTTGATTAGAGACTTACGAGCCTGCGCCTTACCAAAACCGCGCAGGCTTTGCATTTCTAGGAGTATTCTTACTTTTGAAAACTCGAACCAACTATAAAAATAAGGATCGGTCATGGCTATCTTCAGCAAGAATATCGACATGCTCAACGGAACCATCTGGGACAAGATGGTTGTCTTTGCAATTCCCCTAGCCCTGACCGGTGTTCTCCAGCAACTTTACAACCTTGCAGACGTTGCTGTTCTCGGACATTTTGTTTCTAACGAGGCCGTTGCGGCCGTCGGTACCAACGTACCGATCGTCGGTCTGATTGTCGCATTCTGTATCGGCCTCTCCATCGGTGCAAACGTTGTGGTGGCCAGGTACTTGGGTATGCGTAAATACGATGACGCTTCCAGAGCTGTGCACACGGCCTTCGCAACGGCGGTCATCTTCGGCGTCATCGCAATGGCGATCGGAGAGCTTTGTGCATCGATTTTGATGAGATGGATGCAAGTGCCTCCGAGCGTTGTTCGCCATTCGGAGATTTATCTTCAGATGTACTTGATGGGCATGCCCTTCATTTCCATCTATAACTTCCTATCGGCCGTACTGAGAAGTCAGGGCGATACGCAAACGCCTCTTTGGGCTCTTTGTATTGCGAGTGTCTTTAATGCGTTGGGAGATTTGTTCGTTGTCACTATAGCGGATTGGGGTATCGGCGGCGTTGCTTTAATGACCGCTTTAGCGAACCTGTTGGCATCCGGCATCCTCGTTTATAGACTCATGCGCACAGACGGGCCGCTCCGTCTTTATCCGAAGCGCCTCTTCAAGATGGATAAGAAGGCCCTGCGCTCCATGATTAAAATCGGCTGGCCTGCCGGTTTGCAAAGCTCCGTCTTCTCTTTATCTAACTTGATTATTCAAAGTGCCATCAACTCCCTGGGCGCAGATGTGATGGCCGCTTCGGTTGCTGCCTTTACGATCGAGATTAACTGCTACTGCGTGATAAACGGTTTCGGTTTGGCTGCAACGACGTTTATTAGTCAGAACTACGGCGCCGGCAATCTGGAACGCTGCAAACGCGTTACTCGGGTCAACATGGCGCTCAACGTCGGTATTACTGTGGTTCTGAGCGTTTTGATTTACGGTTTCGGCCGATATTTGCTGGGATTTTTTACGCAGTCCGAAGACATTATTTCTCTCGGTATGATTCGACTGCTTTGGGTTGTGATCCCCGAACCTTTGAATTCCGTCATGGAAGTTTTATCCGACTCTATGCGCGGGTATGGCTACTCTCTTCCGCCTGCCATTATTACGGTCGTTGTCATTTGTACCATTCGAATCGTTTGGGTGTATTCGGTTTTTGCTGCGAAACCGACCTATGAAATTTTGATGATGGTTTATCCGCTGAGCTGGCTCGTGACCTCTGTCTGCTTAACGATCCTCTACTTTAGATTCATGAAGAATCTTCCGGCTAAACGCTGCAGAAGTGCGGTTAAAAAGTAAAGAGTTTCAAAAGTATTTCCCATAATTGATTCATTTTCTTTGTGTCCAATGAGCTACATAAAACCAATCGTTACCGACAAACCCGACGGCTTGAAGAATATTCTTTTGGTCGGCAATTCCTTCATGTTTTACAACTGCGGCGTCAATGGAATGATGAATGGCTTTGCGAAAGCAAAGCACCGCGATCTGGTCATAACGATTGTCGGAATTGGGGGAGCCAGCCTGTATTGGCATGACGTCAAAAGTTATTTGCGACCGAACGCTCTGAGGAGCTACAAGATCGCAAGTGACGGCACAAACAAAGTAACCTTCTTAAAGTATCCGGACGGAAAGATCTTTGACGCCGTTGTCTTAGAGGATTCAAGCCAAGGACCGATACATCCTGAGCTGAAGGAGCTTTTCCGAGAATCGGCTAGAAAGCATTGTCAGGACATTCGGGCTGCCGGCGCCAGACCGTATTTCATGATGACTTGGGCTTACAAAGACAAGCCTGAGATGACGCGACTTTTAGCAGACGCAACCATCGAAGTCGCCAACGAAAATTCTGCCTCCGTTATTCCCTGCGGTCTGGCCTTTGAAAGATCGCAACGAGATTTTCCTGAGATTGAACTTATACGTTCAGATAACCGACATCCGACTGTCGCCGGAACCTATTTAGAGGCAGCGGTATTTTTTGCGTCATTAACAGGAATCGCACCGACCGATTGCGATTTCTACGGGCGTTTTGATGATTTAGTTGTGACGCCGGAAACGGGCAAAAAATTACAACAGGCAGCTTGGGGGACAGTTAACGAATTCAATAACTGGTAAAAAATCCCGTTTGCCTATTTGAAATCAGTCAGAGGTTGCTCTTAGAAACTCAGATTTTTATTACGGATTGCCTAGTGAAAGTATTTCCTCTTGTGTGGCGTTTTCCAAATTCTTCAAAATTTCGTACCACTTCTCTGCCTTTTCCTGATCAGCCGCGCCTTTAGAGCAGTCCATAAATTTTTCTTTAACCACTTGTTCGGGGAGTGGTTTCTCCGGATTTCCGACAGCCAAATCATTGCTCAAAGTAATGGCCTTCCCGTCCTTGAGATAAACCTTTAGGCGAATCGGAGCCGTCCCGATAAATCCGAGTTTTGCCAACTCCGGAGAAACTTCCATCTTGATTTTCTTCATCATGGCTTGGATTTCCGGAGCGAGAACGTTTTGATCCGTGAAAGATGAAAGGGACAGCTTCCCGAAAATCAGCCTATAGGCTAAAGCGAATTCAAGCGAGAACTTTGCCTGGACGGCATTCTGAGGCAAATGGCAAGTCATTTCTTTCGGACCTAATAAACTGACACCGGCTTCAATATGATCAATGTCCTCTGCTTTAAGCGGATGAGCGGAAAGGAACTCATCCCAAACATCGTTTGTGGGATGCGTACCGGAGCAGCATGGATAACGCTTGATGACGAGGCCGTTTTCGTGAAGGTCCCAGAACTCGCCGATATCGACCTCGCCTTTTATTGCCTCTCCCGTAAAGCACAAAGCAAATCCATCTGCGCCTTCGACGGCATTGTGGCTTGCGTTATCCCGCAGGCAGCCATTTCTGCACAGTCAATGCCGATCCTGTTAGATAACCCGGCGTGCAGAGCTTTAGTTTGTGTTCCGAAATTGGCGCGAACGCCGCCGGCACGACTGACAGCGATACCTAAGGCATTCGCACACTCATCTTCATTAAGTCCTAAGAGTCTGACGGCAGGAACCGCTGCGCCGAAGACACCATAAGCCAAAGTCGTATGCCAGCCTCTTTCAGAGAGCTGCGGCATGGTTAAACGGGCAATCTGGTGCATCGATTCAACGGCAAGAACGTAAGCCAATAATGTCTGCTTTCCGTTCCACTTCCCTTTTTGTGCACAGGCAAATACGCTTGGCGCAACGCTGACGCTCGGATGTCCGATCGTTGCCCAGGAAACGTCGTCAAAGTCCATGCAATGAGAGCTCACGCCGTTAAATAAAGAGGCTTCTTTCAAACCCGATGAATAAGAAGTTCCGAAAAGCCGGCAAGGCCCCTCTTTCAGCCCTTCTTTTTTTAAATAATTAAGGATGTTTTTGCTGACCGGTGCGTTGATCCCGGCAAGAGAACAGGCAAAAAAAGTCTGTAAGGCCGAGTTTGGCCGCTTCGAGCACGTCGTCCGGAATCTTTTCATAATCTGTATGCACCGCGAAAGAAGCGATCTTTTCCAGTGCTGTTTGCATACATTTCTCCTTGAAGAGTATGTTTCATCATTTTTTAATGACATCTTCTTTCGAGACAATCCGGCAAAGAATAATTGAAGAACAGATTCCGTTTTCCTTAATCTATTTAGCGAAGGTTAATCTTGACTAACGATTTCTATGTAATTGGCAAGTCCTGGTGCAAAGTTCTTTATATGAGGTGCAAATTTATCTTTAAGAGCTTCCTGTGCTAATTTGCAGACGAGATCCACCTGCTGCTCACGATTAAAGCTGTCTCCGACGACCCAGGTGCTCCGAAGCAATTGTTTGCCTTCGGGTAAAGGTGCCCATTGCAAATTATCCAGAAACGTCTTGCCGCTCAGGGCGTTGGTAGGCGTGAGCAACGCCCAGCCGTTAAGCTCATGCACCAAACCGGTAATCACATAACTGGATGAAGCGGTTACGGTTTCAAGGGGACGGACATTCAAACTCCTCAAGAAACGATCACAAACGATTTTGTCCTGACTTCCGGCGCCGTAAGAGATGTAAGGCCGAGTAATCGACAATCGCTGTAGGTCTTCAATGGTGCAGGGATTTCCAATCTTGTCTTTAGACAAAACTAAAAATGATTCTCGATAGATTTCTCTTCGGACCCAGCGGTCGTCATTGAACATGGGATCAACGCTGATCAAAACGTCAATTTCATCTTTTAGAAGCTTCTCCACTAAAGGCGCAGTAAGAAGACTTTCCATCGAAATTTCCGAAACCTGATCCGTTATCTGGAAGCTATACAAACCTGTACATTGCTTCTCAGTTCGCTCTTCGATGAGGCTGAACGGGGAGATTCGTTCACAACACGCGCCACACCTGAAGTCTTGTCGGAAACGGTATGGTTTAATGATTTCCAACCGACGTAACGACCATCCAGTACTGCTTTCACCCGAGACGGAGGCATTCCTATACGGATCTCCTTATCCCCTAGACGGCCGAGTATGTTTAACGCAGCAACCAAGTCAGCATGTCCGTGGTATCCGCAAAGCGAACACTTAAATGAATTCCCTTGTCGGTTCTCTTTGTCCGTGCAGTGACACCGGGGGCATTCTCTTGAACTGTAGGCCGGGTTGACTTCGTTTACTTCAATTCCAAACTTCCTTGCTTTATATCTGATTCTCTCCTGTAGGTATCCTCGCATCCAGCCGCTCAGTCGTCGGTTCCACTTCTTGCCGAAATGGACCTTCATGCGAGTGCTTAAGTCTTCAACGACAATCTCTTTGATCGGGTTTGTCTTCCGAGTAAAAAGAAGATTCAGCTCTCTGTTAACGATGGTCTTAATAACTCCGATATCGCGGATGTACCTGGC
>LARN01000149.1 GCA_000980495.1 Acinetobacter sp. N54.MGS-139 | reverse complement strand
GACATAACTGCTGCCCGTGGCCGACATAATGCTCGGCGTTTTGCCGGCGTTTTCCTGCAGGCCGGCCGCCACAGAAGGCATCAGCGCAGATCTCTGAATACCGTAGGCAGCTCTGGCCTTTTCGATATTGAGGACCGCAACCCTGAGATCGCGGTTGTTGGCCAGCGCCATTTCAACCACTTTCTTGGCTTTGGGATTGGTAATGAAGACTCTCCAGTCAGGGAGCGGCGCCGTTGTCGTCTTGACATCGGTATAGGCTTCCCCGGTCGGGAAAGTTGCCGCGACCGGCGCGGCAGGTCTCTCATACTTGGGTGCCATCGTGCAGCCGGCACAGACGGCCAGAGAACAGGCAATAACCGTAAGTTTGAATGCCTTCATTTATTTATTCTCCTGCAGGGCTTCCTGCGGTTTTTTCTTTTTAATCTTATCGCCGAACAGCTTAACAATGAGCACATAGAACAGCGGAACGAAGAAGATACACAGGAACGTACCTGTCAGCATACCGCCTAACACACCGATACCGATGGCGTTCTGTGCGCCCGAACCGGCGCCGGTCGCCTTGGCAAGCGGAAGCACGCCGAGACCGAAAGCCAAAGAAGTCATCATAATCGGACGAATTCTCATGCGAACCGCGTGTGCCGCCGCATGAACAATGGACTCGCCCTTTTCATGCAGCTCTTTTGCGAATTCCACAATCAAAATGGCGTTCTTACTCACCAGACCGATCGTCGTTAACAAACCGACCTGGAAGTACACGTCGTTGTTCATACCGAAGGCGCCTGTCATACCGAGAGCACCGATAACGCCCAGCGGTACAACCAAAATCACGGCAATCGGAATAGACCAGCTTTCATAAAGAGCGGCCAAACACAGGAACACGATCATAATAGACAACGTGTAAAGTGCGCCGGTCTGAGATCCGGCCTGCTGTTCCTGGAAGGAAATACCGTTCCAGGCGATACCGAATCCGTGCGGCAAAGCCTT
>LARN01000053.1 GCA_000980495.1 Acinetobacter sp. N54.MGS-139 | reverse complement strand
CTCCTTCCCATCCCGAACAGGACAGTGAAACGCCTCCACGCCGATGATAGTGAGTTGTATTTCTTGCGAAAGTAGGTAGTCTCCGGGCTCTCCATAAAAAACAAACCTCTTGGACTTAACCGTTCAAGAGGTTTTGTTTTTTCCGGCGCTGGAAAATACCCTTAAATTTATTTCTTTAAAGCGGTTTTTGCGCCTGCCTCATGATATAAATTTTCTATTGTTCTCTACTTTTCATAGGAGATTTACCATGAGACGACTCGTAGCAATTGCAATGACTTGTGCCGCAATGGGGGTCGGCATTTCTTCCGGTGCTTACGCCGCTACTTTCAAATGGGCTAGCCAGGGGGGACATATTAACTTTTGATCCCCACGCGCAAAACGAAGCATTTAACAATACCGCTAATTCATATGTCTACGAAGCATTATTAAATCTCAATAAAGGAAAAGTACAGCCATGCCTGGCTGAAAGCTGGACTTCCGTCCCGGAAGGTTTTGTTTTCAAGCTGCGCAAAGGTGTGAAATTTCATGAGGAAGAACCTCTGACGGCTGAAGACGTCGCCTTCTCGATCAATCGAGCCCTCCATCCGATTTCTCAGTTCAAAACATTTACCGCAGGTATTCTCGGCGCCGAGGCACTGCCTAACGGCGATGTTTTGATCAGAACTATTAATCATTCTCCCGTACTTCTCAATCAGCTTGCCTACCTCAGAATTTTGAATAAAGCCTGGGCTGAAAAGCATGGTGCAGCTGCGCCGCAGAATTTTGTTGCCAAGGAAGAAGCCTACGCAGCAAAACACGCAAACGGCACCGGCCCTTTCAAACTTCAGTCTCGTGAAGTCGATATCAAAACAGTTTTTGTTGAAAATCCTGATTGGTGGAATAAAGCCAATAAAGTCGTAAATGTCACAGAAGGCATCTATACCCCGATTAAATCGGCGGCGACGCGCATGGCTGCCTTGTTGTCCGGAGAAGTGGACTTTGTCCCTGACCCCGCAACGCAAGATATTCAGCGTCTGAAGAACAATCCTAAGGTCAAGCTTCAGTCCGGCCCTGAACTGCGAGTGCTTATGATCTCTTTGGACCAGATGCGCGATGAATCTCCTTACGTCTTCGTTGACGGCAAGAAAACGGATAAAAACCCGTTTAAAGACATCCGCGTTCGTCAGGCTTTGTACCAGGCCATTGACATTAAAACGCTCCAGCGTGCGGTGATGAGAGGCTTTTCACTCCCGAACGGATCAATTATTTCCTCCGAGACGAACGGTTGGAGTGCTAAAGCAGCCGAACGCCTTCCGTATGATCCTCAGGCAGCTAAAAAGCTCCTTGCCGAAGCCGGCTATCCCAACGGTTTTGAATTCACCCTTGACTGCCCGAATAACCGCTATATCAACGATGAGGCCATCGGTAAGGCTCTGGCCGGAATGTGGGCAAAAATCGGCGTGAAGGTAAAGGTAAACGCAATCCCACGCGCAAATTATTTCCCGAAAGTTCTGCGCTATGACTCCTCTGTCGGAATGGTCGGCTGGGGTGCTTCTACTCAGGATGCTTTATTCCCGCTTCAGTCTCTCGTCGAAACAGTGGACGTTAAAAAAGGCAATGGCCTCTCGAATATCGGCCGAGTTTCAGATCCTGAGCTGGATGCTTTGATTGAAAAAATCAAGCAAGAGGAAAACTTTGACAAACGCAATGAACTGATTGAACAGGCACTGCTTCGCGTCAATAAGAACATCTATGTACTTCCTCTTCACACTCAAGTTATTAATTGGGCTCTGAAGAAAAATATAGAAGCTCCCTTACGTGCGGACGACCGCTTGGAGCTCGATAAAGTAATCGTGAAGTAATTCTCTACATGGCCGAGAATTACCTTTCTCGGCCATTCGACTCCCGAAAGGATGCCGACAGATGTTCTCGTTTGTTATAAAACGTCTGCTCCAGGCAATATTGGTCATGTTAATCGTGACCATGATTGCATTTCTGTTGTTCCAATTCGTAGGTGACCCTGTGACGCAAATGCTGGGCCAGGAAGCCACTGAGGCTGATCGGCTTGCGCTCACGTATGAGCTGGGGCTGGATCAGCCTATTTGGAAACAGTTCGGAGCGTTTATTGCTAATACTCTCCACGGTGACTTTGGAATGTCATTACGCCAAGGTACACCGGTGGTTGACTTATTTAAGGAAAAAATGCCGGCTACGCTCGAGCTCGCATTTTTCTCTGCCATGGTGG
This sequence comes from Acinetobacter sp. N54.MGS-139, assembly GCA_000980495.1. Taxonomy (GTDB): domain Bacteria; phylum Pseudomonadota; class Gammaproteobacteria; order Burkholderiales; family Burkholderiaceae_F; genus Parasutterella; species Parasutterella gallistercoris. Next base: position 8,158 of record LARN01000053.1, on the reverse strand, counting down.
CTACGTTCATGGGGATTCCTCTGGGCGTGTTCGTCGCTTTGAAGAAAAATTCGATCTGGGCAAGCTGGCTGATGGGACTTTCACTCGTGGGGATCTCGCTGCCGACCTTTTTTATCGGTATTTTGCTGATCCTTGTTTTCTCCGTTTGGCTCGGCTGGCTGCCGTCTTACGGACGAGGAGAGACGGTTGCGTTCGGCTGGTGGACAACCGGTCTTCTTACCGGCGACGGTCTGAAACATATCATCCTTCCTGCCGTGACATTAGCAATCTTTCAAATTGCGTTAGTCATGCGATTGGTACGCAGTGAAATGCTTGAAGTCATGCGCACGGATTACATTCGTTTTGCACGGGCCAGGGGCGTACCGAAACGAAAAATCTTCTTTAGACATGCGTTGAAAAATACGCTGCTGCCGGTGATTACGATCACGGGACTCCAGATCGGAGGCATCATCGCCTTTTCGATCGTGACCGAAACCGTTTTCCAGTGGCCGGGTATGGGTCTGCTGTTTATACAGGCGGTTCAGTTTGCAGATATTCCGGTCATGGCAGCCTACCTCTGTCTAATTTCTCTAATTTTTGTCGTCATCAACCTCATTGTTGACTTGCTCTACTTGGCAGTGGATCCGAGGCTGAAATCAGATGCAGCAAGCAAGGAATAAAAATGAACAGTGTTAACTTAGATAATTTTGCAGATCCTTTTTTCCTTGGAGAAACGAAGGAAGAACTGCGTCGTATTCGTCAGGATTTTCACATTCATCCCGAAATCGGCCTGATAACGCCGAGAACTTCCCGCATCATTGCTGATTTACTGAGAAAGTACGGGGTCGATGAAGTTCACGAAGGCATCGGAGGTGACGGCGTGGTAGGCGTCATTTACGGAAGGCTTCCAGGAGAGGCTTCCGTCGGCCTGAGAGCGGATATAGATGCACTGCCCTTAAAGGAATTGTCCGATCATGACCACGTATCTCAAGTCGAAGGCGCAATGCATGCCTGCGGCCACGACGGTCATGCGGCAGCATTATTGGGTGCGGCTAAGAAACTCGCTTGCGAGAGAAATTTCGGAGGTAAAGTTGTTTTAGTTTTCCAACCCGGAGAAGAGGGATGGTCCGGTGCTAAGCACATGATGGAAGACGGGCTTTTTGAACGTTTTCCGATGCAGGAAATTTATGCCCTCCATAATTCTTCTGCGATTGAACCGGGACGAATCGCTTTGAATTACGGCGCGATGCAGGCAGCTGCGGATGCTTTCACAATCGTCGTGAAAGGCAAAGGCGGCCATGCATCTCGTCCCAATTTAAATCACGACCCTGTGATTGCAGCCGCACACATTATCTTGGCACTCCAAACGATTGTGTCTCGAGAAGTTGATCCGTTGGAGACTGCGGTGGTTTCGTGCTGCTCTCTTCAGGCAGGCGACCCTCGTGCGCAGAGCGTTTGTCCTGATTCCTGTCAAATTGTCGGTACCGCCCGTACTTTCTCTCCAGATGTTAGGGATTTAGTGGAAAAAAGAATCGGAGAGATCAGTGCATCTATCGCCGCAGGCTTAGGCTGCACGGCAGAAACCGATTACGGCCGTTTTTATCCGCCCTGCATCAATACGCCGGAACAAGCAGCCTTTATGGCCGATGTCGCCGCCGGGTTTGTCGGTGAAGAAAATGTGGATCGCAACTATCCCAGAATGGCCGGCGGGGAAGATTTTGCCTTCATGCTGGAAAAGGTTCCCGGTGCTTACATCCGAATTGGTCAGGGCGGCGCTTCTGCGCATAATCCGTACTTTGACTTTAACGACGAGATTCTTCCTCTGGCAGCCAGCGTTATGGCGGCAACAGCCGAAAAGAGGCTTCGAAAATTAAACGGCGGAGGCGACGGTGTTAACTAAAAACAGCGGGCAGCCTTCTGCATTCAAGCGTTTTTTAGAAAGCGACTTGATGTGGAAGTTTCTGCACTCTCCGGCTGCGATCATCAGCTTTGTCATTTGCGCCGGACTCTTGCTCTCTGCTTTTTTTGCGAGCTGGATCGCACCTTACGATCCTTTTGACCTGACTTCTTTTGACTTGTCGGATGCCTTTTTGCCTCCGGCTTGGATGGAAGGAGGCAAGTGGCAGTTTTTGCTGGGAACCGACGATCAAGGAAGAGATCTGCTTTCAGCCATTTTGTACGGGCTTCGGGTTTCCTTAGAGATCGGGTTATCTTCAGTCTTTATTTCTGTCGCGCTGGGTGTGTCTCTCGGTTTGATTTCCGGATATGCGGGCGGAGTTACGGATGCAGTCATCATGCGCTTTTGCGATGTGATGCTGAGTTTCCCAGCGATTCTTCTAGCTCTGCTGATTGATGGCATTATTCGCGTGATTCTGCCCGAGAGCATGCATGATCAGGCAGCCTACGGTGTTCTTATCTTTGCAATCTCTCTTTCCGGCTGGGTGCGTTATGCCCGTACGGTCAGAGGTGCGACGTTGAGTGAGAAGAAGCGCGATTATGTTCAGGCCGCAAAACTTTTCGGTGTGAGTCCGACAAGAATCATGTTTACGCACATCCTGCCCAACGTTTTGGGTCCGGTCTTAGTGCTTGCGACAGTCCAAGTGGCCTTGGCGATTATTACGGAAGCGACCTTGTCGTTTTTGGGTGTCGGTGTTCCTCCGACGACGCCGTCTTTGGGAACCTTGATTCGCATCGGTAATGAGTTCTTATTCTCAGGCGAATGGTGGATCACGATTTTCCCCGGTGTTGCACTTATTCTCTTTGTGCTGTCCGTCAATATGCTGGGCGACTGGCTGCGCGACGCACTTAACCCGAAACTTCAATGATGATTATGAATAATCAGCCGCTTTTAGAGGTTCGGAACCTCAAAGTAGAAATTCCGACAAGGAAAGGAACTCTGATTGCATTAGAAGATGTTTCTTTTAACTTGAAGGCCGGAGAAATATTGGGCGTGGTCGGAGAGTCCGGAGCCGGTAAGTCTATGGTCGGGAACTCCATCATCGGTCTTCTCGGAAAACCTGCCCATATCACGCACGGCGAGATCCTATTGGAAGGGAAGCGTATTGATAACTTGTCGGACGATGAAATGGAAAAGATCCGAGGCAAGAATATCGGTGCGATTTTCCAGGATCCGTTAACCAGTCTGAATCCTCTCTTTACGATCGGGGACCAGTTAATCGAAACGATCCGCATTCATTCCGATCTGAGTGAGAAAGAGGCACGTGAAAGGGCCATTCGTCTTTTGGTAGCGACCGGGGTGCCGGCCGCAGACAAGCGAATGGACAACTATCCTCATCAGTTCTCCGGAGGTATGCGTCAGCGTGTGGTTATTGCATTGGCGCTCAGTGCAGATCCGAAACTCATCATTGCTGATGAGCCCACAACGGCGCTCGATGTATCGGTACAGGCTCAGATCATTGAACTTCTTAAAAAGCTTTGTGAAGAAAACGGTACGGCAGTTATTTTGGTGACGCACGATATGGGTGTCATTGCCGAGGCAGCGGATCGCGTGGCTGTGATGTATGCGGGACGCCTGGTCGAACTTGCAGATAAGCGGACGCTCTTTAACGAGCCGCGCCATCCTTATACACGGATGCTTTTGGATGCTATCCCGGATTTAAGCCAGACCCATCGGAGACGCACGCCGATTTCGGGCGAAGTGCCCAATCCGCTCTCACCGCCCACAGGCTGCCCGTTCCATCCCCGCTGTCCGCTTGCCAACGAACGCTGCCGCAAAGAAATGCCGCTTCGACAAATGATTGATTCACACGGATCCTTCTCTGAGGTGGCTTGTCACGCAGCAGAAGAAGGCAGGTTGTAATTTTTCATTGCGGTCGGCTGCTCAGACGTAAAAAAGAAAAATCCACAGTTTTTCAAACTTGCTACACTTAAAGTTTCAAATTTGCGTCTGTGCAGATTTTTATCGTCGTGTAAGCCTGGAATGATTTATCGTAAAGCACTCACATCCGAGTTATCCAATACCGCGGGAGGAGCATTCACTGTGCTCTTCTCCATTGTCGTTACTATCGGGCTTGTACGAATTCTGAATCAAACCGCAGGCGGCCGATACGACACAGGCTCTATCTTGGAAGTGGTCGCTTACACTTCTTTGATTAATCTGCCGGCCCTTATCTCATTAGCCCTGTTTTTAGCGGTTTTCATGACGCTGAACCGCTATTGGCGCGACAGCGAAATGTTCGTCTGGTTTTCCGCGGGCGGTTTGAGTTTGACATCCTGGATCCGGCCGGTTTTGCGCTTTGCACTGCCTGTCATACTCGTTGTCGCAGCTTGCTCGGTTGCTGTTTCTCCCTGGTCTAGAGCGCAGGTGCAGGCTTATCGCGATCGTTTTGCTCAGAAAGAGGACATCAGCAAACTTTCTTCGGGTCGATTTATTGAAGCAAAGAGCGGTCGTCAAGTTTTCTTTTTAGAAGGGGTCGATCAGGAAAAAGGTAAAGTCAAAACGCTTCTGATGGTGGAGCTCAAAAAAGACGGTTCCCGCTCCGTGCTTGTTTCCGACCGCGGTCATATAGAAAATAAACCGAACGGTGACCGCTACATTGTTTTAGACGACGGCCGCAAGTACGACACTAAGCCGTCGGGGCTCGGAGCCTCAGTGTCCGACTTTAGAGAATACGAAGTCAGAATGGACAGTTCTCCGTCGGAAGTCGGCGCGAACAAAAAGCTAAACGCGATGCCGATTGAGGAGCTGGTCAAAAGAACAGACAATCGTGCTAGGTCTGAGCTGTTTTGGAGAATATCCTGGCCGCTGGTTGCGCTAAATTTGGCCCTGCTTGCCATTCCGCTTTCCTATAACAATCCGCGCTCCATGAAATATTACGGACAGACAGCAGCGGTGCTGATCTTCATCCTTTATCTCAATGCGCTGTCGATTTTCCAGACCTGGATCACGCAAGGAAAGGTCGGCATTTTGAGTGCGACTTTGTACATGAATGTTCCGGTCGCAGTTCTGACCGCTTTCCTGTTCTATCGCCTGATGACGATAAATCAAGGGCGTTTTGATGCTTTCATTTATTGGCTGCTGAAGCCTTTCAGAGCAGCGGCGGGGTTGTTTAAGCGTAAGAAGGAGACACCATGAAAATCGTCTCCCGAATGATCTTTGCCCAGATCATGAAGAACTCTCTTTTTGTTCTTCTGACTCTGGTTGCCTTGTTTGCTTTCTTTGACCTCATCGGTCAGTCCGGCAATATCGGTACATCTTATTCCATGGGGCAGGCTTTCCTGCTGACGGCGCTGATTCTGCCGACACGATGCTATGAAGTGCTGCCGATTGCCGTGATGCTCGGCTCCATTTTTACGCTCTCGCGGCTCGCTTCAACGAGTCAGTTTACGGTCCTTCGCGTCTCCGGCATCGGACCGTGGCGATTCTGCGGCATGCTCCTTATGCCGGGTATCGTCCTTGTGATCTGTGCTTATCTTCTCGGAAATTTGGTTGCGCCTCCGGCTCAGCGTCTGGCAAAGGAATTCAAACTGGATATCAGCGGCTCAGCCTTTACCGGCAAAGAGCTCGACTCCGGCATCTGGGTTCGCGACGTGCAGCGCAATGAAGCAGGCGAACCGAAGAAAATCAGTTTTGTAAACGTTCAGAGGCTGCGTCCCGGAGAGGCGGCTTACGACTGGGTTATTTACGTCTTTGATCGTCCCGATCATCTGACGTCGATTGTGACGGCTAAGAGCGGTACGTATTCCGAGCAGGACGGCTGGGTGCTTCATGATGTCGTGGAAGAAACCGTACCGACGCTGCCTAAAGAGTCCAGAGCGCAGACCCAGGCGAGGGTAGAACGAAAAGTCATGAAGTCGATGGTTTGGGGCAAGAGCTTAGACGGCAACATCTTCGGCCTGCTGATGATTAAGCCTGAGGACATGTCTCTGCAGGAACTTCACTATTACATTGAATATCTGAAAGAGAACGGCCAGACTTATAAGCGCTTCGATACGGCGTTCTGGTCTAAAGCCTTCTACCCGCTGGCGATCTTAGTCATGCTGCTGCTTTCGATGCCTTTTGCTTATCAAAATGCGCGAGCAGGCGGTATGGCGATCAAGATTTTCTGCGGAATCATGATCGGTATCTTCTATTACGCCCTGAACAATCTCTTTGCGTTTATGAGTGCATTGGATAGTGTGCCGTCCATTATTTCGGCGATCCTGCCCTCGGTCATGATGACGCTCGCGGCCATTATTGCTATGTGGTATGTGGAGCGAAGATCCTGAGCAATAGATAGAGCAAAAGCGCCGATTCGGCGCTTTTGCTCTTGCATGAGGCTGGAAAAAATCAGTCTGTTTCTTCCTTTTCTTCCTCTTTTGTTCGTTCTTTGATGTCTTGAATAATGCGCTCAGCGGCGAGCATGTCTTCTTCTTTACGGAGGTTCTCTGCGATCACGCAAAGCGATTTTTCAAGGTTATCCAGCTCTTCCTGACTCAAACCAACGAGTGCTCTGTCCTGCATTCGCTTCATATTGGTTTTGAGGCCTCGTTCGATATCGCAGCCTTTTTTCGTTAATTTGACATACTTGCAGCGAAAATCGGCAGGGCTGTTTTTGCGCGTAATGAATCCCTTCGCTTCAAGACGCTTCATTAAACCGGTAATTGTGGGGTGAGACAACAGCAGCGCAGCTTGGACGCTTTGCTGGGTTACCTCATGTTTGCGGTTTTTGAAAAGGAACATCATGACGCTTGCTTGAGAGGATGTAATACCCAATGCGTCAAAATCCGCATTGCGGCATCGCTCCATCTGGTTATAAACGTAACGAAGGACTTTCAAAACGCCTTTCTCGTACTGATCACTCACTTTTAACTCCCACCTTTAGAGCGAGAAAACTACGTTCACTCACCCTTATGAACGAACAAATTATATGAATAAAAAAAATAAGCGTCCTTTGCAGGACGCCTATAGTGGGAGAATGAAGAAATTAAATTACGCAGTTTGAGTTTTCTTCAGTTTTGCCGTTTCCACGAACTCCTTTAAAGCTTCGGCGGTATGGGTGGAAGCCTTGAGTAAACGCTGGGGTGGGCCCGCAAAGACATTTTTGCCTCCTTGGCTACCCCCTTCGGGACCCATATCGATAATCCAGTCGGCTTCTGCGATCACATCCAGGTTGTGTTCAATGACAATAACGGTGTTGCCGGCATCGACAAGTCGATGCAAAACTTTTATCAATTTATCGACATCAGCCATGTGGAGACCGACGGTCGGCTCATCAAGAACGTAAACCGTCTCCGGCAGCTTACGGCCGCCTTTGCGGATGTCGTCCTTTACCTTAGAGAGCTCAGTGACGAGCTTGATGCGCTGGGCTTCGCCGCCGGAGAGTGTCGGAGAAGGCTGGCCCAAGGTCAGGTAACCGAGACCGACGTCCTGCATCAGTTTCAGCGGGTGAAGAATAGACGGGACCGACGCGAAGAACTCAACGGCTTCATCGACTTCCATCTTGAGAACTTCACCGATGCTTTTGCCTTTCCACTTCACTTCCAAGGTCTCGTCGTTAAAGCGCATCGAATCGCATACGTCGCAGTGAACCTTCACATCCGGCAGGAAGCTCATTTCCAAGGTTTTAACGCCCTGGCCTTCACAAGCTTCACAGCGGCCGCCCTTCACATTGAAGGAGAAGCGGGAGGCGGTGTAGCCGCGAGCCTTTGCTTCTTCGGACTGAGCAAAGAGTTTACGGATATCGTCCCAGAAACCGATGTATGTGGCAGGGCACGAACGCGGTGTCTTGCCGATCGGAGTTTGGTCTACTTCAAGGATGCGGTCAACCGTTTCCCAGCCGGAGATACCTTTGCAGCCTTCCGGAGCCGGGACGGATTTTCCTTTCTCTCGAATCAAGGCGACCATGTTCTTTAAGAACACCTCGCGGGCTAAGGTCGACTTACCTGATCCCGAAACCCCGGTCAGAACGGTTAAACGTTTGAGCGGGAAGGAAGCGGTGACATCCTTGAGGTTATGAGAATTAGCACCGTTGACGGTGATCATCGGATCGGACTTCAATGTGCGGCGTTTTGCTTTGCACGTATGCACCAGCGGATGCTTTAAATAGTATCCGGTCAGAGAATTCTCAGCGGCCTCAATATCTTCAACGGAGCCTTGAGCAATCAGGCGTCCGCCTCGGGTGCCGGCGCCCGGACCGATATCGATGACGTGGTCGGCGCAGCGAATCGTTTCCTCATC
>LARN01000050.1 GCA_000980495.1 Acinetobacter sp. N54.MGS-139 | reverse complement strand
TTTAATCTCTGTTGTCGCTCGAATTACTCTTGCTTGGTGTTTGACGGAGTATTTTCTACTCCTTCATCTCCAATAAGATCGAGCAATTTAAATTTGCAGCTTCCACTGCAGACTTCTCAGTGCCCGCTCTTATCGGTCGTCGATAAATTTTTAAAGATCATTTCGGCTTTCGCCGCCGCTCAGTTTCGTGAGCGAAGAATTGAAATTTTACTCGTTTAAAATTTTCTGTCAAACGACTGAATAACTTCAAATGTAAAACTTCATTTCCGTTTATCGTTGCTGCGTTGTGCACCAGCGACAGGACGTGCATCTTAACGAAACAATTCAGAGTGCGCAAGTTGAGCACGTCTTACAAATGTTTCTAATTGTTGTGTGCTTTATACAACATCAGTTTGCAGTTAATGATTCCGTATCTTTAGACGGCCACGCAAGAATAAGCATGTTGGCAAGAATAGCTGTTGCGCCAAGCAGTTCATATGAATTGAACGTAGCCCCGAGAATAATCACCGACAGGGCAACTGCGGATAAGGGTTCAAAGGAACCGAGGATAGCTGTGATTGACGGAATAACGTACTCAGTACTTTTGAGATAACACCAGAATGCCGCAACCGTTCCGAAAGCAATTATTTGGAAATAACAAAGAACAGAGGGCAAAGTCCAATGAACATCCATTGCAAAGGGATTCGTGAAGAGACAAGCAATCGATCCGCCGACAACCATTCCCCAGCCCACAACATTAGAAACTCCGACACGAGAGATAACGTTTTTAGGCTGTACAGTGCAAAAAGCCCCGAAAGCGGATGACAGCAAGCCCCAAAATGCTCCGGTAGAAACAAAATCCAGAGACTCGAAATTTCCTTTAGTAACGACCAAAGAAACTCCGCTTATAGCCAGAAAGAGACAAAAGAATTCTTTGGGGACAGGTTTTCGATGTTTGCAGATCGCCAAATATCCGATGATAAAAAGCGGACCGACACCAACCATAATAGCTGCGGTTCCGGCATTACTCTGCTCAATCGCAAGGAAGAACGTGTATTGAATTAAAAGAACGCCGACACCGTAGATCAAAACGTCACGGATATTTCGCTTTTCTTTGAACGGTTTCAGAATACTTTGAAATCCTCCGAAAGCAGCTTGAAGCGCCAATAACAGAACCCCGGCTCCGATTAAGCGAAGCGTTGTAAGGTGACGGGCTTCAAAACCGCAGTTAGTAAAAAGATATTGGGCAGCCACGGCCATACTTCCCCAGCAGCAGCCTGCAAATGCTGCCAGGAAGACACCTTTGAGAATTTTCAGCATTCTTGTAGTCCTAGAAACCAAAAGTTTAGCAATCCGGCGCTTTATTTAGGTGAGTCCGAGAAGTTGCCTGTTTTGCCAAACCGAACAAATTGAAATGCAAGACGACAAAAATGTAGTTTTGACCACAGTTTTTGCGAATTGCCATTCTGCTGTCTTGCCTTGTGGTCTTTTCCACTTATTCATTCTCCTTTTTTCTTTTTCTATGTAAAAAAGACCACATTTTTTTCCCGATTTTTCCACCTCTGAGGACTTTTCCGCCTAAATAACGATAGCGATTTCATGCTGCTGCCTATCTCGCCCTTTCAAAGAAGCAATAACTAATTTTTTGTGGTCTTTTACACATATTCCAAAGTTTCTCCTCCGTAGATTGTGGTCTTTTTCTCATTGTTTAGAGCTGGAGAAGAAAGCTTTAGAGCACAGTCACGCTAAAAATCCTTATCCGTTCAGCGACTGCCGGAGCATTGAGCTCAACCAACTAAATTCCTGCACATTTTCATTCTCTATTATGTGAAAAAGACCACAATTTTTTAGTCCTATGCGCCTCGGCCAAAAAACACTTCTGAGAGATCTCTTTCAAGGCGTTAACTGCATTCTGATCCTATTGCGATAAATCGTTTAGACGGTTTTCTCTGGCCTTATTTATACTGTCTCTTCGAGTTCCTTACTCAATGAGATAAGCAATGACTGACGCCAAATATGTGAAAAAGGCACCACGACAATCCAATCTCGAGCTCTCTCGAATTTTGGCGATGTACCTCATTGTGATGCATCACTTCTCCGTGCACGGCGGAGTCTCGATTTGGAGCGGCTCAGCGCCTCTCTCTTTTAATTTTTACTTGGATCAGCTGCTTTCAACCGGAGGCAAAATCGGCGTTAATTTATTTGTTTTAATCACCGGATATTTTCTCGCTAAAAAATTCAGTAAATTTTCCAGCCTTGTCTATCTGTGGATAAAGACGTTCTCCTACGTAATTATCTTTTTCCTGCTCTTTTGTGCTCTCGGTTTACATCCCTTTAGTTGGAGTTCTTTGGTCAGCTGTTTTTTCCCAATACGAAATGATTTTTATTGGTTTGTTTCCGCCTACTTCCTCCTTATTCTGCTCTCTCCGTTTATCACGATAGGAATTAAAGCGTTAGGGCAGCGAAAGCTGTTCGCTTTCTTATTAATTTTCGGTTTTTTCTGGTCTGTCATCCCCACGCTCACAACTAAACCGGAATATTACGGTTCAACGCTTTTTTGGTTTGTTTATCTCTTTTCCTGGGGCGCTTTCCTCAGGGACTACCTAGAAAAGAAAACCTTCCCCCAATCCGTATGTTTGTCGGTTTGCGGATTGAGTTGGGGCATTATCGCCATCATCATTGCACTTGCCGATTGGAATAATCGCGCCGGAACTTTCATCGGCTACATTGATTGGTTCACCTTTGCAAACTTGTATAGCGTCTTCTCTTTAGTTTGTGCGCTCTCGCTTTTTGTCTTCTTTAAACAACTTCAGATCAGCTATAAACCGTGGATCAACAAGTTGGCGGCAGCTATGTTCGGCGTCTACCTCATTCATGAGAATCCGATTGTTTATCCGTGGCTCTGGAGCAAAGTATTCCACGTGCCGGAATACTTGGGTGCCTCTTGGTTCATCCTGTATGCACTTGCAGTCATCACAATCGTATTTTTTGTTTGCGCAATTTTGGATCTTATTTGGGAAAAGATTCTTCAGTCCGGGTACCAAAGATACCTGTTGCCTCGACTCCAACCGTTAGACAAAAAAGTAACTGACTTCCTTAATGCTCCGGCAATCCAAAAGTAATTGTGGTCTTTTCCTCATTTTTAATTTTTTTACCTCTGATTTTTTTGAGCTTTTTATCTAACTATCTACAATGGGAAAAACTTTTGTAGGTTGTTTATGTCTGCTCCTATCATCGATTCTTTACCGCTTCCTCCTCACTCTCAGGAAGCTGAACATGCTTTATTGGGTGCTCTTTTAGCCAATCCGGAGGCTTTCCATTTAATTGAACCGCCTTTAGAGCCCGGTGACTTTTACAGCTATGCCAATCGACTGATTTATCAGGCCATTTTCTCTTTGGCCTCTCAAGGCAAACCTGCCGATGTACTCACGGTCTCAGATTTATTGAGAGAAATCGGAAATGAAAAAGAGACAGGCGGATTGGAGTACCTCAATCGTTTGACGGAAAGCTACGCCAGCGCAGCTAACCTCAGCGAATATGCAAGAATCGTCAAAGATAAGGCACTCAAACGCAACCTCATTTCCAAACTGGCTCAGTTAGAAGCTGAAGTCAATTCAGACAGAGGAGCCTCTTCCGAAGACTTGCTCGACCGCGTTCAAAGCGAGTTCTTAAAAATGGGACTTGGCAAAAATAAAGAAGCTTCTTCCTTTGAGTCTGCCGGCTCTATTTTGGACGGCGTCATTGACGAGATGCGTTCTATCGCGGAGTCTCCGACGGAAATTCGCGGCTGCGAAAGCGGGATCGAGCAGCTTGACGACGTAACGCGAGGCTTTAGACCCGGACAACTGGTTGTTATCGCAGCACGTCCGGGCATCGGCAAGACGGCTTTTGCGCTGCAAGTCGCAAGACGGACGGCTGTTCGTCAGAAGAAGCCGGTAGCGATCTTCGCACTGGAAATGACGAAAAACGAAGTCCTTAAAAGAATGCTGAGCTCTGAGAGCGAAGTTGAAATGGAAAGTATCGATGGCGCCCAAATGACGGATACTCAATGGAGCAAAATTTATCAAGCTCAAGAAGTGCTGTCCAAAGCACCGATATTCGTTGACAGTTCCAGTGAGCTGACACTTATGCGCATCAAGACAAAGCTGCGTCAGCTTGCCGCTCAGGTCGGCAGTATCGGACTTGTCGTAGTTGACTATCTTCAGCTCCTTGAACAGGAAGACGAAAACGCTTCTGCGGATCTTCGCTCCATACAGATCGGTATTCTTTCCAGAGGTTTGAAGCTTCTGGCCAAAGAGCTCAATGCGCCGGTACTTCTTTTATCACAGCTTAACCGTCAGGTCGAAAACCGTCCGAACCATACTCCGCTTTTGTCCGACCTCAGAGAGTCGGGCTCCATTGAACAGGACGCCGACATGGTGCTCCTGCTCTATTCCAAGGCGAAATTCGGCCAGGAACAAGGCGACTCCAGAACCATTTATATGGATTTAGCAAAGCATCGAAACGGACGCCTCGAAGTTTTTTCAACGATTTTCAAAGGCGAGATTCAATGCTTTGAGGAATTAAACGCTTGGAATCAATAAGAAGAAAAAAGAGCCTAGACCGACGTGTTCAATGAACATCTAAATCTTGGAGGGCTTCGATCTAGGCCCGTAAACCGATAATTGCTAGAAAAAATAACACAAATATGGGATGAATAGCAAATTAAGGGACGGATTTTTTTATTTTTAAATTTAATAAAAAGCCCTGATAGCCTTGGGTTTATCAAAAATTGGCCGGAACTATTTCTATTCTGGCACTCATAACCACTGTGCATTGTAATTTCTGTGGCCTAAGCTAACTTTCAGACGTTGAAATTGTGGTCTTTTTCCCATATCTTCTGTCCGATCTTCTCTGCGTCATCTTTTTGACAACTTAATTTTTTCTTCTCACTTTTAGATTTTCCTCTTGTTGTATCTCTTCTATTTTCTTTTTTGCGAAATTTTTGTGGGGTTCTGTCGGTGTTGTCTGACTTGTTCTCTTTTTGAAAACTCTCTACAACAGAGGCTTGCTGATTTGTTCCATCCAAACTGAGCTGTTTGCGTCGCTTTAAAATTTTTTGAAGCCTTTTTAATTGGGTGTGTCTTTTAATCGTAGGCCTTTTTTATATTTTTATATTAATCTTTTTATTTTTTAGGCCCCTATTTTCACTTTTAAATCAAAAAGATACAGAGGTAAAAATGTATAAAAGACCACAAAATATGAGAATTTGACCACAAATAAGCTATTTTTTTCTGTGAAAAAGGCGACTTAATATGTGGTTTTTACCACAAACGCCGATGAATTTATGTGGAAAAGACCACAAAATTATGTAAAAAAGACCACAGGCTTCCGATTCTTTTTCCTTTTGGAAGAGGAAGTGTGAGAGAATCAACTATCGAAATGTCAGAATGAGCCGGATCGGAGGGTATTAATGGCCAGCGAAAATCAACAACAGGAGTTTGAACTCCTCACAGACGATGATGATTGGTCTGACAGCCCTAAAGCCGGGAAAAAGAATTCTTTATGGAATACCAATGCAGTCGTTGTTAAATCAAACGACCTGCTGACGGCGAAAACCAACCTCACCCTAAATGAACTTCGAATCATCTTAGTTGCGATCAGTAAGATCGATTCGATGAATCCGGAGGTCAGAGGGGATGCAAGTTATTGGGTTTCTGCTAAAGAGTTAAGAGAGATCGGCAGCGAGCGGTCTAAGGCCTATAAATACCTCCAGAACGCAGTCAATACGCTTTACAACAGAAGCGTTATCCGAACCTTCGGATCCAACGGTAAAGAACGTGATGAGTTCCGTTGGATTTCTAAGGTCTCTTATCGAAGCGGCATGATCGGCCTGACGTTCTCCCAGGAAGTCCTCCCCTTTCTGACACGTATTCGCAGCAACTTCATTCGCTATCCGATTAAACAGATTTCCGAATTGAAGAGTGTTTCGACATTACGATTCTTCGAGCTGTGCGTGCGCTGGCGCGGCCAGGTTAAAAAGATGACGATTACCGAGCTCAAAGACATTCTTAACATTCCTCAAAAAAAATTAAACGGCGACGTCGCTCGAATCGTCAGAGAGTGCGCTGCCAAAATTAATGAAGCGACCAAAATCGACTTCCATGTGGAGTGCGAGTTCGTACGGACCGGCAGAAAATTTACTCATATTATTTTTTCCGTTAAGAATCGTCCCAACATTCTTGTAGAAAGAACGCAGTCGGTTCCGCCCGAGGATGTTCCGGATGTCAGAGATCTCGTGGGCTACAGCGATGATGATTGGCAGAACCTGACTTTGTCGGACGGTCAGAGAAATTACTTTGCCTCTCTTCTTAGTCGTCACAACGACGGCGGCGTAGGCAACCGCTTTGCCGGCGAGTTCATCAATGCCGCCGGACGTGAAGGTTACTCTCAAGAGTCTTGGAAACGCTGGATCGAAAACCGTTTGGCCGATCCCAAGTTTGTGTATGAAGCGAGAGTCTATTTACATGACCTCGGGTTCAAACCTTCATCAGCGGTCAAGAAAAATGTGAAAAAGACCACAAATTAAAACCTCTACGAAACAGCCGCCCGGCTGTTTTGATTTTTAGGAGACACGGTTTTCTGAAAAATATTGTGGTCTTTTTCACATTGTTTAAGCTGTTGTGTCTCTAAACGGCCGCAGTCTTTCTGTTTTTCCTTCTCTTCCTCGTATCCTTGAAGAAAAAATAAGGAATAAAAATGGTCTATTTGGATACGATGCCTTTGAGGTTCGGGCATTTTCGTGTTTTGATTACAACAGCGATGGGTCAATTCCTAGGAGCCGCTGTTGCAACGCTTTCAGGCGTCTTAATTCCTCTTCTTGCCATCGTACAGCATCACGAATTGGACTCCGTGACACAAGGTCTGATTGCCAGTATGGAGCTGATCGGCATTATGGTCGGATCTTTTGTTATCGGAAAGCTTGCCGATAAGGACGGATATCTTCCGTTCCTTCGATTGAGCTCTATCCTTGTTTTTATTGGTGCGCTTGTTGTCTACGTCTCAGGAAGCATTGATCTGCTGATTCCATCGCTATTTGTCATGGGATTCGGCATCGGAGGCGATTTTGCGTTGGACTCAGACTATGTTGATGAAGTGATGCCGAAACGCTGGCAGGAAACGATGGTCGGTATTACCAAATCATTTTCTGCTCTCGGAAACTTGTCAGCTGCCGGAGGTTTCCTCTTTCTCTGTTCGATCGAGTGGACCGCAGAAATTTGGAGACAGATCTTCTTATTTGTGGTCTTTCTCTCATTTTTAATGATCATCAGCCGTTTATTCTTTTTTAAAAGTCCCGGCTTTCTTATTGCAAAAGGAAAGTTTGACGAAGCCAGACAGGTTGTTAAGGCAATGCTTGGGTCTGATGTTGAGATTCCATCGTCCTATTTGGAAAAATCCGCTCCTGCTTCTAACGGCGCCAAAGTAGATCTGTTTAAAGGAGAAAACCTTCAGAAGGTGATTTTTTCCGGTGTGCCTTGGGGATGTTCGGGACTTGGCGTATATGGAATCGGCATCTTTCTCCCGATCCTTATTATGAGCCTCGGCATTTCCGGATTTGATACTTCTAAACCCGGTCCTTTGGGATCCGTAATGAACTCAGTGAATCTCACGTTTATTATCAGCTGGTTCATTCTCATCGGATTTATAGCCGGTCTTTTTATTCTTCATAAAGTCTCGACCGTCAAACAACAGTTTTACGGATTCCTGCTCGCAGCCGCAGCCGTTTTACTTCTGCTGCTCTGCTATTTATTTAAATGGCCTGCCGCTATTTCAATTGCAGCGTTTGTTCTGTTTGAGCTTGCTCTGAACGCTGGTCCAAATCTTACGACGTTCATCATTCCGTCATTAGTCTTTCCGTTGGACATTAAGGCTGAAGGGGCGGGTTATGCCGCGTTTTTCGGAAAACTAGGTGCAGTAATCGCAGTTTTCTGTTTTCCTATCCTCATGAAGCTGGGAGGCGTGTCCTTGGCGCTTGCTACGTCTGTTGCCGTCCTCGGACTAGGGGCCTTCCTGACCTACTACTACGCGAAAAAATTAGGACTGGAAAAATGAGAAAAAGACCACAAATCTTCAAACGATTTTGTGGTCTTTTTCACATATCAAGAGCGTTTGATCTACGCCAACTCGTCAATCATTTTGATCTTAATTTTGTCCACAGACACTGCTATGACGGTTTTGTTATCTTCACGTAAGACGCAGACTTCGTCGTGACGATCGGAAAGTAATCGCGGAAGAAGATTGCCGGAAACTTTCTCACCTGTCTCATCTAAAAATTCAACTTGAATACCCAAGGCCTTACCGGCAGGCACACGGCGATAACCTTTAGGAAAGTCTTTCTTTTTAAGACGATCTTCAAACGCAACGACTTTTTTGGGTTTCTGCGGAACGATTTTCTGGAGTCTGTCCAATACAGCCTGTGCAGAGCCGCGGCTAATTAAGCCGTCTTTGTCTTTGCAAGCTTCCAGATCTTTAGCGATGTTGGTGCTTTTTTCACAGATATTGTTCAGGATCTGTGCTGTCTGAGCATCGTTAACAGCGCAATCGGCAATCAATTTAAGAACTTCTTCCTTAGAAGAAGCTAATGCGGCAATACGAGAAATATAAGTTCTGTCTTTGCCCAAACGAGCAGCAATTTCGGTTTGGTTAAAACCGTTCCGAATCAGCTGGCTGATGCTTTGGATCAAATCCTGAAGCTTCATATTGTCGCGCTGGATATTCTCGGTTAGCTGACCGAAAATTCTTTCTGAATCGGAAACCGGAGCATCAACAACGATAGCTTCTACCGTCTCCAAGCCGGCTTTCTTAGCGGCAAGCCAGCGGCGTTCGCCCTGCAGGACAACGTATTTATTATTTTCACCTTTAATGACTGTAATTGGTATCAGCTGGCCGGATTTCATAGATTCGGCCAGCTCATCGATATTTTCAATAACCGTTCTTACCTGAGGTTTTGCTTCAATCGACTCTACCGGTAATTTGGTCAGAACTTTTCCATTGACGCCTGCGGCGATCGCGCCATTGAACTCGGTCAAACTTTTGATGTTTGTCGGTTTGAATGTTTGGGTCTTTGTTTTTGTAACTTTAAAGGTTTTCATATTTAACCAATTTTTTTAATTCTGGCCAGCATCTCTTTGTACACGGCTTCAAGCTCTTCGTAGGATCGTTTTCCGTTACGGATTTCGTCCACGGGAATGCCCATTGTCGTAGCGGCATCAATCGGAGCACGATGTCTGAGTTTGGAGTTGAAGATATCGCAGTTAGTCTCAGAAACAAGGTACTGCAGTGTGCTCTTGGCAGAAGCGGAATCGTCGTATTCGTTTACCACTACGCCTAAAAATTTGAGGCTTGGATTGAAATTCTGCTGTACGGCACGAATGGTGTTGACCATGCCGGACACGCCTCCGACCGCATAACCAGAAAGTTTGATCGGGCAGACGACATAATCGGCCATGACTAATCCGCCGAGGAGCTTACGTCCTAAAGAAGGCGGACAATCGACCAAGATATAGTCGTAAGCGTCTTTTATTGCTTGGATATTCGCAGCCGGATTGCGAATGACATCCAGCTCGCGGCTTTCGATGTCATAACCCTCATTCGAGTTCTGTTCAGATCCGATTAAATCTACGCCGTATGGAGTGTCATCAAAGATCCCGAGCTCTTCGAGATTCGGTTCAAAAAGAGCAGCGGATGATGTAGCTGTATATGGTTGTCCTTGCGTTAAAGACTCTGTCGTATTTCCCTGCGAATCAATATCGATGACTAGCACTTTCTTTTTACGATGTTTACGTAAATAAAAAGCAGCTTGAACCGTTAATGTTGATTTGCCGACTCCGCCTTTTTGATTAGCAAAAGCTATGACTTTCCCCATAGGGACTTCCTTAAATTTGTAGATATCTTCAGACGGTATCTTAACAAATTCAAAAATCAGCGTTTGAAATGTGACGAGTGAACATGTTCACACTACAAAAGAGTTGTGGTCATTTCCACATAATATTGGAACTTCTGAGAGAAAGATTTCAATGATTGTTGGCAGAGATTCGAAGAAAATAAGAGACAAGAGCTACACATCTGTGGTCTTTTTCACATAGTTCCGCTTTTCTAAAGAAAAGTTGTGAGTGAAGACGGACATTAAAGAAAGAAATCTAAATAAGTAAAATCTACAGCGATTAGACACATCGCTGTTATTGAAAGAAAAAGAGCTATAAGCGAGATCGAATTTCTATTTTTTCGAAGCAGTCTTGGTACTCGAATTAATCACTCCTAATGTCGGGTCGATATAGAGCAGACAAGGGTTCTTAAAATTTGCTCTACTACAACAAGATTAGAAAACATAAAATCAGGAAAGCCTAATTTGGTAAGGCTTGCGGCTCGATTTCCGCAGTTTTAGGTGTGGAAGACAGAGCACGAGTGTGAACATGTTCACACAGGAGAAATGAGCAGATAAAACAAAACCTCTTGAACGGTTAGGTCCAAGAGGTTTGTCTTTTATGGAGAGCCCGGAGACTACCTACTTTCGCAAGAAATACAACTCACTATCATCGGCGTGGAGGCGTTTCACTGTCCTGT
>LARN01000048.1 GCA_000980495.1 Acinetobacter sp. N54.MGS-139 | reverse complement strand
GGAATCGCCGATTACTTCCCAGTCATCGGGGCGGCGTAATTCGTCCGCTTTTGTCACATCGTGAACATTAGCGGGGGTCGTTACCACCGTGTGGATGATAACTGGCAGGTGTGGGACACGAAAGCCTTTTCTCTTTACAGCCGCTCTACAGAGAAGATCGACAAGAAGGGCGCGGACATGGCTATTGCGGCGGTTTGCCGTTTCTTAAGCCGAATGAACGTTTTAAATTACAACGTTTACGGCGGCTATGAATCGACCGTTCTCCTGGAAGAAGAGCTGGTCTCACTGCGTTCAACAGCCTCCGGTCTTTACATTCCGCACGTCAAATCCTTTGACTCGGTTGAACGCGGCCAGATTCTTGCAGACATCATTGATCCGCTCACCGGTGTGACGGTTGCTCAGACCGAAGCTCCCGAAGACGGCATCGTGTTTTTTGCCAAAGATTCGCCCCTTGTCATGGAAAACGAAACTCTCTTTAAAATAGTGAACAAGCTTCACAAGTAACACATAAAGAGAGTCCCCGGATGGCAGATGTCAGCTACAACATTCCGGACCTGCGTCCGGGAGAAGTTTTTCGTGTCGAACAGACGATAAAGCGCAGCCGCTTTATCGCTTCTGTCGGGCATACTCCCGGTGTCGAAGAAGCAAAAGCCTTCATCGAACAAATTAAAGCCGAATTTGAAGATGCCCGGCACAACTGCTGGGCTTATTGCGCCGGAGCGGCCGGATCTACCGACCGTATCGGCGCAAGCGATGACGGCGAGCCTCACGGAACCGCCGGCCGCCCCATGCTGACGGCGGTCACGCACAGCGGCATCGGAGAAGTGACCGTCGTTGTAACACGCTATTTCGGCGGAATATTGCTCGGTACAGGAGGACTTGTTAAAGCTTATCAGTCCTCCGTCAAAATGGCCTTAGAGGCCGTTCCCACACGTATCCGTACCAAAACGAAACGCATCAAATTCAGCGTTGAACATCGATTTGTGAATCAGGTTCTGCGCAAAATCGAAACTGCAAACGGTCGAATTCTGGAAAAGAATTTTGATATGGACGCGGATTTTGATGTGGAGATCCCCGAGGATCTCGCTGAGACTTTTGCTAAAGAATTGGAAGAGCTCACACGAGGAGCTCTTCTGATTGCATTCGTCGAAGAATAGAGAATTATCTCGCGACGCCGATCGTTAGGTTCAAGCTTTCTAAACCCGTGAACGTCTGGCTTGGGAAAGCTTCATTCTGATTTTGCTTAAGAATGACAAACTCAGGTTTGCTTCGACGGGCAAACAATTCGCTTCTTCCCAAGAGTAGGGAAAGTGCAACGAAGAAACGCTGATCGGCAGAAATTGTCTTCATGTCCGCGAGACCTGAAGCGTCCGAGAGCTCGGGTGCAAATAATTTCACACCTTCATCACGGAGTTTGATCTTGGCGCCGGAAATAAAGGCATCAATATCAGCCGAGCCGTAAGCGACTGCGAGTGATAGACCTAAGCGCGCAATTCCGCCGGGCTTCTCGACATTAGCGCAGAGAGATTCCCAACGCTCAAGCGAGGTTTGCAGTTTCTGAAATTCAGCTTCTTCTCGTTTACGACGGTTCTTGTTGTTGGCATTTTTTGCCATCTTTTCGCGAAGGCTCGTGAGCTGTGCGGTCGCGGTGTGGAAGAGATCGGATTTTTCTAAGAGTTCTTCTTCCAGTTGCTCACGAGTGCGGGTCGTCAGGTTCTTTTCCTGAAGGCTGTTTAATGCCTGCTGTTTTTCTTCGTACTGCGAATTTACGACACGATATCTTTCGAGCAGTTCATCGTTTTGACGCATGAGATCGTCTTTCTGCGCAGTCGAGATCTGAGAAGAAAGGAAACTGGACTCGTTCGGAAAACCGGCCTTTTGGAGTTTTTGATTGAAAGCGTCCGAAAGCGATTCAATGGATTTAATCGTTTCGCTGCGATGTGCTTCGAGACTATTAATTTTGTTCTGCGTAGAGAGAAGGGCTTCCTCTTTGGCAGCAAGACTTAATTTAGCCTCTTCGGCAAGACGTGTGGCATTGGCTTTTTCTGTTTCAATCGCTGCGATCACTTCTTCAGGGGTCTGGCTTGCAATGGCCTCATGTCGTTCTTTCTGGAACCGTTTGATCTGTTCCGTGAGGGTCTCGATGTCCTTTTCTAGGGTTTCAGCGCTCTTCTTCTGGGCAGTCAGGGAGGAGATGGTATTTCTCAATGCCTCTTCGCTCTGCGCTGTTTCTTCTTCGATTTGTTTCTTCTCGGCGCTCCAGTTGATCCACTGTTCTCGGCGTTTTTCGAGCGTCGGCAAGTTCTGTTTCATGATGGCCGGGTTAGAAGCCTTCAGGCCGAAGCGGGCAAAGGCACGTTCGAGCAAACGAGTCAAAGAGACGCGATTAAGTTCAGAGTCTTTTTGATTCTTTTCCAGCTCGGCCGACATGTTGGCGAAGTTCTTTAAAGCTTCTTCCAAAGATGCCTGTTCCTCTTTCTTACGAGCGGTTTTAAGCGCTGCGTCTTCACGCTTTTCTTTCAGCGATTCAATCGCTTCAGTGAGCCCTTGAATTTTCTCTAGGCGTGCTTCAAGGTCGTCTCGACGGTTGGCCAAAGAGGTTTGTTTTTGCTTGAGGACAGCCGCCCATGTAATCGGTTTCTTTTCTCTCAGACCGACAATATTGAGCTCGCTCGCGATATACAAAATCTCGCCTTTGGCTTCATTGAGCTCGGACGTGAGTGTATTCAGGATGTTTTCGGCCTCCGTCTGCTGCAGTTGAAGCTGGCTAAATTCGGCTTCGCATTTTTCCGATTCGATGAGGGCGAGTTGAGCATCTTCTTTTGCCTTAGCGAGTTTGTCTTCCAACGAACGGTCAAACGGCAGTTTGACGGAGTAGGGATGGTGAATCGCGCCGCACAAGGGACAAGGCTTGCCGTTGGCTAGCTTATCGCGCTGTTCATTCAGCGACAGTACTTCGAGATAGAAGGAATAAGCCTGTTGAGCCGAGTTGACGACGGCTGTCTTGTCGATGTAGGCCTGACGAGCCGCATTCAAAGCAACTGTTGCAAGTCTTAAGGCGTGCTTGGTACTTTCAAGTTCTGCTTTTACCTGATTGAATCGGTCGTATCCTTCTGCCAAGAGGACAATTCTTCCTTGAAGCGCGTCCAAGGCATTTAAGCGTTCATTCTGATTGTCTAGTTCCGCAGCGAGCGTCCCGACGCCCTCCGTCCCTAGAGACTTAAAGAGCATGCGCTCTTTCATCGAGAGTTCGCCGGTGACGGCAAGTTCTTCGTTTTTCAGAGCAGCAATGACGTTTTGTACGTCTAATAAAGCAGAGCGGGAGGACTCAATCCGTTTTTGCAGCTCCCGCTGCGTTTCTTCTGCCTCAGCGCTGCGAATGACTTCGGCATCAATTTCATCAAGAAGGCGTTTGTATTCTTCGAGCTCTTCGACCAGGAGCTTATCCATAGAAAGATCATCCATCTTCTTGTTCAGAAGCTGTGAGCGGATGGTCAGTTGAGAGAGGACATTTTTTAATCGTGTACTTTCTTCAGAGAGGAGGCGAGCGGCGGTTTGCTCGTTGAAAAGCTCCTCTTTAAGGTGCTTGCTTTGGATCTGAGAAGCTTCGATTTTTTCATCTAATTCGCGAACGCGTTCCAGCGTCACGCACTTCTCGTTGTAATTTTCTAGGACGCTCTTGAAATTCTTGTCCGCCTCAGCATAAGCCAGAGAGGCAGAGCGAACGCGTTCGGAAAGCATCGGGACGGATTTTTTGAGTTCGGCAATCAGCTTGCCTTCTTCTTTTTCGTATACTCGCAGTTTGGAGAGGGCGTCGTAGTCAGGCGCCAGAGCATCTGCCCTCAGGGCCTTTTCCAGAACGTTCTTTTTTACGTCAAAGCGAGAAAGGTCGCCGTTGACTGCCGTGAGCTGCTTAGACAAGCGGGCGGCTTCATCCTTGAGCATATTGATGCGGATGAGCCAGTCCATCGAATCTTTGAGCTGGGCAATTTCGTTTTGCAGAGCGGCGTGAGAGACGCCGGCCTTAATGAGCTGCTGATTGAGGCGTTCTTCTTCCTCTTCGGAAACAACCGAAATTCCGTCTATGACAGACTGAGAAGCGGCGAGCAAGGCGGCCTTCTGCTGAGAAACTTCAATGCCTTGAGTCAGGATTGCGTTTCCGAGAGACTCGGAGACATTTCCGATCAAAGATGAGGCTAAGGTATCCGCGTTCTCAGTCAGAGATTCAGAAGTCGAGAGGATGTCGTAGAAAAGGGTGTCTTCTAATTTATCGGCATCAAGATGCGTGATCCTAGCCATGGCGACAGGAAAGGGCGCAGCCTGAAGGTCAAACGGCATGCCGTTTTTGCGGATTTCAGTGTTTTCGGGCGAACGGAGGATTTCGAACCGTCCTTCTTCCGTAGAAAAGCCCAAGCGGACTTCAGGATTTTCTCCCAGTTTCTCGGATGGGACATCGAAGAGAGCGAACTTGAGGGCGTCGAGGAATAATGCAACGTTTTTCTCTCCCGTCAATGAAATCGGGAAAACGCCTGAGCGTCCGTCAAAGTCGAGATCCCACTGACCCAGGAAAGCCGGTACGCGGGAAAGACCGAAAGCATGAATCTGCATAACGAAAAATCAAAACAACAAATCAGTAAGCAACCTTAGTTAATCCGTAGCCGAGCGCAAAGAAAATCGCGGAAATCACGGTCCACATGATGGTCAGAACGCGTGTGACGGAGAGGATCTTTTCTCTTTGGTAGTCATCAATGCCGGGCTTTAAGAGCATGCGCCCGAACTTGCTGTAGTAGCTTCCGCAGAAGCCTCCGATAACGGCGGGGATCATGCCCCAGAGATAGCTAAAGTCAATCCAACCGATGAGCAGGCCGGAGCCGATCATAGCTGCAACAATAATGGGATAAGCGAACATATTATTTTTTCTCCGAAAGGTTCACTTTACCAAATCTCAGCTGAAGAAAAAACGCCGCAGATACTGCGGCGCTGTTACAAGAATTGAGAACCCTTACTTCAGTTCTTCAGGGACTTTGCCGCCGTTTTCGGCAAGTTTCTTCATCACGGCTTTAATCAGCCAGACGTTCATCTGAGAATAGTCGCCGCCGATGAGGTTTTCCGGGCAGCCGAGCTCTTTAGCCAATTCTTTACGGTTGGCCAAGGAAGAATCCATACCAAGGAGCTTCATAAGGTCGACAATAGAGGTTCTCCAGTTGAGTTTCTGCGGGTTCTTTGCAGCCAGGGCTTCGCAGACAGCGACGACGTCGACGGTTTCAGGCGCTGCGGCTGGAGCATCAGCGGCGGCCGGTGCGGCGGCAGCAACGGTTTCAACGGCAGCGGCTTCCATGGGGGCGGCTTCCGCAGGTGCGGCCGGTGCTTCGGCTGCCGCGGCGGTTTCACCGGCAACAGCTTCGACAGCTTTGTCTTTCATGAAACCAAGTTTCTGAAGAATTGTATTGAACAGTCCCATAATTCACTCCTTATAAATGGCGTTGATAAATCTTTTATCGCCGATTCCAGCTTCAAATGAGCGACGCCGGCAAGACCATTGTCTTCCGACTTTAGTTCAATCGCGAAGGGAATAGTCTTCGGGACCACCATCATGAGCGCTCCTAAAAGACTCGTTACATCTGTGCCGAATCGGTCGTTCTAAAATCCCAACAGCATACCGAAAAAGCAACGAAAGATGAAAAAATTTTTAGCACTTACCGTCCTTGCCGGAGCCGTTTTATTTTCTCCGGCGCCGCAGGCCGCGGACTTTGACCGTGTTTACGAAACCGGAACACCGCTGAAAGCGCCTCGCGCGATGCCGAACTTCCGAGAGCTCAAGCATGCTTTAAAGATGCCGCAGTTTGATCTCAAAACTATTTACGGGAAGAACGTTAATCTGGCCGATTACAAAGGAAAGGTTGTCGTCCTGAATGTTTGGGCGACTTGGTGCCGTCCCTGCGTTGCTGAGATCCCGGAATTGATCACTGCGCAGAATGCGCTGAAAAATTCTGATGTTCGCGTGATCGGCGTGGCGGTCGACGGCGGAAACGTTGATCTCAAAAAGTTTCTCGACAAGATCCGGGCTTCCGGTTTTGAAACCCTCATCGACAGTAAACAGGCGATTCCCGGGAAAATGGGTGTCTCGGTGGTTCCGACCAACTTCATTATTGACGGGAACGGCAACTTAGTTGCTTATGCCGAAGGCTATTTGCCCTGGGAGAATCCTCAGATTATTTCTTTCCTGAAAGAAATTGGTAAAAAATACGCCTCAGGTCCTTCTGCGGATAAAAAGTCCGCTCCTGCGCCTGTTGGTTCGGTTTGATTCTTAATTTTTCAAAATAGGTCAGTTTTAGGTTTCGCGACTTAAAGCTGACTTTAACTTTTTAGGCTGAAATGAGGCTTTTTGAAGCCCTAAAATGACAAAGCGTCATTAATTTTCTTCGTTTTTGTCATGAAAACTGCCCAGCCTTCCCGAATTCTCGAGCTCACTAAAGAGCTTTGTGCCATTCCCTCTGTCAGCGGCAGCGCCGAGGAAGAAAACCGCTGTTCGGATTTCATTGCCGAGTGTCTGCGTCGTCTAGCAGAAAAACATCCAGGACGCGTGAAAGTTTTTGAACCGGTCTGTGAGCGGGACCCTCTTGAGCGTAGAGCGGTTTTCGGACTGCTCCGCGCCGCCGTTCCTACCGATAAAACCGTTGTACTGACTGGTCACTTTGATGTCGTCGATACACAGAACTGCGGTGATAAAGCACAGACGGCTTTTGACTTAGAACGTTATACGGAAGCACTTCGTGGGCAGCCTCTGGATGAAATCGCTCGACAGGACCTTGAGAGCGGCAATTGGCTGTTCGGGCGCGGCAGCATGGATATGAAGGCCGGTCTTGCGCTTTTTCTGGCCTCTATGGAGGTCTGGGCAGATGATCCGACTCTTGCCGTCAATATTCTGTTTTGGGCGGTTCCGGATGAAGAAGCCAACAGTGCCGGCATGATCGGTTCGTTAAGAACTTTCCTCCATATTTGTGAAGAAGAGCATCTGAAAGTTGTCGCAGCTTTGACCGGAGAACCTTGTTTTTGGACAGCGGGAACCAAGACCGTACCGGCCGTGAGACCTTATTACACAGGAACCACCGGCAAATTGATGCCGTTCTTCTACGCCTTCGGCAAATCTGCGCATATCGGCAATTATCTTCACGGCTTTAGCTCTGCGCTTTTAATTAGTGAGGTTGTTTGTTTGGCGGAAGCCGATACCGCTTTGTATGAAGGCTCGGGACTCGATCTTCTAGCGCCTCCTGCTTGCTTAAATATGCAGGTGCATCGCAACGGTTATTCGGTTACCGTGCCTGAAGAAGCCTCAGCCTATTTCAATGTCCTGACCGCTTCAAAGAAACCGGCAGATATTCTTCGCTGGGCTCAAATGACGGCAGCCCGCGCGGCCGCACAAGCTCGAAGCAAGCTGATGCGCGCACTGCTGTTTGCAGAAGATAAAGGCGCAGACTTTCCCGACATTGATGAGGTCAATGTTGTTACCTTCGGGATGCTTCAGCGGATGGCTCGCCAAAAGACGGGCGAATCCTTTGAAGAAAAAAGAGATCATTTTTATCGCTCGCTCCCTAAAGACCTAGATATTCGGGAAGCCGCGCTCAAAGAATGTTCCTGGCTGTTTCTACAGGCTCAGATGCCTAGACCGACCATTGTGGTCGGGTTCCTGCCGCCGTACTATCCGGCTCGGCTGAATCGTCGGGAGTCCCCTGAGGAGCAGAAGCTCAGAAAAGTGATGGAAGAAGTGACGGAACAGGCAAAAGTCTTAAGTAAAAACGAAGCGGTCCGTCTGCACGAAGTTTTCGGAGGCATTACGGATTTGTCATTCCTCGGCTTTGAGGAAATGAGAGAAGGCGCCAAACAAGTGGGCGAGAACATGGCCGGCTGGAACAAACTCTTTTATTTGCCGACCGACCTTCCGGGCGCATTAGATATTCCGATTGCCAACATGGGTCCGGCAGGCAGAGATGCGCACAAAAGCACGGAGCGTTTAGAACTTGACTACTCTCTGCAGATTGCGCCGAAGCTTTTGGCCGAAACCATTCAAAAGCTTTCCTAAAAAAGAAGGGACGGCCATGGCCGTCCCTCAAGCGATTAGCGCTTAATTATTTTCCGAAGGTGTCCTTCAGAGCAACTGCAAGGTTGAATACCAGGTTGTCAGGAGTGAAGTCCTTCTGATCGGCCACGTAATAACCGTTTCTTTCGAACTGGAAGCGGTCTTCGGGCTTGGCGTCTTTCAGAGAAGGCTCAACATAGGACTGCATCACAGTCTTGCTGTTCTTATTGATGAGCTCACGGAAGTCCACTTCACCGGCATCGGGTTTCGGAACGGTGAACAGACGGTCATAAAGTCTGATCGTTGCGGGAAGAGCATCTTTAACGCTCAGCCAGTGAATGGCAGCCTTGGTCTTGATCGAGTTTGCGCCGTCGGTACCGCTCTTGGTTTCCGGAAAATATTCAGCGTGAACGGCAGTGATCTTGCCGTCGGCATCTTTTTCCACAGACGTGGCTTGTACGACGTAGGCGTGACGCAGACGAACAGGCATGGCCGGTTTGTCTGCTGTTGCCAGTGTCAGACGGCGATAACCTTTGGGCGGCTCTTCAGCGAAGTCACTTCTCTCAATCCACAGTTCTTTTCCGAAGGAGAGTTTGCGGGAGCCGCGTTCCGGATGCTGAGGATGATTGGGAGATTCGAATTCCTCGATCTGGTCTTCCGGATAGTTGTCAATGATGAGTTTGATCGGATCCTGAACAGCGATACGGCGATCGGCTTCAGCATCGAGCACATCTCTCAGAGAACCCTCGAGAACAGAATAGTCGATCCAGCTGCCGGTCTGTTTAGAAACACCGACGCGGTCGCAGAAGAGGCGCATTGCTTCAGGAGAGTAACCGCGGCGGCGCAGACCGACGAGAGTCGGCATACGAGGATCGTCCCAGCCGTCGACAAGACCTTCTTTGACCAACGCAATCAGTTTGCGTTTGCTCATAACCACATAAGTCAGGTTCAGACGATTGAATTCGTACTGATGCGGCAGCAGGAAGAAGTTCGGTTTAACGGTTGCGCTTAAAACGTCCTGCAGCAGCGGAGTGAAGACTTCCGGTTTGGCAGCAACGGCATTTACGATGGCGTGGGCAGATGTCTCGTTCAAGTTTTCCGGATTGGCCTTGATGTCTGCTAAGAGGGAAGCGAGTTCTCTTTCAGCCTCGGTCTGGCCGAGTTTCCACTTCAATTTGACTGCAGCTTCGGCAAAAGGCTTGATTTCTTCAAAGCTCTTTGTCTGAAGGTCTGCCAGGACGGCTTTTGCTTTATCAAAGAGCGGAGCGCGTGTAATAGGCACGGATCTCTCGGTTGCCCAGTTATAGAAAGCGCGCTGATCTTCGAATTCCAACGTGCAGATGGAATGCGTAATGTTTTCGAGTACGTCTTCGAGGGGATGAGCAAAGGTGTACATCGGATAGATGCACCATTTGTCTCCCGTGCGGTGATGCTCGGCAAAACGGATACGGTAAATCGCCGGGTCGCGCAGGTTGATATTGCGGGATCCCATGTCAACCTTAGAGCGGAGCACCATGCTTCCTTCCGGATGTTTGCCTTCACGCATTTCGCGGAAAAGTCTCAGGCTCTCTTCGGCTGGACGATCTCGGAAGGGAGAATCCACGCCGGGTGTGTGCAGCGTGCCGCGGTTTTCTTTGATCTGTTCAGCGCTTTGTTCGTCGACGTAAGCCAAGCCGTTTTTAATCAGATGCTCGGCAATTTCGTACATATAGTCGAAATAATCGCTGGCGAAGTAGTAGTTGGTTTCTTTGGCGTCTTTCCAGTCGAAACCGAGCCAGTTGACGGAGCCGAGAATAGAGTCGACGTACTCCTGATCTTCTTTGACCGGGTTGGTATCGTCGAAACGCATATGGCAGCGTCCGGCGTAGTCCTTGGCCAAACCGAAGTTCAGACAGATACTTTTAGCGTGACCGATGTGGAGATAGCCGTTGGGCTCGGGAGGAAAACGAAGACGGACTTTCGCCTCGTCGATCGGACCTTCCATTTGTTCCGTGTAGGTGCCGGGATGTCCACACCAATGTCTGGGATCGTTTACCCCTTGCTTCAAGTCTTCGTTAATAATGTTGCGAAGAAAATTAGTGATGTGGCTGCTCTGAGCCTTTTCTTTGTTTTCGGTCATCGCTGTGCTAAAAAAATAACTAATCTTTCTATTCTACCTTTCCGGGCTTATTTGCGCCGTAAATACAGCGTTCTATGAACGCTCTTTGGAGAAAAACACTGAGGAGAGAGTAAGGCAGGAAGAAAAGACTGCTTGTTTCAAAAAAATACAAATTAGGCGCTCAGTGTGAAGGTATGTCGCGTTAAAGGCGCCGCTTCAACTTTTGTGATTAAGAAATGGGTTAAAAAATTACCCCGTTTGAACTCCCTATTAAAGATTGACTCTTATCCTTTATTTTTGGGATGTCGAATATCGCTTACATTTCCACGCATTTACTTAATTTTAATAGAGAAATAGGCAAGTTTATTGATAAACAGGCCCAACGCGCAATATTAATAAAAAAATCGAATAGAACCCTCATAAATTTCTAATAATTCTATGAATTTATTATCAAAATTATTTGCCTTATATCG
>LARN01000003.1 GCA_000980495.1 Acinetobacter sp. N54.MGS-139 | reverse complement strand
AGCTTCTACAGTCAGTGGAGAGATAAAGAAGCTCTGGCGATCACTTCGAGAGGACCACCTAAGGAACAAATTAATAGCATAAAATTTGTTTATCCCTGCGGTCGGTTGTCCTCCGGCTACGCCTTCCGGACAACCGACCGCAGGGATAAGGACAGCCAGGAGTCAACTGTTACCAGGCTTAGCCCAATCAAAGTCAACTAAACACAGGTTTAAAACAAAAAGAAGTCAACCGTTTTTAGGAAATGACACATTGCGAAGACCGTTCGCATACTTGAGAGAAATCAATTAGAAGGCCTGCAAAGAATAAAGAGCAGGAAAGTACTTTTAAGAATCCAAACTTCTGACCGGCTGCTCCGAGAATCGGAGACGCAATCATGATCGAAATCGCACAGACAGAAAAGATCGTCCCGGACAGCATCATGATGTTGTCCATGCTTCCCTGAAGTTGAGCAATGTAGAGCGGCAGGATCGGCTGAGCTGAGAACAAAGATGCGTGAATCACTGCACACGCAATCAGCATCTTGAAGATCGCAGGTTGACGAAGCACACTCCAATCAAACCAGTTTCTTGACGTGACTTTAACTGTCCTCGGTTTTTCTTTAATACAAAATCCGATCAAAAGAGAAATAAGACCTAGGGCGATCGACGCAACAAAGAAAGATTCGCGCATTCCGAAATAATCTGCCAGCACACCGCCAACAAATGGTCCCACAACCGCGCCGACCGTCATGCCTCCCTGCATCAATCCCATAGACAGCCCCGTTTTACGCGCTGGAATAGAAGCTGCCAATAAGGCCAGCAATGCAGGATAAAGACCGGCGCACAAACCTTGGAAAAACCGCGCTGCAAACAACTGCATCGGAGTTTGAACAATGCCGCATAATGCGTAACTGATCGTCAGACCGATCGAAGCCCTTAACGCCATGAGTTTGCGGCTTTTACGGTCAGCGAGCACGCCCCAGACCGGACCAAGCAGCCCGCTCACAAAGAAAGTCACCGCAAAAACCGCGCCTGACCACATGTCGACTTCAGAAGCCTTAGCTCCGAGTTCAGAGGATAGATACACCGGCAAAAACGGCGTAATCATCGTGAACGACATATCCATCAAGAATGCGCCGGCGACTAAGATCGTAAGCGTTACTACCCACGGCACGAGAGCCCCTCCTTCTCTTGATCTTTTTAAAGATTATGCGCTCGAAATGGGCGATTTTTAAATTTTTCCGAGAATCGAAAAATTCCTCCGTTATAAATCGGAGAAATAAATATGTTATGGCAGAATAATTGAAATATCTTTGGGTTCTATGCTGATGAAACTTGTCGCTAAATTTGCTGCATCCTTAGCCGTTCTTGGCCTTTCTTTTAATGTTCTTGCTGCAGAACTGAACGTTTACGCCTCCATGCCTGAGAAATACGCCTCTCAGGTCCTTGAACAGTTCACCAAGGAAACGGGTATCAAAGTCAACTTCCTCAGACTTTCTTCCGGCGAAGTTCTCTCCCGCCTCCAGGCAGAGAAAAGTAATCCCCAAGTCGATGTTCTTCTGGGAGGTCCGGCAGATTATCTTGAAGTTGCTAAGAACGAAGGGCTGACAGCACCCTATAAACCTAAAGGCTCTGATTTCATTCCGGCAGAATTTAAGGATCCACAAAATTATTGGACGGGAATCGGCATCATGCCGCTTGCCTTCATCACGAATAACAACTTTCTTAAAAAGAACAACCTGAAGGCTCCGACTTCCTGGCAGGATTTTCTAAAGCCTGAATACAAAGAAGGCCTTATCCTGGCCGATGCTCGAACCTCCGGAACTGCGACAGAACGCCTCTTCTCTTTAGAAAGAGTATTCGGGCGCGAAGGCAGTATCGACTTCCAGAAAAAACTTCACAAGAACGTTCAGATGTACACCAAGAGCGGTGCTTGGCCTGCTTTGCGTGTCGGTGACGGTCTCGCGGCTGCTGCCATGGTTTACTTGCCTGATGCGCTGGATATCGTCCAGCTCGGATATCCGGTCACGATTTCTTATCCGAAAGAAGGCGTTACCTTCGGCATCGAAGTTGTGTCTCTTGTAAAAGGTGCTAAACATCCGAAAGAGGCAAAAGAATTTTTAGACTGGGCCACTTCACCTAAACTGGCCGAATTCCTTATCAAAAATAAGATTAGGTATGTTCCGACCCGTACCGACGTCAAAGTTGACGACCCTGTGCTGGATTTAAAGAATATTCATATGCTTGGCGTCCCGTTGTCTGAGAAAGGCCGGCTACGCGAACAGCTTACAAAAGACTGGATTGATCAGGTCTTACAAGCCAAATAAGGGGCTCCTTGATTTAGAACATCGGCGCTTTCTTCTCTATAGGAGTAAAGAAGCCGCTTTCAATTTAACAATAGGCACTCCATGAAAGTGATCGGTCTGACAGGCGGGATTGGTTCCGGCAAAACAACGGTTTCTGACTTATTTGAGGAATTAGGGATCGAAGTTGTGGATGCAGATGTCGTCTCGCGGCAATTAACCGCGGTAAACGGCGGCGCAATGCCGGATATCGTTAAACACTTCGGGCCTGAAGCAGCCTCTCCCGACAGCTCCATGAATCGAAAATTCATTAGAGAGTTGGTGTTTTCTGACCCTGCGGCTAAAACGGCTCTGGAAAATATCCTTCATCCTTTAATTCGCAAAGAGTGTCAGCGCCAACTCGACGCCTCACAGTCCCCGTACACGATCTTAAGCGTCCCGCTTCTCATTGAAAGCCCCTTTTGGCGTTCGTCCATCGATCGCTTGCTTGTCGTCGAAGCGCCCGAAGCTCTAAGAATCGAGAGAGTAGTTCAAAGAAGTCATCTAACGCCGGAAGCTGTAAAAAAGATTATTTCGACTCAGGCGACGACCGCCCAAAGACTGGATGCTGCGGACGATGTCATTGAAAATGTCGGTACCTGTGAGATGCTGAAGGCCTCAGTACTAAAACTTCATTCGTTGTACCTTGCACTGACCAAAGAAAACTGAGTTTCTTCCCATTCCGACGCATATAACTTATTGTCTCGCAGTGAGAGATACAACAGCTTATTTTCTTAGTCTTAACGTTCCCATTGTGTACAATCGTATAGGAGAATCCCCTGATGTTTTTGCGTTATTTCTGAGAGATTTTTCGATAGCCGTACGCCTTCGGCGGTAATCATTTCCATTACCGGCCGTTAAGGGGAAAATATAAAATTATTCTAGGAACGCGAGAGATTGGAATGACCGAAACCTTATTACGATATGAGTTTCCCTCCAACGAAAAACTTCGTACTTTTTTGAGACTAGCTGACCTTTTTAAACAGCTGTCGTGGTTTGCTCAGCAAGATAATGCGAATGATCACCGAGCAGCCATCATCAAGTACTTTGAAATTCAAGAGGTCACAACCCGCGGAGATCAAAAAAATGACCTCCTGCACGAACTTGCTCGCTTCCGGTCCTGCTTGGAACCTCTCGCAAATAATGACAACGTTGACCAGGAATCCTTAAAAGAAACCTTGGACAAACTCCAAGCCAGCAGAGCCGAATTAAGCTGCGTGGGCGTCAGAATCTCCCATCTCTCCAGCCAGAACGAATTCCTTAAAACAGTCGGACAGCGCTCAGGCATTCCTGCCGGAACCTGTGAATTCGACGTCCCTGTTTACCACCATTGGCTTCACCTTTCGCCTGAAGAACGCAAGCACTATCTCAATGAGTGGATAAAGCCCCTGCTCCCCTACAGCAACGCCATCGATTTGATTTTGAATCTGCTGCGCGGCACAGCTGAGTTAAATGACGTGGAAGCGATCAAAGGCTCTTACCAGAAAGACCTTCAGGGCAAAACGTTTACACTGCTCCAAGTATTTGTGGATCCTAAACTGAATATGATTCCGAAGATCTCCGCGAACCGTTATCTCCTTTCGGTTCGTTTCTCCGGCGCCAATTTCGGCAGCGGTCCGATCGCGGAAATTCCCGAGGTGATGCCTTTCCGCCTCGGTTTATGCAATATGTAGTAAAAATGGCAATTAAAGTTAAATGCCCGACCTGCGGGCGTGAATGTGAATACTCAGACAAGAACCCGTATCGTCCTTTCTGCTGCGAACGTTGCCGCTTAATCGATCTCGGCGCGTGGGCAGAAGGGAAATATTCCATCAAAGATAAACCGATGGAAGGCGACGACGATCTTGATATCTCTGCCGATGCACTCGCCACCGGCAAACTCGCCGCACATAAAGCTGACCTAGAGAAGTAGAACTACTTTCTCGCCGTCACCTGCGCTAGTACCGGTTCCGTCGCCGGCAAAATCGGATGCGGTAAGTCCTCTAAGGTACAGAATCGATATGTCTGTCCTTCGAGACATTTCAGCTCTTCAGGATTCAAACGGCAATGCAGGAAATGCAAATGCACGGTGGCATGAGGATACGTGAACACCGTTGAATAAACCCCTCGGCAATCAGTTACCTGAACGCCGAGTTCTTCTTTCATTTCACGGACAAGCGCTTCCTCAAGAGTTTCTCCGGCTTCGACTTTGCCGCCCGGAAATTCCCAGTAGCCCGCATAGACTTTTCCTTCGGGACGCGAAGTCATCAGAAAACGTCCGTCTTTATCAAAAGCCACGGCAACAACCACTTCGGTCGGTTTAGTTGTCATGCTCAGTCTCCAAATGCATTCTTCCTGCCCAGTCGCGTGCAAACTGGTAAGCCACACGGCCGGAACGAGAACCGCGCTGCAGTGCAAACTGCAATGCTTCGGTTTGCCATCTGTCGGAGATTTCTCCGCCGAAATGTTTTGTCCAGCCTTCGGCGACCGCTAAATATTCTTTTTGAGAGAACGGGTAGAAGCTCAACCAAAGACCGAAACGCTCGGATAACGACATCTTTTCTTCGATCGTCTCAGCCGGATGGAGTTCGCCGTCTTCGTCCATGCTGCTGGCAAGGTTGTCCTGCATTTTCTCCGGCATTAAGTGACGACGATTGGATGTTGCGTACACCAGCAGATTGTCTCCGGTCGAAGCCACGGAGCCGTCCAAAATCGCTTTCAGTGCTTTGTATCCGCCTTCTCCGAATTCAAAAGACAAATCATCGCAGAAGACAATAAATTTTTCGGGTCGTTCGGCGATGCGCTGAGCAATGTCGATCAGATCCTTTAAATCTTCTTTGTCCACTTCAATGAGACGCAGTCCTTGATCTGCAAACTGCTTCAAACACGCACGGATAAGAGAGGATTTTCCGGTGCCTCGCGCACCGGTTAAAAGAACATTATTTGCGGGCAAACCTCGAACAAACTGCTCCGTGTTTCTGAGCAACGCGGCTTTCTGCTGATCCGCATTCTTAATCGAATCCGGATCTACGAGTGCGACTCGATGAATCGGCTCGAGGACGCCGTAGGACATGCCCAAGTATTGTTTGCGGCGCCACCGAAAAGCCGCTGCGCTCCAATCTACTTCATCCTCGGTCTTGGGAAGAAGAATTTCCAGTCGATCGAGAAGACGTTCCAGTTTTTGTTCGAGTTTTGCGTCTGCCATCACTGTATTTAGCTTCTGTAATCTGCGTTGATCGAAACGTAATCGTGAGAAAGGTCTGTGGTCCAAACAGTTTCGCAGGCATCTCCACGGCCGAGGCTGATACGAACGGTAATTTCATCCTGGCTCATCACAGCAACGCCCTGCTCCTCCATATATTCAGGAGCACGGCCGCCGTTCTTGGCGACTAAAACGTCGTCCAGCCAAAGAGAAACTTTCGTTGCGTCCAAATCCGGAATCTTTGAGTTGCCGACCGCGGCCAGAATTCGGCCAAGGTTAGGGTCGGAAGCAAAGAAGGCTGTCTTAACCAACGGAGAAT
This sequence comes from Acinetobacter sp. N54.MGS-139, assembly GCA_000980495.1. Lineage (GTDB taxonomy): Bacteria > Pseudomonadota > Gammaproteobacteria > Burkholderiales > Burkholderiaceae_F > Parasutterella > Parasutterella gallistercoris. Next base: position 63,745 of record LARN01000003.1, on the reverse strand, counting down.
GAGCGACGGCGTAGGCAACTTTGAGGGCTTCCGCTTCGTTTTTCGCATCTTCCACCGTAATGGTAATGAACTTCGTTGCGCCTTCTCCGTCTCGGACCATCGCTTGAGAAAGCTTTTGTCCGACTTCGATTAAAGAATCCAGCAAATCATCAAAGCGCGGGTCGTCCATACTTTCGATCGGGCGAGCATTGCTGCATCCGGTAGAAATCAAAACGAACGAGTCGTTCGTGGACGTGTCCCCGTCGACGGTAATACGGTTATAAGAAGCCTCGGCCACCATCTTGACGACTTTGCCGATTAGGTCCTGACCGATGGCAACATCGGTCGCAATGAAGCCCAGCATCGTTGCCATGTGCGGCTCGATCATGCCGGAACCTTTGCTGATACCGGTGATCGTGATTTCCTCGTCATCCAGCATGACACGCTGGGAAACGCATTTGGGAACGGTGTCCGTTGTCATGATGGCTTCGGCCGCTGCGATCCAATTGGTTCTCGACAAATGCTTAGCGGCTTCTTCCACGCCTTTAAGCAGACGGTTCATGGGGAGCGGTTCCATGATGACACCGGTCGAGAATGGCAGAACCTGCATCGGAGAGCAGTCGAAGATATCCGCAACCTTTCTGCAGGTTTCCTGAGCGTCTTGGAGACCTTGTTCGCCGGTACCTGCGTTTGCTATGCCGGTGTTGACGACTAATGCTCTGATGTTATTCGTTTCAGCTAAGTGAGTCCTGCAAACCTGAACAGGCGCTGCCGCGAAGCGATTAGAAGTAAACACGCCTGCGACGCGGGATCCTAATGCCAACTCAACCACCAGAACGTCATTGCGGTTGGGTTTACGGATATTGGCTGCCGCAACGCCGAGGACAACTCCGGGAACCGAGTAAATCTCAGACGGTTCGGGCGGGAAGAGATTGACTGCCATATTGCTTTTCCTTTTTTCTCAAAAATTTTTTGATTTAATTTTTCGATTTTAGAGCACGAATGTCGGCCAAAAGAAAACGGCTCAAGGTGTTTTCACCGAGAGCCGTCTTTCCATTAATTCAGATTAACGAAGTTTGCCGTGGCAGTCTTTGAATTTCTTGCCGCTGCCGCAGGGGCAGGGATCATTACGTCCGACATGCGCAAACGGATCTTCTTCCTGAGGAAGGGCTTCTTGCTGAGCGGGAGCCTGAGCTTCCTGCTGAGCCGCTGCGACTTCTTCAGGTTCCGGCTGACGAATCTGAACATTCATCAGAACGCGGGTGACGTCGGCACCGACAGTTTCAAGCAAGTTGGCAAACAGTTCAAAAGCTTCGCGCTTGTATTCCTGTTTCGGCTGTTTCTGAGCATAGCCGCGGAGATAGATGCCCTGACGGAGCATATCGAGCTGGCTGAGGTGCTCTCTCCAGCGCTGATCCAGGAACTGAAGCAGAACGTTGCGTTCAAACTGTGCAAAAGCTTCGTGACCGACCAAGGCGTCTTTTTCGTCGTAAACCTTGTTGGTGGCTGCAAGCAGCATATCCAGAAGTTCCTGGTCGTCGGAGCTTTCGGATTTTTCCAGTGTAGCCTTGAGCGGAACATCCAGATTCCACTGTTCTTTCAGTTCTTTTTCTAAGCCTTCAAGATCCCACTGTTCTTCGACGGTATCTGCCGGAACATAGTGGCGGAACAGACTGGTGAAATATCCGTCGCGAAGTTCCTTCACAGGACCGGACACATCTTTGTTTTCCAGGATTTCGTTACGCAGAGCGTAGATTTCTTTTCTCTGATCGTTTGCCACGTCATCGTATTCAAGCAGTTGCTTACGAATATCGAAGTTGCGGGATTCGACCTTACGCTGAGCGGTTTCAATAGAACGGGAGACAATGCCTGCTTCAATGGCTTCACCTTCAGGGAGACGCAGCTTGTTCATCAAAGCCTGCATCTTTTCGCCGGCGAAAATTCTGAGCAACGGGTCTTCCATGGACAGGTAGAAGCGGGAAGAACCCGGGTCACCCTGACGGCCGGAACGTCCGCGCAGCTGGTTGTCGATACGGCGGGATTCGTGACGCTCGGAACCGATAATTCTCAAGCCGCCAAGTTCCACAACGCGATCGTGGTCAACCTGCCACTGTGCCTTGATTTCTTCTTTCTTAGCCTTCTTCTGTTCGTCAGAAAGGGTTTCGTCGTTATCGATCTGTTCAAGAGCCTTACTGATGCCGCCGCCTAAGACGATGTCGGTTCCGCGGCCGGCCATGTTAGTGGCAATCGTAACCATGCCGGGACGGCCGGCTTCCATAACGATCTGAGCTTCTCTTTCATGCTGCTTAGCATTGAGCACATTATGCGGAATGCCTGCTTTAGTCAGCATGTCGCTGATAAGTTCGGAGTTTTCGATCGAGGTCGTACCGACAAGAACCGGCTGACCGCGGCCGTAGCACTCTTTAACGTCATCAACGATGGCTTTGTATTTTTCTTTTGCAGTGCGATAAACCTTATCCTGCTGGTCATCACGAATCATCATGCGGTGTGTCGGGATGACAACCGTTTCCAGACCGTAAATTTCCTGGAATTCATAAGCTTCCGTATCGGCCGTACCGGTCATACCGGAGAGCTTTTCATACATACGGAAGTAGTTCTGGAAGGTAATAGACGCGAAAGTCTGGTTTTCCTGCTGAATTTCAACGCCTTCTTTGGCTTCAACGGCCTGATGCAGACCGTCGGACCAACGGCGTCCTTTCATCAAACGACCGGTGAATTCGTCAACGATAATGACTTCGCCGTTCTGAACGACATAGTGCTGGTCTTTGACAAAGAGCGTATGAGCACGGAGCGCTGCATTCAGATAGTGAAGCAACATGATATTCGTCGGAGAATAAAGGCTTTGGCCGGCAGGCAGCAGACCCATGTCGACCATGATTTTTTCGACTTTCTCGTGACCGGCTTCGGAAAGCTGGACTGTGTGCTGCTTCTCGTCGACCCAGTAGTCGCCTTCGCCCTTTTCCTGCTTCTGGCGCTCCAGCATGTCAGGAATCTTGTCGATGGCAACGTAAATATCCGTACTGCCTTCGGCAGGACCGGAAATAATCAGCGGAGTTCTGGCCTCGTCAATCAAAATGGAGTCAACTTCGTCCACGATCGCGAAGAACAGACCTCTCTGGCGGCGTGCGCCGGTCTCGTACTCCATGTTGTCGCGGAGGTAGTCGAAGCCGAATTCGTTGTTCGTACCGTAAGTAATATCGGCAGCATAAGCGGCCTGTTTCTGATCGTTCGGCTGATTGGAAAGAATCGTTCCGACAGTCATTCCGAGGAAGTTGTAAACCTTACCCATCCAGGCCGCGTCACGGCTTGCCAAGTAATCGTTCACCGTCACAACGTGCGCGCCTTTACCGGGCAATGCATTGAGGTAAACCGCCAAAGTTGCGGTCAAAGTTTTACCTTCACCGGTACGCATTTCAGCGATCTTGCCGTCATTTAAGACCATACCGCCGATTAACTGCACGTCAAAGTGACGCATTCCGAGAACGCGGAAACTTGCCTCACGCACAACGGCGAATGCTTCCGGCAGGAGAGAGTCCAAGGAAGCTCCGTCGGCTAAACGCTGACGGAATTCTGCCGTTTTGGCTTTGAGCTGTTCGTCGCTCAATGCCTTCATTTCGGGCTCAAGTTTATTAATCGCAGCAACTTTACGGCGATATTGCTTAATCAGTCGATCGTTGCGGCTACCAAAAATTTTTGTCAGAAAACTGGCCATTAATTCTTTCTCTTAATAAAAACGGAGGCACAACGCCTCCCATTGGCAGTTACACCTTGCCAATTTTGAAACTCACTGATTTTACAACACTAAACAGTTTTTGCCCGTCCTTTTACAAGTTGCATACAAAGCGTGACGCTTCTGTAGCTCAATCAGGTGAGGAATTGAATTCGCTTCTTCAATTTGCTAACTTAACACTGCTATGTCTGATTTATTCTGGATCTGAAATGTACCCGCGATCTGCACAAAAACCGATCTCCAAAGTCCTTCAAAAGGGCTCCTTGGCTAAGCATTTCGGATTCTTAAAATTAGCAAAGCGCCTTGCTGCAGTGATTGATCCCGTCTGCCAAAGCTACAAATTGGGCGCCTCGGTCACACCGGACTGTCTTAGGCTTACTGTCCAACAGGTTCGCATCAAAGACGAAAACCCATACGACATCGATCCGGACGAAGATCCTCGCGATCTGATCAAAGAAGTTCTCCTCTTGGAAATCGGACTGCCCAATCCGCTTTTTGTCCGCCGCTTCACGATGTTCCAGCCCTCGGTCGAAAAAGCACTTGCCGAGAAAGGCTTCGGCGCCATGAAAGTCAAACCTGTCATTGATCGATGCGGTCTGCATCCGCAGCAGTTTCTTTTTACGGAAACCGGCCCGGCAATCGGGGGTCCCGGTGCGGTTGAAGGTGCTAAAGAGTTATCGGATCGTCTGCCCGAGAGCTCTCCTTTAAAGGAAGCCATGGCAAAACTCGCCGCTACCTTGGAAGAACATCAAGGTCCCGGCCGCAGGTAAGAAAAAGCCCGCGGCTTGCGCGGGCAAAAACAATAAGTTTTCGTTTCTTAGTTCGAAGGTTCTTTTACCGCTTCGGTAAAAGCCTTCGGAGCACTGTGTTCATCCTGGTATTCAACAAACTCCCAGTTTTCGGGATCAGCTAACAGCGTCCGCAAAAGTTTGTTGTTGATTTCGTGACCGGACTTGAAGGCACGGTAGTGCGCCACCAGCGGATGCCCTAAAACGTACAAGTCGCCCATGGCATCGAGAAGCTTATGCTTCGCAAACTCGTCCTGAGAGCGCAGGCCGCCGGGATTTAACACGTGGAAATCGTCGAGCACTATCGCGTTGTCCAACGTTCCGCCTTGTGCCAAACCCATGCCCCACAACATTTCCAAGTCGTTCACAAAACCGAAAGTACGGGCATGTGAAACGCTTTCGATGTAGTTTTCTTTATTGAAGTCAACTTCAACAAACTGGGCCGTTTCATCAATGGCCGGATGACCGAAATCAATCGCAAAAGACAGTTTGTAGCCGTCATAGGGTTCAAGAGAAGCCCATTTGTCTCCGACGTGGATGGAGACATTCTTCTTGACGCGGACAAACTTTCTCGGTGCATCCTGTTCTTCGATTCCGGCCGCTCTGATCAAAAAGACAAACGTTGAACCGGAGCCGTCCATGATGGGGATTTCAGGCGCATCGACATCGATGTAGCAGTTGTCGATGGCCAACCCGGAGAGCGCACTCATTAAGTGCTCAATCGTCGCAATACGGGCTCCGTCTTTATCTAAAGTCGTCGCCATACGCGTGTCGTTAACGCGCTCAGGCTCAGCCTTAATCGCAACGGGAGGCTTCAAATCGGTTCGAGTAAACACCAGACCGGTATCGGGAGGTGCCGGGCGCAGAGTCAAACGGACTTTGCGGCCGGAGTGCAAGCCGATACCGACAGTGGAGAAGACCTTCTTAAGCGTTCTCTGTTTGATCATAGATGCGGCCATACCTTAGTTCTTCTTGCGCAGGAAAGCGGGGATGCCGTATTCGAAACGCGGTTTTTCGTCTTCCGCTTTGACTTCTGCCGCACCTTGGCCTTTGGCTTCCGGTGCGCCGTTGGGCTGATTGGCTGTCCACAGTCCGCTGTCATTGCCGTTGCCGGCCTGAGGATTCAGGGTTGCGAAGACATCGCTGGCAGGACGAATATTGTTGCTGGCGTGGAAGTTCCCGAAAATCGTGTTGTCTTTCGGGCCTTCGAAGGCACCGGCATCAGGTGTTGCGATCGGACGGCTGAAAGCCTGACCGAACGGGTTGATGGCTTCAGGCTGCGGTTCCTTCGGTTCGGCCTTCGGAGCAGGTGCCGGCTCAGCCTTTTTCTGAGGCTGCGGGGTATAGCTGCCGAAAGGGTTGACTTCCGCTTTGACCTCTTCGGCTTTCACTTCAGACTTTGCTGCCGGAGCGGCAGGAGCTGCAGTGTGAGCCGGAGCAGCAGCCGGGTGAGGCTGCGGCTGAGCAAAAGAAGATGCTGTACGGGGAGCTGCAGAGGCGTGAACCTTAGGCTTAGCAGGCGCATCAATGTTGCCGAACAAATCATTCGGCAGAGAATCCGGAGCGGAGCCGGAAGGCTGCCAAAGGTTAGACGGATTATCGACGGCAGGTTTGCCATTCACGAAGCTTGTTTTAACGATGGAGTCATCGGTGCCGTTCTGATCCAGACCGGTGGCGATAACGGTAACGCGGACTTTGTCGCCCATGCTGTCGTCATAAACCGTACCGAAGACGATAAGCGCATCGCTGTCGGCGTAGTTCTTGATGGTTTCCATAGCGGAACGGACTTCGGACATACGAATGCCCTCCTGAGCCGTAATGTTAACCAACAGACCCTTAGCACCGCGAAGCTCAACACCTTCAAGCAGCGGGCAGGTAACGGCCATGGAGGCAGCTGTAACGGCACGGTCGGGACCTTCGGCTTCGCCGGAACCCATCATGGCGGTACCGCGAGTACCCATAACCGTTCTGACGTCTTCGAAGTCCAGGTTGATCTGACCAACCTTCTGAATCAATTCGGCGATGCCTGCGCAGGCGTTGAAGAGCACTTCGTCGGCCTTTTCAAAGCATTCGCGCATCGTGGCGTCTTCTCCGAGCTCTTCTTCGAGCTTATCGTTAAGAATGACAATGAGAGAGTGGACGCGATTTTTGAGCTGATTTAAACCGAGCTCGGCATTTCTCATGCGTTTGCCGCCTTCAAAGGAGAAAGGCTTTGTCACGACGGCAACGGTCAGAATACCCAGTTCCTGGGCAACTTCGGCAATGACGGGGGAAGCGCCGGTACCCGTGCCGCCGCCCATGCCGGCTGTAATGAAGACCATATCGGCACCGCGGAGCTTCTCAGCGATTTCTTCTCTGGCATCATTGGCAGCCTGGAACCCGACTTCCGGACGTGCGCCGGCGCCGAGACCTGTTCTGCCGAGAGAAATCTTTTCGGAAGCGAGAGAGCGGGTCAGAGCTTGTCTGTCCGTGTTCGCGGCGATGAACTCAACCTGGCAATCCGTCAATTTGGTTACCATCGTATTAAGGGCGTTGCCGCCCGCACCGCCTACGCCTACAACTTTGATCACGGTGTTGGTAGAACCGTCCACGTAGGGTTCAAATGCCTTTTCCATCAACTACTTTATCTCCATTACGCATCTCGAGACATTCGATCTGCCAAGTTGGTTAATTCTAAATTCAATCGTTTTTTTCTGCGAGGAAAATTCAAAAAATTCCGTGGGTTCTGCGTTTATTTTCAACAAGAGGGGAATTTTTGGTTAGGGGTTTCTACTCCGTTCTATCCCTCAAGCTGTTTTAAGCAATACAAACCCTTAGAAATTTCCGAAAATCCACTGCTTAATCATTCCGCCGATGCTCTTTAATTTTCGTTTGGAACCGATGTTGGATCCCTGCGCCCAGAACTTTTGATTCAGCTGGCACAAGTAACCTAAAACCGCCGCATGCTGCGGGGTGGAATACCCGGCAAACTGCTTAGGGAAACTCTCTGTGTTATAGAGCTCCGGCGGCACAAATTCCGAGGTTTCATAGTTCACCAAAGGACGTCCGAGACGAACATTGATTTCGCGTCCTGCCATATGAGAGCTGAACACTTCTTTGGCCATGCGCTGAATGCCGGGGAGTGTTGCACCTCCGCCGGTCAGCACCACGCCGTAGCCCAATTGGGTGTGCAGGCTCTTATCGCGGATGCGGTAGTAAATTTTTTCTAAGATGTCCTGAACTTTGACGTCGATAATTGCGGAGAGCGCTTGTTTGCTCAGGATTCTTCCGCCGTCATCGCTGTATCCCGGCGCCGTCGGCAGGCGAATAAAACTGTCCTTATCTTTTCTGGCGTCGTATCTAACCTGTCCCATCTGCAGCTTGAGCTTTTCAGCGGCATCTTGAGACAAATGAGTCTTAATCGAAATCTCATCGGTAATTTGCTGTCCGCCCATCGGGTGGACGGCCGAGTACTGCACGGCCTTATCAAAGAACACGGCCACATCGCTCAAGTCGGAACCGATATCGATCAACGCCACGCCTAGGTCAATCTCTTCCGGACGAAGCACGGCAGAAGCGGCCGCCAGCGGATTAAAAATCAGCTGGCTGTCAATAAGTTCCAAGCCGGTTCTGCGAATCACTTTATTAAGGAACAAACACTGAGCGCTCTGCGCGGTCACCACGTGCAGACTGCCTTCGAGCTTCTTGCCTTCCATGCCGATCGGCGTGCGAATACGGCGTGCGTAGTCGACGGAGTATTCCTGAGGAATCACGTCGAGATAGCGCATCGACGGCGGCAAAGTCACGGACATCGCCGTGTTCAGAAGGTCGTCAATGTCCTTCTGTTCGATTTCGCCGGAACCCACAATCGTCTGCTGGATACAGTTATCCGTACGGATATGCGGTCCGGAAATACCGGCCGCAACGGTTTTGACGGTTGTATTGGCGGTTTTTTCAGCTTCTTCCACGGCCGCGCGGACACAGTCGACGGCCTGATTGATATCGACGACACCGCCCTGCTCAATACCTTCGCTCTTGCACTCTCCGAGCCCCTCGATCTTAAAAGTGCTCGAACTGACCGGAGACGCGATCATACACACAACCTTTGATGACCCGATGTCCAAGCCCACCAACAAATCGTTTGATTTATCTGCCATTCTTTTTATCCCCGGTATCCTGAACACTATCTTCAGGAGAAACGGACTCTTCTTCCGGTGCCGGCTTCAACACTGCAATCCCTTTCTCATAACGCGCATCTAATTCTGTCGGTTCCACGCCGATTTGCGCGGAAATCGCCGGCAGCGATTGGATGATTTTGATCAAACGCTCTTCCATTTGGGCGGAATTTTCGCCCTTCTTGAGAACCAGTTTGATCACCTTGCCCTCCGGGCGCTTGAAATGCAGCGTCCAGCCGGAATATTCGGAATAAGTTAATGAAGTTACATCATATCCAAGCTTTTTGCATGTATCTTCAAAAGCCTGGTACTGCTTGTAGATTTCCATGCGGCGGTCAACGGGGCCGAAAATCTTCGGAAGCGCCCCTTTGCTCTCCGCAATTTCCTGGTTTGCGACAAACAGCGTGCCGTCCTCGGCGAGCAGCTTTTCGTCGCCCCAAACGGCGATCGGACGGTGGAGGTAAAGCGTTGCTTGAAGCTGATTCGGCCATACGCGGCTGATCGAAACGTCTCTTACCCAAGGAATGCGCTTGAGCTGATCGGCGATCTCGGACAAATCCGCGGTGAAATAGTTCCCGTGAATATGGCCGTCGAGCACCTGCGCAACATCCTTGACGTTTATCGCGTCTTTATTGCCTTCGACCTGAACGTCAACCCCTTTCAGCAAAAATACCGGCCGCTGAACAAACCAGTAAACCGCCGATGTCAGAATCAGGAGAGTAAACAGCACTCCGAAAACATCGGCAAAAAGCGAAAAAGTTGACGCGCTCCAACGTCTCATTGATTAACCCTTCAAAGAAGCGCGCGCAGCGACTTGTTTAACGAGTTCTTCATAAGAAATACCGCTGGTTCTCGCAGCAAGCGGAACCAAAGAGTGCGGCGTCATGCCGGGTGCTGTATTGATTTCAAGCAGCACGAAGCTGCCGTCATCGCGCAGCATCACGTCAATACGGCTCCATGCGTCGGCGCCCACTGCCAAAGCGGCCTTCTCGACAACGGCCTTAATCTTCTCCGTCACATCCTCAGACACTTCGGCCGGGCAAACATAGACGGTCTCGTCGGAGTAGTACTTGTGTTCAAAGTCATAGTCTCCGTCCGGCGCCTTGATTTCGATGATCGGGAAAGCTTTTAAGCCCTCTCCCATATCTAAAACAGCAACCGTGAGTTCGCGGCCGAACACGTATTCTTCGGCAAGCACGGTCATGCCGGCTTCCTGAGACTTTGCAAAGGCCTCTTTGACCTCTTCCAAAGTCGCATTCTTAAGTTTATAGAGACCGAGGCTTGAGCCCTCCTTGCTCGGCTTGATCACGAGATTTCCGTTAAAACGGCGGTGGGCCTCTTCGCAGTCAGCCTCGTCTCTCAGCACCATGCCGCGCGGGACCGGAATGCCTTGGGCTTCCCATACAGCCTTGGTCATTTCTTTATCAATTCCGATGGCGCTTGCCTGAACGCCGCTTCCGGTATACGGAATCTTCAAAAATTCCATCACGCCCTGAATAACGCCGTCTTCGCCGCCTTTTCCGTGCAAAATCAGAAAAGCGCGATCGATACCGGCCAAATCGGATAAAGGCTGCTCTGCCGGATCGAACTTAACCGCATCCGCACCGACGCTTTGCAGTGCTTTGAGCACGCCGCTGCCGCTCATCAAAGAGACTTCACGCTCTCCGGAGGATCCGCCCATCACGACGGCAATTTTTCCGAGTTCCTGAACATTAACGCTTTTCATTCTTTTACTTTCCTTGTTTCATGAGTTCTGCCGGAACTTCTCCGATGTTTCCTGCGCCCATGACGAGTACAACGTCACCATCCTTGACGTTGTTATTAATGAGTTCCATGACTTCATCCGTGTTGCCCGCAAACAGCGGCTCGACCTTCCCGGTCAGACGAATCGAACGGCAAAGGCTGCGGCTGTCGGCGCCGAAGATTTTTTCTTCGCCGGCCGGGTAAACGGCTTCAAGCACCAGTGCGTCCGCATTCGAGAGCACGCGGACCAAATCTTCAAAGCAGTCGCGGGTACGAGTATAGCGGTGCGGCTGGAAGGCGACGAGCAGTCTTCTATCAGGATACGCTCCGCGCGCGGCGGCAATCGTCGCAGCCATTTCGGTCGGATGGTGGCCGTAGTCATCAACCACCAGGAATTTTTCGCCTTTAAGACTCTTCGTTTCTCCCCAAACGGAGAATCTGCGGCCGACGCCCTTAAACGTTGAGAGCGCTTCCTTAATCGCCTCCATCGGAACATCCAGCGTGAGAGCTACGCCGATGGCGGCCAGAGAATTCAAAACATTATGAACCCCCGGCAGGTTAACCGTGATCTCTTCCGGAGAAGCGCCTTCGCGGATCAGCGTAAAGTGCATCTGCGTTCCGTCGGCACGGATGTTTTCCGCACGGATCTGTGCATCTTCTCTAAAACCGTAAGTCAAAATCGGTTTGGTGATCTTAGGCAGAATGGCACGAACGTTTTCACTTTCAATGCACATGACAGCGCGTCCGTAGAACGGCAGTCTTTGAATAAAGTCCGTGAATGCCTTTCTCAGATTTCTGAGGTCGTGCCCATAGGTATCCATGTGGTCTTCATCGATGTTGGTGACGACCGAGATGACCGGAGAAAGATTCAGGAAGGAAGCGTCCGACTCGTCGGCTTCGGCCACAATGTAAAGACCTTGTCCGAGTTTGGCGTTGGAGCCCGCTGCATTTAAGCGGCCGCCGATCACAAACGTCGGATCTAAGCCGCCTCGCTCCAGAATGCTGGTAATGAGAGACGTTGTCGTCGTTTTACCGTGCGTTCCGGCAACTGCGATACCCTGGCGCAGACGCATGAGCTCTGCAAGCATAATGGCGCGCGGCACCACGGGAATATTTCTGTTTTTTGCCTCAACCACCTCCGGGTTGTCTGCATGGACAGCCGTTGAGGTCACAACCACGCCTGCGTCTCCGACATTGGACGCATCATGGCCGATAAAAATTTCTGCTCCGATCGAACGCAAGTGTTCTACCGCAGCGTTTTCTTTTAAGTCCGAACCGGAAACGTGGTAGCCGAGGTTAATCAGCACTTCGGCGATACCGTTCATACCGGTGCCTCCGATGCCCACAAAATGTATTTTCTTAATTGCGAATTTCACTCTTATTCCTTGTTCGATACGTATTCAATAAAGTCCGCAACCGTGGCGGCGGCATCCGGCTTACCCAGCGCCTTTGCCTTTTTTGCCATCTCCAGCAGTTCTTTTCGGTTGAGGCCTTCTAAAAGCGCAGTGAGTTTACCTGTAGTCAGCTCACTTTGGGGCAGATAGATCGCCGCGCCGGCCTCCTGCATATACTTAGCATTTCCAACCTGATGAGAGGTTGTCTTTGTAACCAGCGGAACCAGAATGGACGGCACTCCGGCAGCGGTCAGCTCGCTCACGGAAATAGCCCCCGCTCGAGCCAGAACGACATCGGCCCAAACATAGGCGGCCGCCATGTCTTCGATAAACGGAATCACTTGGGCCTCGATGCCCAATGCGGCATAGCTTGCCTTAACCTCTTCGACAGCCTTCATACCGCACTGATGAATAATCTCGGGACGCTTTTCCGGCGGAAGTGCCGCAATCGAGGACGGAACATTATGATTAAACACCTGAGCGCCTAAGGAGCCGCCGAAAATCAATAGTTTTAATCGACCTTCTCTGCCCTGATAACGCTCCTCGGGTGCGGGGATCGCCAAAATCTCTTTACGGACAGGATTTCCGGTCACAACACCTTTGTGTCCGGCAAGTTTGGCGGCTTTGCCGTCAAATCCGCACATGACGCCCGCGGCATTTCCTTGCACCATCTTGATCGAGAGCAGGGGATCCGCGTCACTGTTCATCAAGACATACGGGATACCTTTAAGGCCCGCGGCCAAACAAACCGGTACGGCAATGTACCCGCCGGTTGAAAACACGGCATCCGCGTGTTTTTGGGCCAAAATCGTTCGGCTCTGCGCAATGCACTTCAGAAGCTTAAAGCCGCCGAACAGCATCGTTTTCAGCCCCTTGCCTCTCAGCCCCTGAAAGTCCAGGGCCGTAAAAGGGATCTTCTGCCGCTCGACAATGCGGCGCTCCATCCCCTGCTCGGTTCCGATCCAGGAAACCGTCCATCCGCGCGAGATCAAAATTTTTGCAACCGCCACGCCGGGCATGACGTGGCCGCCTGTGCCGGCAGCCGCTATCACTAAATGCTTACTCATACTTTTCCTCCCTTCATGGTGACCTTATTCTCATAGTCGACTCTGAGAAGAATAGCCACCGCCGCCGTGACAGCCATGATCGCCGAGCCTCCGAAACTGATAAACGGAAGGGTCAGACCTTTTGTCGGGAGCAAACCGCTCGCCACGCCGACGTTAATAAATGTCTGAACTCCGATCCAGATACCGATACCCTCGGCGACCAGTCCGGAGAAAATATGTTCCAAATGAATGGCTGTTCTTCCGATTTCGATGGCTCGTTTGACCAGCCAGAATAGAAGAACCAAGATCAGCATCACACCGGCAAAGCCCAATTCCTCACCGACAATCGCAAGGATGAAGTCGGTATGCGCTTCCGGCAGGTAGTGCTGCTTTTCAATCGCATCGCCTAAGCCGACGCCCCAGCTCTCGCCCCGGCCGAATGCGATCAGCGAATGCGAGAGCTGATAAGCCTTGCCCTGAGCGTTCGAAATTTCCCAAGGATCCAGGTAGGCGAAAAAACGAGCCGCTCGCCAGCTAGCCGCAAAAATCATAAAGACCAGCAATCCGAGAACCCCGACCAGCACCATGATGAAAACCGTCAGGTTAATGCCGCCTAAGAACAGGATGCCCATGGAAATGGCCAGCATCATGACGTAAGCGCCGAGGTCGGGCTCCTTCAAAACCAGGAAGCCTACGAGCCCCATCACAAGCAGCATCGGTAAAAGCCCTTTTTTCACGCTGTGCATGTAGTTCTGCTTCCGCACAGTAAAGTCCGCTGCATAAATCAGCACGGCAATCTTCATGACTTCCGTCACCTGAAGATTAAACAAGCCGAGCGGAATCCAGCGGCAGGCACCGTTTGTCGACTTACCGACACCCGGAATAAATACTGCACCGAGCAGGAAGAGTCCGAACAGGAAGAATGGGAACGCCATCTTCTTCCAGGCTTTCATCGGAATATGCCAAACAATGTAGGCGCCGAACAGCGCTACCACCAGCGAAATCACATGACGGATAAAAAAGTAGCGCTCACTGATGTGATACTTCGGAGAGTCTCCTAACGAAATAGAAGCCGAGAACACCATCAGGCAGCCGAGAAGCATCAAAGAGAAAACGACGAACAAAACACCGTAATCCGGGGGCACCGGACCGATATCCCGCGGCTCGTAATTCAGCGCGGCAGCATTGTTGTAGTCGCCGACGCGCGTGACGATATCGTCAGCGTCTTCTTTCTTACGTCGTCTGATCAGCACAGCTGTCCTTCCTCTTCGGCGATCTCTTTAGCCGCAGCGACGAACTGCGCAGAACGATCGGCGTAGTCCTTAAACATGTCCCAGCTTGCGCAAGCCGGAGAAAGCAGAATCGTGTCGCCGGGCTTAGCCATCGCACGAGCTTCGCGCACGGCTTCAGCCATCGTCTTGGCATGAGCCTTCAAGAGCCCCGGATAGTCGACTTCCTTTTCAATCAGAGGCGCGTCGCGACCGATGAAGACGGCTCCCTTGGCGTGTGCTTCGATCGGAGCCTTAAGCGGCGCAAAATCTTGTCCCTTTCCGTCGCCGCCTAAGATCAGAACGACCTTCTTCGGACCGAAGCCCGCTAAAGCGGCTGCAACGGCGCCGACATTGGTGCCTTTGGAGTCATCGACATAATCAATGTCGGAGGCTCTGAGAATAAGCTGAACACGATGCGGTTCGCCTTTATACTCGCGCAGCGTACGCAGAATGGAATCCAGCGGGATTCCGACGGCCAGTGTCAAAGCAGTAGCTGCCAGCGCATTCATGGCGTTGTGCAGTCCGCGAATCCGCAGAGCGTTCATCGGAATCAGTAACTCAGGCGAAGCTGAAGCAATGCAGCCGGAGAGCCATACCAGTGCGCCGACGTCCGAGATTCCGAAATCTCCGATTTTCTTGGGCGCATCGGATCCGAAGGTATGTACTAAATCGGACGGAACGCCTTCGGCTGAAAGCATCGAGCCCGGATCTTCGCGGTTGAGCACGCGAACCGTATCGGCAGAAAAAATCTTTCTCTTTGCCGCGGCGTACTTCTCCATCGAACCGTGCCAGTCGATATGGTCTTCGGTGATGTTCAAGAGCGCGGCACTGTCGCAGTGCAGACTTTCCGTGGTCTCCAGCTGGAAACTCGACAGTTCAAGTACCCAAAAATCCGGCAGTGTTCCGGCCAGACGATGTTTTTCCAGCTCGCCCAAGGCATTCGGGCCGACATTGCCGGCCGCAACCACCAACCTTCCGGCCTCTGCAATGATGGCCGTTGAAAGCATCGTTGTCGTGGTTTTGCCATTGGTGCCGGTAATGCCGATGATCTTCGGAGCGTAACCTGACTCGGCTTTCAATTTTTTGAGCTCGCGGGCAAAAAGCTCGATCTCACCGACCACGGGAATACCGTGCTGACGAGCTTCTTTGACAACCGGCGCAAAAACCGAGTATTCGGGAGAAAGTCCCGGAGAAATCATGACTTCGGACACTTCGGCAGCAGTCTCAGGAGTAACCTGTGCGCCAAGGAATCGCAGATTTGCAATCTCTTGCTGAAGCTCTTCGAGCTTCGGAGGCTGCGGTCTTGTATCGGCGGCAAGCACCTCAAAACCGCGGGATGCGTAAAAGCGAGCAGCGGTGCGACCCGAAGCTCCGAAACCGAGAACCAATACTTTTTGACTGACCGACATGATGGATTACCTGATTTTCAGAGTAGACAGACCGATCAGCACCAAAACAATGGTGATGATCCAAAAACGAACGACGACCTGGGTTTCCTTCCATCCCTTCATCTCAAAGTGATGATGGATCGGCGTCATAAGGAAAATGCGCTTTCCGTGCGTCATCTTGAAGTACGAAACCTGAAGAATCACGGAGAGTGTCTCCATCACGAAAACGCCGCCCATGATAAAGAGAACAAGCTCCTGACGTGTAATGATCGCCATGGTGCCTAAGGCACCGCCGAGCGCTAAAGCGCCCACGTCGCCCATAAACACTTGTGCCGGATAAGCGTTGTACCAAAGGAAACCGAGACCGGCTCCGATCAGCGCGCCTCCCACCACGACGACTTCACCGGCGCCCGGAACATAGGGGAAATTCAAATAAGCGGCATAGTCCACGCGGCCGACAACATACGCAAAAATACCTAAAGCAATGCCGACCAAAGCGCTCGGCAAAATCGCCAAGCCGTCCAGACCGTCTGTCAGGTTGACGGCGTTGCTCGTGCCGACAATGACGAAGTAGCTGAGAATAATGAAGCCCCAGATACCGATCGGAAGAGATACGTTCTTGAGGAACGGAATCAGCAGATTGCTTCTTTCCGGCAGCGGAATCGAGGTAAAGCCGCTTTCCATCCATTGAAGCACCAAGCCCCAAATATGTTCATTCCCCGGCGCCGCAACGGAAAAAGCCAAGTACACGGAAGCAATAACGCCAACAAGCGACTGCCAAAAGAACTTTTCTCGGGATTTCATACCCTCCGGATCGTGATGGACGACCTTCCGGTAGTCGTCGACCCAGCCAATGGCGCCGAAGCTTAAGGTCACAAACAGCACCACCCAAACAAAGCGGTTGCTGAGATCCATCCACAGAATCGTGGATACCCCGACGGCAATCAGGATAAGAATGCCGCCCATGGTCGGGGTTCCTTCCTTGACCAAATGACTCTTCGGTCCGTACTGACGAACGGCCTGACCGACCTTGAGTTTTCTCAGTTCACGAATCACCGCCGGGCCTAATGCCAAGGCGATAAAAAAAGCGGTAAGCGCGGCTAAAACGGCGCGCAGCGTCAAATAGTTAAAAACGCGAAGCCAGCCTAAAGAAGTCGAGTCGGCCAGCCAATGAATCAGAGCGAGCAGCATTTAGTTTTCCTTCGGTTCTTTTTCTTCTTGTTTGTTCCAGGTGCGGACGAGTTCGTCCGCAAGTTTGAAGAGTTTCATAAAGTTAGAGGCTTTAAAGAGCACGGCATGCGGCCCCTTGGCCAGCTCTTCTTTAATCGCAGAAAGCAATTCTTCCTGTGTTTCAAAATGACGAGCTCCTTCTCCGTAGCCTTCGACGGCGTCGAGCATTCGGTTGCCGATGGAGAAGAAGTTCTCAATGCCGCGGCGGCGCACGAATTCGCCCAGCTCTCGATGGTATTGAGGACTTTGAACGCCGAGCTCTCCCATGTCGCCCGCGACAAAAATCTTGGGCAGTTTGTATTCGCTCAGCATATTGACGGCTGCATTCATAGAGTCAGGATTGGCGTTGTAGCTGTCATCGATCACCACAGAACCGTCTTCCAGCTTAACCACTTCCCCGCGATGGCTGACCGCCTTAAAGTTCTCTAAGCCTTTTTTGATGTCACAGAGATCGCGGCCCATGGCAAAGAGCACGGCGGCCGCATTCACCGCGTTCACAATGTTGTGTTTGCCGGGAACTTTGAGCTCGATATCGATCTGTCCGACCGGCGTGACCAATCTAAATGCAGTTCCGTCCACTTCGCACGCATAAACGTCGCTGTCCGGCGTCCCGAAAGTCACGACTCGATTATTCCCGGCCATCTTGCGCCATTCCACCGCGAAGGGATCGACGGCATTGATAACGGCTACGCCCTGACGCGGGAGCTGAGCAAAGACTTCTCCGTTTTCTTTGGCAGTTTCTTCTAAAGAAGCCAGAAACTCCTGATGATCGCGCATCGTGTTGGTGACCGTGCCGATCGTAGGCGCAATCGCCGAGACAAGCGGACGCATTTCGCCGATATGGTTCATACCGACTTCAAAACAGGCCGCCTGATGTTCGGGACGCAGCTTCCAAAGCATCAGTGAGACTCCGAGCTCATTGTTTAAGTTGCCTTCGGTTCCGACCCAGGCACCTTCCTGAAAGCGTTCTTTGATGATGGACAAAACCATCTGCGTCGTGGTCGTCTTGCCGTTGGAGCCGGCAACCGCGATCACAGGCAGGTCGAACTTCGAGCGCCATTTCTTGGCAGAGTCCAGGAGCGCTTCGCGCGTGTCCTTCACCAGTACCTGAGGGAGACTCACCGGCACAAAGTGCGTCACCACCGCTGCGGCAGCGCCCGCATCGGAGGCAGCCTGCACGAACTCGTGACCGTCCCGCTCTCCTTCAATAGCAAAAAACAGCCCGTTGGGTCGGACTGATCTCGAATCAAAACTGACGGAGGAAAATTTAATACCCGGAGCACCTTTAATTTGGGTGTCGGGGCCGAGCATCTCGGCAAACTCTCCGATCGTCATTAACGCTTCACTCATCTTTGTTCCTTAGTTTCCGCAGAGCCTCGCGTGCCTCTTCCACGTCTGAGAAGTGGTGTTTAACACCTTTAACTTCCTGATAATCCTCGTGTCCTTTTCCGGCCACGAGGA
Source organism: Acinetobacter sp. N54.MGS-139 (assembly GCA_000980495.1). Classification (GTDB taxonomy): domain Bacteria; phylum Pseudomonadota; class Gammaproteobacteria; order Burkholderiales; family Burkholderiaceae_F; genus Parasutterella; species Parasutterella gallistercoris. The sequence continues at coordinate 45,540 of LARN01000003.1, read as the reverse complement.
TGACGTCATCGGCAGCGGCATGTTCCGCGGCGTATTCAATGGCTTTTCTGCGGTCTTCAATGACCGTGCAGGGTTTGGTGGTCCCTGCTTGAATTTGTTTCAGTATCTCTTTCGGATCTTCGCTTCTCGGGTTGTCCGATGTCAGGACAACTTCATCCGCAGCACAGGCAGCCTGCCCCATCAAGGGGCGTTTGCCGTGATCTCGATCTCCGCCCGCACCGACGACAATCCAAATTCGGCCGCCTCGTGCCTTGGCCAGCCCCTCCAGGGCGTTAATCGCCTGAGTCACGGCATCCGGCGTGTGGGAATAATCCACCGCAAAGATCGGACCTCTGTCTTCGCGCACAATCTGCATGCGTCCTGCCGGAGGCATGAGTTTTACGGCTTCTTTAAGTACCGTTTCGATTTCAAAGCCGACGGAGATCATTGCGCCCACAGCGCAGAGGAAGTTCTCTACATTAAAAAGGCCTAAGAAGTGCGCCGCAACCGGGAATGAATTTCCCTTGAACCGCACTTCAAACTCCAGCCCCTCTCGGGTGTGACGGATATTCTCGGCAGTCAGAGCTGCCGACTGATCACTTCGTGCGGAGACCGTCAGGATGTCTTTTCCGGCGCCCTCCGCAGCCTGCATAATCTGCTGGGCCGGCTCTCCCGACTGATTAATGACTGCGGTACCGACTGACGGCCAGCGGAAGAGGATCTCCTTAGCACGGAGGTAGTTTTCCATGGTTCCGTGGTAATCCAGATGATCCCGCGTGAGGTTCGTAAATACGGCCGTTTTAATCTCTGTTCCGTCCAATCGGCCTTGTTCAAGACCGATCGAGCTTGCCTCCATAGCAAACGCCTTGCAGCCGAGACTGAGCAGTTCAGCAAAAGTAGCCTGAAGCGTGAGCGGATCCGGCGTCGTCATGGATACGCTCGGAAGTACTTTGCCGCTCAGCGTGCATCCTAAAGTTCCGATGCATGCACACCGAGTCCCGAATCGGTTCATCAGATCCGCAATCCAATTGGCCGTCGTTGTTTTGCCGTTGGTGCCCGTCACGGCAATTCCGATCATCTGGGCCGTCGGATTACCGTAGTAGGCAGCTGCAATGGGCCCAAGAGCGCGATAAAGATTTTCGATCTCGATGACGGGAGCAGAACATGCGGGAATATTGCCCTTTTCTGCAACCACACAGGAGGCTCCTGCACTGCAGGCTTTCTCAATAAAGACTCTTCCGTCGGTGTGTGCGCCTTTTACGGCAAAAAATACGTCGCCCTTGCAAATTTTCCGGCTGTCTAAAAGCAAAGCCGCTCCCTCGGGAGCGAAGCGTTTAATCTCAGCGGCAACAGCTGCAGCATCAACCATTGGTCTTCCCCTTTACTACGTGATCTTCTTTGGCTGACTTTAAATTCGTTTTCGCAGGAGCCTTGGCTCGGGCGCGCGCTGGCTCTTTGACAGCATTGGATTTAACGGGCTGCGGCTTAGCTTTGGGCGCCTTCTTGTCGTTTTTAGTGACCATAAAGTCTTCAGGACGATCCGGATTGACCGCCATCAGACGCAGCGTCTTCGAAACCATCTCGGAGAAGAGCGGCGCGGCAGCCGTCGAACCAAAGTGCTTACCGATCATCGGCTCATCGATCATGATGCCCACCACGATCTGCGGATCGTGAGCCGGCGCGTAACCGGCAAAGCCTGCAACGTACTTTCTCACGTACTGGCCGCCTTCGACCTTGTAAGCCGTACCGGTTTTACCGGCGGCGGTATAGCCTTCAACGCGGGCTCTGAAACCGGTTCCGCCCTTTTCTACAACTTTCGCAAGCATGTCGCGCATCTGACCGGCGGTCTTGGCGCTGTAAACCCTCTGCGGCTCGCGATAAGCACGATCTTTATAAATGGAGAGCTCGATCATGTCTCCGTCACGCGCAAACACCGTGTAGGCACGAACCTGCTGAAGCAGAGAAACTGTAACGCCGTGCCCGTAGGACATGGTTGCCTGCTCGATCGGACGCCAGTTCTTTGCCGGGCGCAGACGACCGGCCACCGCACCTGGGAATCCGATCTGCGGAGAATGGCCGAAGCCCAGCTTGTCGTAATAAGACCACATGACCTGCGGCGTCATCAGCAGCGCCACTTTAGACGTACCGATGTTGCTCGAGTGCTGAATAATGCCCGTTACCGTCAGCTCTTTGCTGTAGTGGGAGTCACCGATCGAATGACGGCCGAAAGACATGGAGCGGCCGATCTGGAAGAGCGTATTCGGCGTCACTTTCTTTTCTTCGAGGCCGGCAGCCACCGAGAAGGGCTTCATCGTCGAACCCGGTTCATATGTATCCACAATGGCGCGGTTACGAACTCCTGTGCGCGAAATCTTGCCGCGGTTGTTCGGGTCAAAGCTCGGGTAGTTTGCAAGCGCGAGGATGTCCCCGGTCTTCGGGTCTGCAATCACAATGGAGCCGCCCTTTGCTTTCAGATTCTCAACCTGACGGCCCAGGGCTTCATAAGCAAGGTTCTGGAGACGGGAGTCGATCGTGAGCGTAATGTTTTCGCCGTTCATCGGCTCTTTTAGCCAAGCGTCCTCAACGATGCGTCCGAGACGGTCCTTCATCACGCGGCGCGAACCGGGTTTACCTGCCAAACGTTTTTCCGCAGCCAGTTCAATGCCTTCAATACCGTTGCCGTCCAAACCGGTCAGACCGACGATCTGAGCGGCTGCCTCGCCGTCCGGATAACTGCGAAGGAATTCTCGGGAGGAATGCAGGCCCGGAATTTTCATATCCAGTACTTTCTCCGCCGTTTCAATCGGAACCTGACGCTTCAGGTAGACGAATGTGCGTTTGGAGTTAAATTTTTTCCTAAGTTCGGAAAGCGGAATGTCCAGCGTCTTTGCAATTTCTTTGAGCTGAGAGGTCGAAATCTGAACGTCCTGAGGAATAATCCAGAGCGCCTTGGCGGTCACACTCGTTGCCAGAAGCGTACCGTTTCGGTCATAAATCTGACCGCGCATCGCGGGCACTTCGATCGTGCGCTGGAAGCGCATCGCACCCTGCTTCTGGAGGAACTCCGTATTAAAACCGAGCTGGAGCCAGCCGATGCGAATACCAAGCGCAATGAAACACAGAAGCAGCATGAAATAAACAAACTTGCTTCGGCCGGGCTTGATTTTCAGGCGCAGGAGGTCCTTGACGCTGTCATCGTCCCCGCGTTTTTCTTCCGTCGGCATGGAAACGTTGTCCCATGCATCCCTGAGCCACTGCCTGATTCTCATTTTTGAGCTCCGGAAGGTGCCGCGTTTTTATCCAGAACAATCACACGATCGTTCTCTGCAGGCGCTAGACCTCCTTCTTTTGCCCGGACTTCGACCTGGCGAATCTGCTCCAAATTCGAAATCTCAAGCTTGAGGCGAGCTTTTTCATCCATCAGTGAATGATGAACCTGCTGTTCGTGCTCCAGTTCAATGAATAGTTTTCGGGCGTTGTGGCGGTTCTCTACGACTTTAAGTCCGCACGCAAAAAGAACCAGTTCCAAAATCACTATCGCCCCGACCAGGAAGCGGAACTCGTTCATACCCGCACTCCCTGCTCAGGCCAAGGAGCATCCGTCCTTGAGGCGCCGCGAAGCACCGAACTTCTGGCGCGAGGATTTTCTTCGCATTCTTTTTCAGAAGGAAGGATACGTACGGCACGATTAAAGAGCGGCTGCGGAAGCTGCGAAGGAAGCAGCGGCAGACGAGGATTGATGCCGGATGCCGGATTGGCAGCGGCCTCAAAAAATTTCTTTACGATGCGGTCTTCCAGCGAATGGAATGAAATCACCGCTAAGACACCGTCCGGCAGCAGAAGGGAGCCGGCAGACTCAAGCGCACGTTTCAGCTGCTCAAGTTCCTGGTTCACGTGAATTCGAATCGCCTGGAAAATGCGTGTCGCCGGGTGCTGGGCGCTGTCTTTTTTGTTGCGCGGCAGCGTTGCGGCAATCAAATCGGCGAGCTGCTTGGTACGAAGAATCGGTTCTTTGACTCGTGCCTTCTCAATCGCCTTGGCAGCTTTCATTGCGAAACGCTCTTCTCCGAGATCTTTAAATACCTTAGCCATCTCGGCGGCGTCTGCGCGAGCGATCCATTCGGCGGCCGTCTCCCCGGTGCTTGTGTCCATGCGCATATCCAAAGGGCCGTCAAAACGGAAAGAGAATCCGCGTTCCGGGTCATCAATCTGCGGGCTAGAGACGCCGATATCAAGAAAAATACCGCTGACACGATCAATGCCGACCTTTGCCAATTCCTCTTTCATGGATGCAAAGGGTGCATGAATAATTTGAAATCTCGGGTCTTTGATCTGCGCAGCGGCCTTGACAGCTTCTTCATCACGGTCAAATGCGATCAGGCGCCCCTGCGGAGAGAGTTTCTCCAATATCAGGCGCGAATGCCCGCCGCGTCCGAAAGTACCGTCGACATAGACACCATTCGGATCGGTTACCAAGAGTCGGGGAGACTCTTCAGCGAGCACCGGGCGATGAACCAAGACTTCTGCCTGCACAGAAAACTACCTTATTTTTAAAAATTGAATTGGGCGGCGATATCCGATAGGTTTTCTGTCATTGCTTTAGCTTCGCTTTCCGCAAGCTTCTCAGCATCCCACAGCTCAAAGTGCGAGCCCAATCCAACAAGAACGATCTCTTTGGAAAGACCGCATGCTTTTCTTAACTCTGCAGGCACCAGCAGTCTGCCGCTGGCATCCATGTCCACATCCACGGCCGAACCCATCACGATTCTTTGAAAGACTCTGGCCGAATAAGGAAGTGCCATTAATTCGCTTCTTTTCGTTTCCCAAACATTTCGCGGGTACAGTAAGGCGCACCCGTCAGGATGCCGGGTAAAGGTCATTTGGCCTGAACACAACTCTGCCAGGGCTTCTCGGTAACGAGAAGGCACCGACAGACGCCCTTTGGCGTCAAGATTGATGTGCGGAGAGCCTTGGAACACGACTAAAACGAGACAAAAATCTACCTTTTCCAACTCTCAATTTTAGCCACTTTTTTCCACTTTCCTCCACCAACACTCACATTGAGCGAAAGTTATTCTTGTTCTTTAATTTTCGCTTTGCTTAATTATTTGAATTAAAAAAGAAAAGATAGAAGTGCGAAGTCCGTCTATAAGCCGGATTCTGTGTGGCGCTTAACGCGGCATGACAATCATTCATCTAGACCCGGGATCACTCCCAAGTTCGAGCCATCTACCCGCAGCCTCGCCGAGCAGGTTCATCAGCTGCCTATTTGATGTTGCTCCCCGTAGAGATTGCCCGTTTCAACCGAACTGAATCGGCTCGTCTCTGTTGCTCTAGTCCTCGCCTTTCGGCGGAGAGGTGTTACCTCCTACGGTGCTCTGTGGAGTCCGGACTTTCCTCCGAGGTCTTTCTCCCCGGCGATTGTCCGACGAACTTCGCGGTGCAACTTTAATTTGATTCATCCGTTTCCGCAAGTTTCGCGAGCTTCCTAAAAAGCCTCGTTACACAAAACAGGCATCAAAATTGCGTTAATTGAGCTCGTTCTAATGACCAAATCAAATAAAAGCGCTTTGTTTTTCTGTAGAATTTTTTCTGCTTTGCACTCCATTGAAAAAGTCGTGAAAAATAAGATCATTAGAACTATTTTCGGGGCCGGACTTATTGCGATCGCCTCATCTGCTTCTGCTGAAGACTCCGGTCGTTCGGTTTGGGAAGCAATTGTCGATACCCTCCCCGCCGGTATGGTTTCCGAAGAAAACTCTTCCGGAAGCTATCTTTCCGACACTTGGGTCGGAATGAAGACCATCATTTCGGAGGGTTCTTCCGGACTGCTCCTTCCCGCCTACACGATTCATCCGGGATATGCATACAAAACTGAAAAACGCCACAACGAAAACGGTTACACGTGGGGCGGCGGTATTTCGCGCAACTTTATCGACAGCCGCGGAAACCGCAGAATCATGTACGCCATGGCGTTCTCCGATTCCCACAATAACTTTGAACCGTTCATGGGCTACGGCTGGCTGTCCCGCTGGCGACTCGGCAGCACACCCTTCTATGCTGAAGCCGGCTACACCATCGGTTTGACGGCCCGCGGCGACTACAAATGGATTCCGTTCCCGGCGCCCCTGCCCTTGCTTGGCGTCGGCACAGACAACTTCAGCATTTACGGAACGTACGTTCCGTTCTCCGACATCTTTTTCTTCTTTGCCAATATGACATTTGACGATCGGAAGAGTCGTCACATGCCGGACACGCCGAAATCTCTCTTCTCTAATAAAGTGCTGATTTATGCAGGCGGCGGGTGGCAGAAGACAACACTTAAAGGCACGCCGAAACCGTCTTCTATTTCTTCAGACGGCGCTTACTCAGCCGGTCTGCGTTACTTTGTCACGCCTGATTGGGCTTTGGACTTCTCCGTTAATCGCTCCGGCACGCACAGCATCCATGCCAACGGCAGTAAGGTCGGAAGCTACAAGCTCACAAGCTACAGCCTTGCCGTGCAGTATCACTTCAGAGCTGCCGAACGCGTGAAGCTTTACGCCGGTGTCGGCGCAGGCTATTTCAGAAGTGACCAGCAAGACTTCAAAGAGGGCTGGGGAGCCAAGAAGGACATTTTCACTCCGGTCATTCAGGCCGGCGGAACGGTCGCCGTCACACGCAATCTTCATGTGACCGGCGGTATGGATTTGGGCTTCCCGCGTTACAAGGCGCACAGCCCGACGGACGACAGCTTCTCGATGCGCCCGTCTCCGGTGACCTTCAAGCTGGCGCTTGGCTTGGCCTTCTAATTTTCGGCACCTGCTCTTTTGTCCATTGTTCCGACTCGAATACTGGGTTGTTCTGCTTATCCAAGGAGAGAAGACTGCCTCGTCCGGAAATTAGGTTCAGCAATTATTTAAAGCTGGCGATCCCATCTGCAGGGACTTTGAGATCCTGAGAACGACCACTTTTTAGAAGGATCCCTAAGAGAAGCAACAACCGATCGGACCGCAAATTGTTTAGACGCACAATGGGCAGTTAACTACTCAAATTATGCGAGCTTCTCGTTCTGACAAGTAAAAACCCTGTATAAAGCAAGGTTCACTTATAAGGAGAACGTATGAACTTCGGAAAAATTGCCTGGATTTCGGTCCTAACAGCTTGGGTTTTGGCAACACTCTATGGCGCGCTGCTCGCCACATCTGCCGGCAATGCGGAATCTCAGGATTTCGGCCAGCTCCTGACGTCCTTCGTCAAGAAAATTTCCACTACGGAAAACTAATCATCGCCTAGGAAACCAAGAAATCGCTGCATCTTGAACTTTCGCTGAGGATGCAAGCGTCGCAACAAAAGTCTGCGGTTTCAAGTGCTCCTTACCTTCGGCGAAAAAATCTGTGTTCTGCTGCATCAGCCTTTCTAAAGGACTGAGGCCAGCCTTTGTGCGGAGCGCTTCCCGAGAGCTCTCCGCATTTCTTTTGAAGCTCCTCTGAGAAACTTCTCGAAATTCGATGTCATCTTCAACGATCTCTTATCGAATTTCGTTTCGTTATTCTTCTAAAATTAATTTCTCTGTCTTTGGCGTGAAAGCTTACTTCTTTTTCCCTGTGGTTGCTACAGCTTCCCTGCAGTCTCGTCCGATCTGACGGAATTAATCTATCCTTTAGGTTTTTCCTTTAGCATGAGCGGATTAACCTATCTCGCTTGAAATTACTATTTAATTCATTTCTAGGAGTTCTTTTCATGGATCAGAATGAAGTACTTTTTGACAGAGCCCAGAAGTCCATCCCCGGCGGTGTGAACTCCCCGGTTCGTGCCTTCCGTTCTGTCGGCGGCGCTCCCCGCTTTATCAAAAAAGCATTAGGGCCGCACATGTACGACATCGAAGGTAAGCAGTACATCGACTACATCGGATCTTGGGGTCCTATGATCCTCGGTCACAACAATCCTCACGTCATTGAAGCTGTCAAAGAAGCCGTTGACAACGGCTTGAGCTTCGGTGCTCCGACCGTCGTTGAAATTGATATTGCCGAAGAAATTAAGCGTCTCATTCCTTCCGTTGAAGAAGTCCGTTTCGTCTCCTCCGGCACCGAAGCCGGCATGAGCGCCATCCGTTTGGCTCGCGGCTACACCGGCCGCAATAAGATTGTGAAGTTTGAAGGCTGCTACCACGGCCACAGCGATTCCCTGCTGGTTAAAGGCGGCTCCGGCTTGCTGACCTTCGGTACACCGAGCTCTGCCGGTGTCCCCGCTGCTGTCACAAACGACACGATCGTTCTGGAATACAACAATCCCAAACAGCTCAAAGAACTCTTTGACAAAGAGGGCGACGAAATCGCCTGCGTGATCGTTGAAGCAGTTGCCGGCAACATGAACATGGTTCCTGCAACCCAGGAATTCCTCGAAACCATGAGGGAAGAAACCGCTAAGCACGGAACCGTTCTCATCGTCGACGAAGTCATGACCGGTTTCCGTGTTGCACTCGGGGGCGCCCAGTCTCTGTACCACATCGATCCGGACATCACGATGTTCGGTAAAGTCATCGGCGGCGGTATGCCGGTTGCAGCTTTCGGCGGTAAACGCGACATCATGAACTGCGTTGCTCCGTTGGGCCCCGTCTATCAGGCAGGCACCCTCTCCGGCAACCCGGTCGCCGTTGCCTGCGGTCTTGCCACGCTGCATGAAATTCAGCAGCCCGGTTTCTACAAGCGTCTTTCCGAACAGACCGCCAAGCTCGTCAAGGGCTTAGGCGCGATGGCTAAGAAGCACGGCGTGGCCTTCTCTGCCCAAAGCATCGGCGGCATGTTCGGCATTTACTTCCGCGGAAAATGCCCAACCTCCTTCAAAGAAGTCATGGAATGCGATGCCGATCGCTTCAAGACTTTCTTCCATGCCATGCTCGATAACGGTGTTTATCTGGCTCCGAGCATTTACGAAGCCGGTTTCGTCTCCATTACCCATGACGACTCCGTTATCGCTCGCACGCTCGAAGCGGCTGACAAGGCCTTTGCCGAAGTCAAACGCGTACATGGTTAATTTGTTCAGTTAGATACATTGTTGTTATGAGATTTGCTTGGCTTTTGCGCTTCCTTTTACTTTTCTTTGCCGTCTTTGCTCTAAACGCACAGGCTCTTCCTTGGAAGAAAACCGAAGCGGTCAAAGCCGAGCTTATCTCTCAAGCAACGTCCGTCCAGCCCGGAAGCTCCATCCGCTTAGGCGTTCTGCTGACCCAAGAGCCCGGCTGGCACACTTATTGGAAAACGCCCGGTGACACCGGGCTTCCGACTACCATTGACTGGACGCTTCCCGAGGGCTGGAAAGCAGGCCAGATTCAATGGCCAACGCCGAATCTTTATGTCGTCGGCGATCTCACCAACTTCGGATACGAAGACTCTGTTCTTCTGCCCGTTTCAATTTCCGTTCCCGCATCTGCCAAGGAAGGAGATTACGTCGCAAAAGCGAATGTCTCCTGGTTAATGTGCGCGGAACAATGCATTCCGGGAAGTGCTTCGTTCGACGTTCCCGTTAAAGTCTCGAAAACTGAACCGGCTCCCTCTCCGAACGCCGGTCTCTTTCAAACAAATGAAGGCTTAACGCCGGCTCCGTTAAAAACGGTCTCTGCAAAGGTCGACACTTCTAATCACGCTTTATCCGTCACATTTAAAACTTCAGAACCGTTCAATCATTTTTATGTATTTACCGAAGGCGAAGGAGCTGTTGACTACAAAGCACCTCAATCGGTATCTAAAAACGGCGATGAAGTCACTGTCCGACTTCAAGGCACGGAAGAACTGAAAGCCGGTGACACTTTATCCGGCGTCTTTGCCGCTGACGGCGGCCCCGCTAAAGGCGGCTGGTCCGGCAGTTTCTCTCATGTTTTAGTAACTGGAACCGTGACACCCCCGTCGGCTTCCTCTGACAACACGGACGTCAACCTAACGGTTTGGCTTGCAGCCGGAATGTCTTTCCTCGGCGGCTTGATTCTGAATCTGATGCCCTGCGTCTTCCCCGTTCTCTCATTGAAAATGCTCAGCCTCGTTGAGCATCGCAAAGACGGGAAGCTGGCACTGCACGGTCTTTCTTTTACTCTCGGCGTCCTCATTTCCATGACGCTTTTAGCCGGCGCCTTGATCGCCGTAAAAGCGGCCGGAGCCTCCGTCGGCTGGGGCTTCCAGCTGCAGTCGCCTTGGTTTGTAGCGTTGCTAGCGCTCCTTTTTGTCACGATCACCTTGAACTTGGCCGGCGCCTTTGAATTTTCCGGCGTAAGAATTGCCTCTACGGGTCAGACTTCCGGTGCCTCCCTGGCCGGCAGTTTTGCAACCGGTATCCTGGCCGTCGTCGTTGCCTCCCCGTGCACGGCCCCGTTCATGGGCGCCGCCTTAGGCTACGCACTTTCTGCCTCTGCACTGGAATCCTTTGTCGTCTTCGTTTGCCTCGGTCTTGGCATGAGCCTCCCCTGGCTTCTGCTGGCGCTGTTCCCTTGCCTGACTGCCTGGCTGCCGCGCCCGGGGCGTTGGATGGGTATATTCAGAACAATCATGGCCGTTCCGATGGCCCTTACCGCACTTTGGCTTTTCTGGGTTCTTTGGCAGCAAGTGTCGCTCTCGGCACTCGGAGTCTATCTCTGCGCTGCTGTACTTTTAGCAGTCGCTTTGATTTTGTACGGCCGCCTGCAGTTCGGCAAAGCAGCTTCAAAAGGCTTCATGGCTTTGGCTTTTATCCTCGGCGCCGGCGCATATGCCCTCGCCGCTTCTCCGCTGCTTGAGCGTGCACCTGTCGAAGTAAGCACAGCCGACGCCTGGTCCCCGACGGCTGTCCAAACTGCCCTTGATGAAGGACGTCCGGTTTTTGTCGACTTCACGGCTTCCTGGTGCGTGACTTGTCAGGCAAATAAACTTGCCGTGCTGGATAGGGAAAATGTTCAGAAAGCCTTTAAAGAGCACAACGTTAAATTTCTTATTGCCGACTGGACCAATCGGAACGCTGAAATTTCTAAGACTTTGGAATCCTTCGGCCGAACCGGCGTCCCGCTTTACCTGCTCTACTCTCCGGACGGAACTGCAAAAATCCTCCCGGAGCTTCTTACTCAGGACATCGTGATTGACGCACTAAAAACACTTCCTAAAAGCGCGTCAAAGTAGGCATGCATTTTCACCATATTGAGTAAGAATCAAGGAGTTAACTCACTATCTAAGGGTTTTTACGGAGTATAGTTTCTCTAGCTTCTGAAGTGGAGAAATAACATGATTCTTAGAAAATTAACCCTTGCTCTCAGTGCCGTCGCACTGAGCTTTTCCGTATCTGCATTCGCCCAGCAAACTGCTCCTCAGCCCGACCAACAAGCTCCGACAAATCCTGCCGGTGAAGTCATCGGCAAGTTAGCCACCATGGGTCACATGCAGTTTGGAGACTTTCCGGTCACCCAGACAGAACTCGACAGAGCCAGTGAGTTTGTTCAGGCTCGTGCAGCCCAGACCGGCAAGACCATCACTCGTGATCAGTCTCTTGTCGCTTTAGGCTACATCGCCGGCCAGCTCGGCGTTTTCATGCAGCTCCAAGGCAACGGCAACGCCCAGCAGCAGGCTCCCGATGACGACTTAGGCCCGACACCGCAGGCTGTTCCTGCTCCTCAGGCAGCGCCTCAGGTCGCACCTCAGACAGCCCCTCAGACTGCTCCTCAGCCCGCTCCTCAACCGGCACCGCAAGCAGCTCCGGCCGCTCCTCAAGCCAACAACCAGCTTCCTCCGGGAGCAGTACAGGCCCAGCCGATCGAAATCGTTCCTAACGGCATGATGATGGGCAACGGTCAGATGATGGGCAATGCCCCGATGATGATTTACGCCCCTGAAGTCGGTGCAACCGGTCAGGCTCCGGCAGCTGCCCCTGCACAAGCTCCGGTTCAAGCTCCTGCTCAGGCTCCGGCTCCCCAGTCTGCACAGCAGTAATTCAAATCGGGCTTCCTAAAAGCCTATAGTTATAAGCCTCCGTTCGCCGCGGAGGCTTTATTTTTGGGATAAAAAATGTCTGATATCGAAATGGACCCGCTGGCTAACCGCTCATCTTCCGGGTTGGATTACAGCACGCTTTTAGAAAAACTCCTGCAGCAGAACGGATATTCCTCCGATAACAGCAAACACGGGCTAAAGAGCGCGCTCAAAGACTATGAAGCCGTATTTCATAACGGTGCCCCGAAATGGCTCGATCTTGTTTGGCCTTCGATCGGCGTGAGCCTTGTCCACTTAGCCTTGTCGTTTAAACAGCCTCTTCCAGAACAGGTCAACCTTCCGCAAGAAGCATTAAAAAACGGTCTTCACTGATTTGATCAGCAAAGACCGCAAGCTTTGGGAGAGTACAGCTTATTTACTTCTTCCACCCATAGAAGTCAGTAAGAACATCCCAGGCCAGCTTTTGAAGGAACTTGGCATCCTCTGGTTTCAGAGGTTTCTCGCATTCACCCAAATAAGCCATCCCCTCGGGACTCTTCTTGAAGAGCAGTCCGTAAAGCATTGCGCCGTATAAGTAAGAACCGGCTGCCGTCGGATGGCTTTTATCTTTTTGATGCATCACCAGGTCCGGACGCTGCTTCAGACTTTCGGCAAAGGCCAATCCGACCGGTAAAACGATCGCATCACTTTCATTGGCCGCTGAAATGATTGAATCTGCCAGTTTCTTAGTGTCTTCGGGCTTGTTCTGACGAGCCCAGGTATCAACCACAATCGGTTCGGCTCCTTTTGCCTTAACTGTGGCGACGTGCTGCTTCAGGAATTTCTTGAATGTCGGAATGCTTTTTTCTGCGATCGGCTCTGTGGACATGCCCTGCAGAATGACCACGTCAAACATCGGATTGATCAGGTTGCCCTTCTCGTCCTTCTTGACATAGGGATCCATCTCATGAGGACCCATGTATTGCTCTACATCATGATAAGAAAGACGGCCGGAGCTGATCGTGACAATGCGAGCTTTCCAATCTTGTTTGTTTTCGCGTGTCAGCCCTCTTAAATAACCGTGAACACCGCAGTTGTAGAAGCTGTAGGAGTTGCCGACGATCAGGCCGGTTTTCGGGGAATGATTTTTAATATCGGTAACTTTCGGAGCAACCGAGTTTTCCAGAGCAAAGGCGGAAGAACACAAAAGCGCAGCGGTTAAAGCGGGAATGAGGATTTTTTTCATTTGATTCTCCGACGGGCCCTTAGACGGGCCCGTGTGTTCAGATAGTTAGCCTAAGAAAACTACGTTGGCGACGACGACGGTGATCATACCGGCCAGCATCGGGATCCAAGTACGGCGAACGATGGCCATCGGGGAGACACCGGCAGCACCGGCAACCGCAATGATGACGCCTGCCACAGGAGACATGGCGCGGAGCATACCGGAAGCGAACTGCATCGGGGTAACGAAGGCAGCAGCAGAACCGCCCAGACCGCTGGCAACATCAGGAGCCAGAGCTGCGAAGCTGGAGAAGGCACCGACACCGGAACCGGTCAGGAATGTCACGATACCGACAACAGCTGTAAGCACGGCTGTCATACCGTTGAGGCCTAAACCCATACCCTGAGCGTGTGTAATCAGTGCAGAGATTAAACCTGTAACTTTCAGGCCGGTAGCAAAGAATTCAGCGCAGATAATCAGAGCAACGATGGAGGAGAACATTCCGCCCATGGCCTTGAAGATGAAGGCACCGTCGGCAAGAACCGGTTTGTAATCGCGGCGTCTGATGAGTTCAATGATGACAGTAAGGACCCAAACGAGAAGCAGAGCAGAGATGGTATTGAGCTTAACAGCAGAATAAACGAGCTTACTGAAGATGATCATCAATGCGATCGGAAGGACCGGAAGGATAGCGTACCAGGCGGGAACATTGCGAAGGTCGTCTTTCTTGGTCAGGATGGCGTCAGAATAGACGTCGTCGTTCTTCTTGTCATAGTACTTCTGAACAAAGTAATGGCAGATAGCAACAACGATCAAAGTCGGGATGGCAACCGGAAGCTGGCACTGAACGAAGTAGATGATCGGATCCAAACCGGCTGTCTGAGCAGCAAGGTTAGCAGTACCGGAGGCTGGCCCTAAGGTCATACCGGCGGATGTACCGATCACGGCAGCAGAAGCAGCGGGCGAGCAGCCGACAGCGCGAAGAATCGGGAACAGAGCAACCAACAGCAGCATTGCAAGACCCGCAGCACTCGGAATCACCGTGACCAGAGCTTGGCCGATCAGATAGCCCATGACCAGAACAAGGTACGGGGAAGACAGTGCGTCCAAAGGTTTAACACAAACGCGAACCAGAGCGTGAGCAGCGCCGATTCTGTCCATGTAGGCAGCGTAACCGCCGGCGACCATAATCAAAAGACCGATGCCGGAAGTCTGTTTAGTTGCGATAGAACGAAGCAGTTCGAAAATATCGAACCATACGAATCCGGAAGGCTTAACACCCTTCGGCAGAAAACCGTGAACACCGCAGATCACGGCAAAGCTGATCATGGCCAAGCCGGCAAACAGCAGGACCATAGAAGTAGACAATCTTTTAATGATTGCCCAGCCCGCCAAAACAGTGACGACCAGGGCAAACCAAGGCAGAAGTACTGTCATGATTATTCTCCTAAGGTTTCAAATTCTTTATTTAATTTATCGAGGGAAGATTGGATAAACGCTTTCTTGTCAGCCACCCATTGTTCGTTGAGATGGTTTTCGGCTGTCTGCTCTTTGAGCATTCTTTCCAGCTCAGCGGGCTGAGGTCCGCCAAGTGTCTTACGGTTGTGAACGATAGAAACAGGGTTTAATGCTTCTCTGAATTCTTCCTCGCTCATCGGGAACTTCGGATCGCCTTCAGGGAATTCTTTATCGATGACTTCCTTGTAGATTTCCTGCATCTTGGCGTACGGGAAGTCGAGCGGAAGAATGTTGTTGGCGCGAGCATAGGAAACAATGTGGCTGGCAGCGTGGTGGCCGATACGGAACGGAACGCCGTATTCCTTCATCAGGCGGTCGGCAACTTCCTGGCTGGCCGTCCAGTCGCTGTTAAGTTCTTCTAATGCACGATCTTTGTTGATCACGAGTGCTTTGAGAACTCGGTTAAACATAGTAAGAACTTTAACCGCATGAAGAGCCAGAGCACTGTTGAGTGTCTGATTCTTCGGGTCAATCATGCCGCTCTGGAGATTGTGAGCACGGAAGAACTCGGCCTGAGCTTCGCCGATCACGGAAGAAGATTCCGTTCTGCAGTTATTCACTAAGCCGGGATTGCGTTTCTGCGGCATAGCAGAAGAAACATAGGTGTTGTCTCCGCCTTCCTGCAGAAGAATCCAGGGACGAGCCTGAGCGTACTGAACCATCAAGTCTTCCAGGAAAACATTGATGTGCAGGCAAATACCGGTAAGGATCGCTGCGAATTCTACGGGCAGATCGCTCTGACCTACTTGAGTTGCATCGTAGGCATTTTCCGCAATGGCTTCAAAGCCCAGGCGTTCGCACATTGCTTGGCGATCAAGCGGCCAGCAAGTGCCGTTTAAAACGGTGCTTCCCATCGGGCAGCGGTCCAGACGAACATAAAATTGGCGAAGCTTCTGAGCATCGCGGCTGAAACCGGCCAAAAATGCGAGCAGATAGTGTGCCAAACTGTTCGGCTGAGCGGCAACGCCATTGGTGTAATTGGGGACGACGGTTTCACGGTTTTTGTCTGCCAGGTCCGTCATTGTTTCCAGCACGGTGTTTAATGCATCACCGACTTCGAGAACATGGTCTCTGAGGATAGCGGAGCGATAAGTCGCATGCATATCCTGACTGGAACGTCCGGCGTGCATCAAAGTAATGACCGGATCCGCTTTTTTGAGCATTAAGGGTTCAAACGTGATGTAAGTTTTAGCTCTCTTCGTCGGATCAGCGTCTCCGTCAGCTAAAACTTCACGGAGTGCCTTGGCCGCTTCTTTAGCAATTGGCATCGGCAAAAGACCTTGACGAGAGTTGATCACGAGGGTGGCTTTATTAATTTCGCCTAACCAGAAGAACTCGTCTCTGACTGTCATCTGTTTTGTCTCCTATGTTTTGAGGTTGTTTTTCGTTATTTTGATTGTCAGCTCTCAAAATCGACAGGCGAAATCGGAAACGCTACTTTGCGTTTTGCGCAAAGTACTTGCGTATTTGTCGCTTTTGTTAGAAAGTATGTACAGATCCTCGATTCCTTTTTTCTCTCATCATGTCAAAACTAGACGACCTCAGTGCATGGCGCTTGTTCTGCAGTTTGTGCAATACCCGAAACTTTTCTGATACTGCCGGAGAGTTTGACGTAGAAGTCTCGACGGTCTCCCGCGCTCTGACTTCCCTGGAAAACGCCCTAGGACAGACGCTCATTCTCCGAGTGACCAGACCGCTTCAGCTTACGGAATCAGGCAAAATCGCCTACGAACATGCCTCAAATATCCTTCTTCAGCACGAGGAAATGGTCAAAGAACTAACGCAAAGTTCAGCCGGCATGGCGGGCAAAATACGTCTTTCTTTAGCACCGGGCTCTGTTGCAGTCTATATTCCGATGCTGATGGAATTTAACTCCCAGTACCCTGAGATTGTCTTTGACATCGTCGGAGGCGGAAATATTCAGGACATTCTTCAGTACAAAGCCGACATTTCCGTCGCAAGCTTTAAATCAAAAGACCCGCGGATTGTGTCGTTCTCCCGCGGACGCAATGTATACGTTCCGGTCGCCTCTCGGCACTACATAGAAGAGCACGGACTGCCCCTTCATCCTAAGGATCTGGCAGCGCATACCCTCTTGGTCTATGACGGAACAGTCCGTCCTGCGACCCGTTATTTAGAAAACGGTGATCGGCGAGAAGAAGTCCGGTGGAAACAAGTGCTCAGGGTTTCCAATATTCTTGCAATTAAAAAGTCTGTCATCGACGGACTGGGAATCTCGGTAGATTTACCGCTTTTCCATTGTGCTCAGGAAATCGCCTCCGGTGTATTGGTTCCGATTCTTCCCGGCTGGGTACATCCTCCGGTTGAGTGCTTCGTGTGCACCTCTAAAACCAATTGGCGCATTCGCCGCCACCGCGTATTTCTGCAGTGGTTCCAAACGCGCCTGGTTCAGTTCTTCAAGAGCAAAGAGGATATGGTTGCGCCCTTCTGGGACATTCCGCAGCGCACCATTGTCAACGAAATTTAGAGGCCTCTTGCAGCATTGATCGCGTCGCGAGTTTGCATTGCGACCTCTCTGGCCTTCTCCTTGAAGTCTTCTCCGGAAGAAGCATAGAGAACAGCGCGGCTGGAATTGATCACCATGCCTGTCTTTTGTGCATTCATACCGCTCTGAACACAGGCATTAATGTCTCCGCCCTGGGCTCCGATGCCCGGAACAAGGAAATTCAATTCCGGCGTCAGTGCACGAACGCTGGCAAGTTCCTTCGGATAGGTTCCGCCGATCACGAGGCCAAGCTGTCCTGTCGTATTCCACTGCTCCACTTTTTCCGCCACAACGTGGTAAAGAGGCCCGCCGCCGCAGTTAAGCATCTGGAAGTCATCTCCGCCTTTGTTGCTAGTGCGGCAAAGAATGAAAGCGCCTTTGTCCGGATACTCGAGGTAAGGTTCGACAGAGTCAAAACCCATGTATGGAGAAAGCGTGACGCAGTCGGCGCCGAAACGCTCGAAGGCTTCCTTCGCATAATGCTTGGCCGTTGAACCGATGTCCCCGCGCTTCGCATCAAGAATGACGGGAACTTCCGGATATTCACTGTGAATTCGGGCAATCAGCTCTTTAAGCTGATCTTCGGCCCCGGAAGATGCAAAGTAAGCAATCTGCGGTTTAAAAGCACAGACCAAGTCTCCGGTCGATTGAACGATCTCCCAGCAGAAGTCCAGGATGGCGTACTTGCTGCCTTCAAACTGCTTAGGAAAACGTTTGGGATCGGGATCTAAGCCGACGCAAAGTAATGATTGGTTGACATCCCAGCAGTGCTGAAGCATATCGGTAAATTTCATAGCTTTCTCCAAACGTTCGAATTGTGTTTGAGCACGGATTTTAGCAATCCGGCCGCTGAAAATAATGAAAACGTCCGTCGCTTACTTAGCAGGCGGACGTTTTTCAATAACTCACAAGAAGTTAGAAGTGTTCCTACACCAGCGGAGTTCCGGTACCTTCCGTCTTAGCCGGCCTCTTGAGAAACAGATAGAGCACGAGCGGTAAGCAGATAAAGCCGGACATTCCGATGATGAACTTATAAGAGAAGTACGCAGTCATTGCGCCACCGACAATCGGTCCCATCACGGCACCCAGCTGCTGGGCTAGATAAGACAGTCCAAAGACACGTCCCTTGTCATTGGCATTCGTGGAAACTGTCAGCACCGCGTTGATGGCCGGGAAAATGCCGGCAAAGGCTAAGCCGCCGACAAAACGCCAAATCGTGAACCACTCAAGCGAATTCGGAAAAACCTGCACAATACCGAACAGTCCGGCACCGAGCAAAGACAGATAAAGTACGGGTCGATAGCCCCAGTTCTGACCCAAAATGCCCCAAATCGGAGAGGCTAAGACGCCCGAAATACCCGTCACTGAAAACACAATGCCGGAAATCAAGACGATTCGCTCCATCGAACCCTGCAGCTCAGCCACGTAAAGCGGCATGATCGGCTGCTGCATCAAAATGGTCAGCTGCACCACGCCGGCACAAATCAGCATGCGCTTAACTGCCGGAATCTTGCATAAAGAGAAGTCCCAAATCTTGACGGGTTTTGCATTCGGGTCGGGCTTCCTCGGTTCCTCTTTAACGAAAAAGAGCAAAGCTAACGTGATCAGGAACAAAGCGGCGGCCGCGATAAAGAACGCCATGCGCATACCGAATTGATCCGCCAGCAGGCCGCCGAACAACGGCCCGAGCACGCCGCCCGCCGTCATACCGCCCTGCATAACGCCCATGCAGAAACCGAGCTTGAGCTTCGGAGATTCAACAGAGATGATCGCAAGCAGCGCAGGCCAAAGACCGGCGGATAAGCCTTGAATAAATCGAACGCCGAGCAGCTCCCAAGGATTCGTGACCAGACCGCCTAAGAAGTAAGTGATCGCCAAACAAAATCCCGCGCGCAGTGCCATGAGCTTTCGGCTCTTCTTATCGGCAAGAGCACCCCAGATCGGCGCCATGATGCCGCTGACAAGGAATGTGATCGCGAAAATCGCACCCGACCACATGTCCACGTCGGCCTTCACGACACCCAAATCCTGAATGAGATACATGGGCAGGAAGGGAATGAGCATCGTATAGCTCATGGACATTAAAACGGCGCATATGGTCAGAAGACCGAGTATGAACTTCCATCGCATATCTACACTTCCTGTCCTTCTTATTCGTCTTCCTTTCGATTGTATGCCAAATATCTTTCATCAGAGAATGCGGTTAACCGCTAAAAAGCGGCCTCTTGCGCCTCAATCTGCTCCCTCGCAACAATGACTTTTCGCTTCTCGCGCATATGAAAAAACACCCGTCGGTGCGAGACCTTCGGGTGTTTTATTAAGTTAACTCAGCGGATGATTACATCATGCCGGGCATTCCGCCCATTCCGCCGCCCATGCCCATCGGAGGCATTGCAGGCTTGTCTTCAGGCATATCGGCAATCATGCATTCTGTTGTCAGGATCAAGCTGGCAACGGAAGCAGCATTCTGCAGAGCGGTACGAGTAACCTTGGTCGGATCCAGAACGCCCATTTCGATCATGTCGCCGTATTCACCGGTCTGAGCGTTGAAGCCGAAGTTGCCCTTGCCGTTAGCGACACGGTCAACAACAACGCTGGGTTCGTCACCGGCGTTGCGGACGATCTGACGCATCGGTTCTTCCATAGCGCGGAGAACGATCTTGATGCCGGCGTCCTGTTCGGGGTTGTCGCCCTTAATGTCTTTGATGGACTGTTTTGCACGGATCAGCGCAACACCGCCGCCGGCAACAACGCCTTCTTCAACAGCAGCACGTGTGGCGTGCAGAGCATCTTCAACACGGGCTTTCTTTTCTTTCATTTCAACTTCAGTAGCAGCACCGACCTTGATCAGAGCAACACCGCCTGCCAGTTTGGCAACCCGTTCCTGAAGTTTTTCACGATCGTAGTCGCTGGAAGTTTCTTCCATCTGAGCACGGATCTGTTTAACACGAGCTTCGATCTGGTCTTCCTTGCCGGCGCCGTCGATGATCGTGGTGCTTTCCTTGTTGACTTCAACTTTCTTAGCAGAGCCGAGTTCGGCAAGTGTGGCTTTTTCAAGAGTCAGGCCGACATCGCTGGAGATAACGGTACCGCCTGTCAGGATAGCGATATCTTCGAGCATGGCCTTACGGCGATCGCCGAAGCCCGGAGCCTTAACGGCAACAGTCTTCAAAACGCCGCGGATGCTGTTGACAACCAGTGTGGCCAAAGCTTCGCCTTCGATGTCTTCTGCAATGATGAGCAGCGGACGGCCGGACTTAGCAACCTGTTCAAGGATCGGGAGGAGATCGCGAATGTTACTGATCTTCTTCTCAACCAAGAGGAGGTAGGGGTTCTCAAGGAGAGCAACCTGCTTGTCAGGATTGTTGATGAAGTACGGAGAGAGGTAGCCGCGGTCAAACTGCATACCTTCAACAACTTCGAGTTCGTTGTGCAGGCTCTTACCGTCTTCAACAGTGATAACGCCTTCCTTACCGACTTTTTCCATGGCTTCGGCAATGATGTCGCCGATTTCATGGTCAGAGTTAGCAGAAATAGCGCCGACCTGAGCAACTTCCTTGCTGGTAGTTGTCGGCTTGCTGAGAGAGTGGAGCTGTTCGATGGCAGCTGCAACAGCTTTGTCGATACCGCGTTTCAGATCCATCGGGCTCATACCGGCGGCAACATACTTCATGCCTTCGTCAACGATGGCCTGAGCCAAAACAGTAGCGGTCGTTGTACCGTCACCGGCGTTGTCGCTGGTCTTGGAAGCAACTTCCTTAACCATCTGAGCGCCCATGTTTTCAAACTTGTCTTTCAGTTCAACTTCTTTTGCAACAGAAACACCGTCTTTAGTGATAGTCGGGCCGCCGAAAGCGCGTTCGAGAACAACGTTGCGGCCTTTCGGTCCGAGAGTTACTTTAACGGCATCGGCAAGAACGTTAACGCCGTTGACCATACGGGAACGAGCGTCATTGCCGAACAAAACCTGTTTTGCTGTCATTTACTTAATCTCCTATTTCTAAATTCTGTACTAGGTCGTCTTACTCGAGGACACCCATAATGTCTTCTTCACGCATTACGAGGTATTCGTCCCCGTCGACCTTCACGTTCTGGCCGGAATATTTGCCGAACAGAATGCGGTCGCCTACCTTAACATCCATAGGGATGAGCTTGCCTGCTTCGTCACGCTTGCCGGGACCGACAGCGAGGACAACACCCTGATCAGGTTTTTCACCGGCTGCTTCAGGGATATAAATACCGCTGGCTGTACGTGTTTCGGCGTCAACGCGTTTAACAATAACGCGGTCGTGCAAAGGACGAATCTTCATCTTTAAAACTCCTATTTGTGTTTATCAAAGCGCTAGGCTTTACCAATATTTCCTTATATGAGGCTATGCAGTCTTTTTTCAAGGCCGTTCTCAAATAGGTGTTTATACTAACAAACTCTGTAAACAAATGTGTTTCAAATGCGACGTTTTGTTAACAACATGTAATGTCGCGTAAAAATGGCATCTTTGCTCGAGTTCTACTGATGTTTTGTGAGGATTGAAGTGGTTAAATTTAGCGTCGTCGCCCTGTCTTTTTTCATTTTTTTCTCCCCTGCCGGTCAGGCAGCCTCCCAAAAATCAGCACCCTCCCTTCCGGCGCCCATTCAGAAGGCCCTGAACTCATGCAAAGTCCCTAAAGGCGACTTTTCGCTCTCCGTCATTCCGCTCACCGACAAAGGAACCGTCTTGAAGTTCAACAGCGCAGCACCTCGCGTCCCGGCCTCCAGCGCCAAAGTCATTACTTCAGCTGCAGCGCTGCAGCTTTTAGGACCGGCCAAGGTTTGGACGACGCGTTTTATCTCAGCAGAAGAGCCGGATAAAAACGGCGTGCTCAGCGGAGATCTCTATTTAGTCGGGCACGGTGCGCCTTCCATGACGATTGAGCGCTTTTGGCTTTTGGTCGACAACCTTCGTGCTCGCGGTGTGAAAGAAATCAAGGGAAACATCATTGCGGATCGTTCTCACTTCGATGTAGCGCCGCATGATCCCTTCGCTTTTGACGGAGAAGGCAACCGTCCCTACAACCTAGGACCTGACGCCTTGATGGTGAACTCCCGCTCTTTCTTCATTAAAATCCGCCCTGATAAAGAAGCCGGCGTCGCCTACCTTTATCCCGAACCCAGAATTGCAGGCGTGAAGCTCCCTGAAAGCATTCCTCTTAGCAAAGAAGGCTGCGGCGCATGGAGAAAACAAATCAATCCGGATTTCTCCAACCCGCTTAAACCTGCGTTCAAAGGAAAGTTTCCGCTGAAATGCGGTCCGAAGGACTACTTCTACACCAGTCTCTCCGCCGATCAGTATCTTCAGGTCGTCTTTGCCGACATGTGGAAGAAAGCCGGAGGCACCTGGAAGGGAAAAGTCGTCCAAGGCAAACTCCCCGATGACTCTGACGACTACAAAGTGCTTGCCTCCTCTTACTCCGAGCCTCTGACGAAACTTGTTTACAACATGAATAAGTACAGCGACAACATCATTGCTCGCCAGCTTTTCCTCGCTTTAGCCAAAACTCAGAAAGACGAACCCAAAAACTTAGAAGGGGCCCGTGCTGCCGTCTATGAGTGGGCGGCGTCTTTAAAAATTCCTCCATCCTCTCTGAAAATTGACAACGGCAGCGGCCTCTCTCGCACTACCGCCATCTCTACCGACGCCTTCGTGACCGTTTTAAAGCACATGTGGAACGCTCCGCAGATGCCTGAGTTCGTCTCTTCGCTGCCCATCTCCGGTGTTGACGGAACCATGAGAAAAAGACACGTCGCCCAAGGCAGCGCACACGTCAAAACGGGCTATATCCAAAATGTCCGTTCGATTGCGGGGTATGTTCAAACGAAAAGCGGTGAACGCTATGCTGTTGCGGCTATTGTCAACGGCCCGTCGGCAGTCAACTCCATACCCGTTATGGACGCTGTAATCAGCTGGGTTTACGGCAGGTGATAGACTTTTCAAACATATAGATATCCTTAAAGGGAGGTAATTTCAGTATGGAAAACAAAATTGAAGCCGTAGTTCGTGAAAATGTTGACACTGCCCTCGAACAGGCTGACGAATTCCTGAAGCAGGCCTCCGCCGCTACCGGCGAAGAAGCTAAAGAGCTCCAGGCTAAGGCTAAAGAATGCCTGGCTCGTGCAAGCAGAAACATGAAGAGCTTCTATGAGAAGACTTCTGAAGAAGGCAGAGAAATTGCCGGTGAAGTTAACGACTGCGTTCGCTCTAATCCTTGGCGTGCTGTCGGTATCGCTGCTGTCGGCGGCCTCCTGCTCGGTCTTTTGGTTGCTCGCAAGTAATTCTTCCCGAGGCATTCGGAGATAGATATGTCAGATAGAAATAACGCCGTTCCCGGACTCTTCACCATCCTTAATCAGGTGGTCGACGGTTTGGCGACGCGTCTTCAAATTGCTTCTATCGAGCTCTCCGTCGCCAAAAACAACGCGGCAAAGACAGCAATTTATGCTGTTCTTGCCGCCCTTTTCGGCCTCTTTGCGCTCGTTTTTATATCGGTCGCACTTCTTGTTATTTTCTGGGAAGATCACCGCATTTTCGTTTCCTGCTGCATTGCAGGCGTCTATCTGCTCCTGTTCCTTTTCTTCTTAGGCAAAGCCCGCAACCTTGCGGCTAATATGCCTTATGCGTTTGAGGAATCTCGTCAGATTTTGGCTGCCGACGTAGCCGCTTTCCGTGCTTCCTGCAATAAGAAAGCAGGCGTCGCCGCCCAACAGCCGGTCGATCCTACCGAAGGGGAGAACAACAATGCAGGCAAATGAAGACGTTGCTCGTAAGCTTGCACAGCTGACCGTCAAGGCAGGTGAACAAAGAGCTCAGATTCAAGATGAGCTGACCTATATGCGCAGCAAACCCGCATCCGCTGTCAAAAACATCGGAGTCGACGCGGTTAAAACCATGCAGGCCCTAGGTTTAACTAATCCGAAAGTTGCCATCCCCTTGGCCCGAACGGTGTTTATTCCGGCTGCGGTGGCAATTGCAAGATTGGTTCTTAAAAACGGCAGCCCCAGGCGCTACCTTGGCGCGGCACTGATTGCCGCAAGCTCTTTCGGTATCTTCAAAGGTATCGAATACGATGAGAAGCACCCGATTGTGAGGAAGGATCCTAAGAACCCTTCATCTAAGTAGCTTTCTCACCGCATACGAAAAGACCGCCGGAACAGCGGTCTTTTGTTTTGAGTATTTCTTTAAGGCCGGCTCACGGCCGGCCCGAAATTGTCTAGCTCTCTTTTTCCT
Organism: Acinetobacter sp. N54.MGS-139; assembly: GCA_000980495.1. Classification (GTDB taxonomy): domain Bacteria; phylum Pseudomonadota; class Gammaproteobacteria; order Burkholderiales; family Burkholderiaceae_F; genus Parasutterella; species Parasutterella gallistercoris. Next base: position 21,147 of record LARN01000003.1, on the reverse strand, counting down.
TAACGTCATCTGCAGACGGCAGTTTGGTAATCAGGATACGGTCCAGACGGCGTCCGTCCATAACCATAACTCGGAACTCCCAGCCGTCCCATTTGACTCGATCTCCGGTACGGGGCAGACGCTCCAGAAGGAAGATCACCATGCCGGCAACCGTCGTATAGCGGTCCTTATCTTCGTCCGGCACCTCATCAATATCGAGCAAGTCTTTCAGTTCGGGAATCGGCAGCAAGCCGTCGACTTCATAGCAGTTCTCGCCCTTCTGAATGATCTGAGCGTCTTCCGGAGCATCCGGCTTAAATTCGCCGGCAATAGCTTCCAGCACATCGTGCGGCGTCACCAGACCTAAGATTGCGCCGTATTCGTCAACTACCATCGCCAACGCTGCGTCGCTCTTTCTGAAGGTGTCTAACAGCTCCATACCGGAAATAGATTCCGGAACGTAGAGTACGGGCTCGTAGTTCACCTTGAAGTTGGGTTTACCGTCATTGACCATCTGCTTTAAAAGCAGACGTGTGGTGACCACACCTCGGATATCGTCCAGACCTCCGTAGCAAACCGGAAGACGAGAATGCTGAGAGTTGAGAACTTTTTCCATATTGACTTCGCGTGTATCTTCCAAGTCCAAGTACTGGACTTCGGAACGCGGAACCATCAGGGACGCAACGGCTCGGTCATCCAAACGGAAAACATTTTTGACCATCGTGTGTTCCTGCGCGTCAATCACGCCGGCCTCTCCGCCTTCGTCGATCATGGAATGAATTTCTTCTTCCGTGATCTTTTGATCGTCCTGCTTAATGCCGAGGATCTTAAGAAGCAGCTCTGTGGAGAAAGAGAGCAGCTTCACGAAAGGCATGGCCAGGATAGCCAGCCAGTGGATGGGCTTAGCAACCAAACGGGAGATCGCGTCAGCGCCCATCTGACCGATACGTTTCGGAACCAATTCACCGATCACAATGGAGAAATACGTGATCAGAATAACCACCACCGCCATTGAAGCACCGCGAGCGGTCGCAGCCGGAATGTGAATGGTGTCTACAAGAAAATTAGAAAGCGGATCCACCAATGCCGACTCACCGACGATACCGGAAAGAATGCCGATAGAAGTAATGCCGACCTGGATGGTAGAAAGCGCTCTTGTCGGGTTTTCAGAAAGAGACAACGCAAGTTCTGCGCCGCTGGCGCCTTGATCCGCCAGCATCTGCAGTTTGCTGCGGCGAGCTGTAACGATGGAGATCTCGCTCATGGCAAAAAAACCGTTGAGGAGAATCAGCAGAATTAAACAGAGAATATCGAACCAGATACTCATGATTACTGCCTTTCGTCGAGCATTTCGATTAACCCTTGGATGGCAACGGCAACCGTCTGCTCGCGCACGCTCTGACGGTCGCCCTTGAATTCATAGCGGCCGACTTCGGCCATTTCATCTTTGCGCTTCCAGCCGATAAACACAGTACCGACGGGTCTGCCCGGCATTGCACCGTCCGGACCTGCAATACCGCTGACGGCCACGGCCATGGTAGCGTTGGAGTGACGAATCGCGCCTTCAAGCATCTGCGATACGGTTTGAGTGCTCACGGCAGAGAAGCGGTCAAGAATCGACTGCGGAACATCCAGCATCTCGTGCTTCGCCTGATTGGTATAAGTCACGAAGCCTCTTTCGAACCATTCGCTCGCGCCGGGAATCGACGTGAGCGCCGCACTGATCATGCCGCCGGTAAGGGATTCGGCGGTAACCACGATCTGACCGGTACCGACAATGCGGCGGCTGAGTTCTTTGACTTTATCTTCTATTTCTTTATTCATTGCAAGATCCAAATGGGGGAAGCGGCTCCGTAGAACCCTGCCACCCAGGCCATCGAATTGACAACCAGAATGGCGTAAACAGCCGCAAATATATCGTCAAGCATGACAGTAAAGCCGTTCTGACGGCCCCTGTCCAGCACCGATGCGGGCGGAAGCTTAACGATGTCAAAAAAACGAAAAGCGATCACGGAAGAGAGCTGCCACCAGAAACCCAAAGGCGTCAGATGCAGAACAACCCAAACCGCGACAACTTCATCGACCACAATCGAACCGTGATCGACTTTATTTAAATAAGGTGTACTTTTACCGACCGAGACGCACCCGAGCACAAATAAAACTAACGCCGCTGCCCAGATGAAGGAACGTCCGAGCCACATATCTAAGAGCCAAAACGCGCCCCACGCAGCAAAGGAGCCCCAGGTACCCGGCGCCGGCGTTATGCAGCCGGATCCAAAAAATGTAGAGACCCACAGCCAAGGATGCTCAAGTACAGTTTTAAAGGAAGGCGGAGTCGTTTTATAAGATTTCATGAGCCGGCACCTCCGAAATGGTTAAATGAGGCCCCGCACGCGACCTCCGCGCCGTTTGCATCAATAACTTTTAAGGGATCCCCCGCCGGAACAATCTCGCCGATGCGGGACACACGAGTACCTGCACGCTCAGCGATTCGTTCGACTTCTCCGCGGCAATGAGAAGGTGCGGTAAAGAGCAATTCGTAATCATCTCCGCCCGACAAAATACAGCGCTGTTGGATGGCTTCGGGAAGAAGTTTCATTGCGTCGGACTTCGGAAAAGCCGGCCAGAAAAGGCGAGCTGAAACCCCGGATCGCTCCAGGATATGCTTCAGATCTCCGACCAAACCATCGGAAATATCACAACAAGCTGTGGCGGCATTTAACAAACCGGGTCCGAGCGCGACACGCGGCTCGGGCAAATCCATGCGGGAACGGAAATACCCGAAGAGCGGCTCGGCAAACGTCCAGTATCCGAAGATCTGGCCTAAAGCGGCGAAAGCATCTCCGGGCGTGCCGGAGACCCAAACGTCGTCACCCACCCGGGCACCGGCTCGCGTCAGTCCTTTGCCGGCCGGCAGTTCGCCCATCGCAGTTATAGAGATGGCGGTATAAGGCGCCTGTCCCGGCCTGACGAATGATTTAACGGTGTCTCCGCCGCGCAGCGGACAGTTAAAGCGCCGAGCCTCCTCCATAAGACCTTTGGAAAAACCTTCCAGCCAGTTCTCGTCGATGCGAGGCAGGGAAATAGAGAGGAAAAATGCTTTCGGCTCGGAACCGGCCGCGGCAAGATCGGATAAATTCACAGCAAGCGCTTTGCGGCCAACCGTGTAAGGAGAAGCATTTTCTAAAAAATGCGATCCGAGCGCCATCATGTCGGCCGTCACGGCTAAACGCATGGGTCCGACGTCAAGAAACGCACAGTCGTCCCCTGCGCCTTGTGAAGGCCACGCAGACGGATAAAAAGAGCGATCCGTAAAAAAACGGGATATGACTCCGAATTCATCAAGCGGATTCGGAGTCATTGTACAGGCAGGGTGCTCAGGCATTTTTGCCTTTTACAACCTCGTAGGGACGAAGCTCGGGAACCATCTTGTCCAGAACTCCGTTGACATATTTAAAGCCGTCGGAACCGCCGAAACTCTTTGCCAGTTCCACTGCCTCATTGATCACAACGCGATAAGGCGTCGTCGTATTTTTAAGCTCGTATGTGCCGATTAAAAGAATGGCTCTTTCAATCGGAGACAATGACGTCACTTCACGGTCAATATGAGGAGCGTAGCTCGCCTCAAGAGACGGAAACTCTTCGGTGACGCCGTGGAGCAGTTCACGGTAAAAAGCCTGATCGGCCTTATCGAAATCTTCCGCCTCCAAAGCAGCGGCATCAATCGCTTCCGGATCGGTATGACTCATCAGCCATTGGTACACACCCTGAAGTGCGAATTCGCGTGAACGGCGACGGGCGCTCCGGCCTCCGCGCTTCTTTGCGGGGCTCTTGGCTCCCGTATGATTACTGTCCATTATCTTCTCCGTAATTTTCCATAACGCGGCGTCCGCAGAAGCGGCGAAGATTGCCCATTTCCAGAGCGACGCGAGCAGCGTCGGCACCCTTTTCCTGGACGCGGACTTTGGCCTGTTCTTCGTTTTCAACCGTCAAAATGCAGTTGGCAACAGAGATGCCTTCGGTCGTAACGAAGTCTGTCACGCCGCGGGAAGACTCATTGGCGACCAGTTCAAAGTGGTAGGTTTCTCCTCTGATCACGCAGCCGATTGCAACTAAGGCGTCCAGATCCGGATAGCCTTCGTAGAGCATTACGAGTGCTCCGGGGATTTCTAAGGCGCCGGGAACCGTGGTTACCACAATATTCTCGTCTTTAACCCCGTGAGCCTTGAGCTCTTCATAGCAGGATGCAAACATGGCATCGCAGGCCCAGTCATTGAAGCGGGCGGAAACAATACCGATTTTCAAATCACTGCCGTCTGCATTCGGTTTAATGAATTCAATGGACACATTCTTCTCCGTTAAATTGATAGGCGGAATTCTAACAAAACAGCCTTTCAAATCCTCCGCGAATCGCTCCGCGTTGGGTTCAAAGGCCGCCAAAAATTCAATTAGTTATGCTCGGTGAGCGAATACATTCTTTCGATATAGCGGGCAACCGTATCCACTTCAACATTGACCAGGTCGCGCTTCTTGGTGTGCTTGAAAGCAGTGTGTTCGAAAGTATGAGGAATCAGGTTAATGCTGATGCGGGTGCCGGCCGGCGTGTCTTCCACTTCGTTGATCGTCAGAGAAACACCGTTGATGGCAACCGAGCCTTTGTAAGCCAGGAACTTGGCAAGCTTCATCGGGCAGCGAACCACTAAGCGATACGATTCGGCAACCTTATCGAAAGCATCGACTTCGCCTACTCCGTCAACGTGGCCGCTCACAATGTGACCGTCCAAACGGTCGCCGAGACGCATGGCTTTTTCCAAGTTCACATAGCCCCAGCCGTCTAAGCCGGCGGTTTTGCTAAGGGACTCGGCAGAAACTTCAACCTTAAATCTCTTTTCGTCGACTTCAACCACTGTCATGCAGGCGCCGTTGATGGCGATAGAGTCTCCGATCTTGACCGTGTCCAGACCGAGTTCCGGGGCTTCAACATGAATACGCAGACCGTCGCCAATCTCTTCGTTATCGCGAATACGGCCGACGGCCTGAATAATTCCTGTAAACATAAATATCGTCTCCTTATTTAGCGCACCGGACGGAGCATCAGACGCACATCCGGACCAACTTTCTGAATATCGGTGAATTCTAACGCGACACCCTCACAAAGGTCTTTAAAAGAAGGTAAATCCAGCAAACGCCGTCCGTCACCTAAAAACACCGGCGCCACATAGATCAGATATTCATCAATCAGGCCTTCCATCGCCAAAGCGCCGTTCAAGCGCGCGCCGGCTTCCACATGCACGTCATTGATTTCGCGCTTGGCGAGCTCCTTCATCAAAGCTCTGAGATCAACCTTGCCGTCTTTTCCCGGCAGCTCGATAACCTCAACACCTTGGCTTTCAAAGTTTTCCGCCCGCACAATGTCGTAGTGGGCGCAAACCAGCAGGGTCTTTCCGCCCTGGAAAATCTTCAGATCCGGATTCAGACTGAGATTGGAGTCCACGACGACTTTCAGAGGCTGGCGAGTAACACCTTCGAAACGCGCCGTCATCTGAGGATTATCTGCCAGCACGGTCCCGAGCCCGGTCAGCACCGCGCCGCTGATGCCGCGCCAGAAGTGTCCGTCGGCTCGGGCTTCTTCAGAAGTGATCCACTGACTCTTGCCGTTAGCCAGCGCTGTATTGCCGTCCACGCTCATAGCCATCTTGGTACGAACCCAAGGCATGCCCTCTCTCTGACGCTTTAAAAATCCGCGGTTGATCTCTTCGGCTTCTTCGGCTTCCAGCCCGCACTCGACTTTGACACCGGCTTCTTCAAGCATCTTGAGGCCTTTGCCGGCTACCAACGGATTAGGATCCTTCAGCGCCGCAACTACCCGGGCAACCTTAGCGTGTTTAAGCGCTAGGGCGCAGGGCGGTGTGCGGCCGTAGTGTGAACACGGCTCGAGCGTTACGTAAACCGTTGCGCCCTCTACGCTTTCTCCGCGGGAGGCCGCGTCGCGCAAGGCCATGACTTCGGCATGTGCCTCGCCGGTCTTTTGAGTAAAACCTTCGCCGATGATGCGGCGGTCTTTGACAATCACGCAGCCGACGGCCGGGTTGGGCGGACAGTTAAACCGAGCTTTCTTCGCCAGCTCCAGCGCTCGGCGCATATATGAACAATCTGAAAAACTCATTTTTCCTCCTTTCCTTGGTCGTCTCGGGCGTTTTCAACGAGCTTGATCATGTCGTCCAACGTCCCGCAGTTAAAGTAGACCGAACCGTAGCGGACATAGGCCACGTTATCGAGTTTCTTCAACTCGAGCATGACCATATCTCCGACGCGTTTGGAGGTCACTTCCTTTTCCCCGGACACTTGAAGCTGCTTCTCAATGCGTGAAATGGCCGAGTCGAGCTCGCTTGCTTTCACGGGGCGCTTGCGCAGCGCAATCTGCATGGAGCGGCGCAGCTTCTCGCTGTTGTAGGCCTCCCGAACGCTGCCGTTTTTCTTGATGATGAGCGGCATCTGCAGTGCGGCCTTTTCGTACGTCGTGAAGCGGGCACCGCAGTTCGGACACTTTCTCCGGCGCCGAATGGCTGAACCTTCTTCACAGGTACGGGAGTCAATAACTTGAGTGTTGGGTTCTTTGCAGTAGGGACAAAGCATAGGATCGCTCCTGAATCAGCCTTACACGGTTGCCAAATAAACAGGGAATCGGGCAACGAGACTTGCAACACGTTCTTTTACGTTGGCGAGCACCTGTTCGTTCTTAGGTGCATCAAGCACGTCAGCGATGAGATTGGCGACTTCGATCGCTTCGTTTTCTTTGAAGCCGCGGGTCGTCATGGCAGGAGAACCCAAGCGAATACCGCTGGTCACGAAGGGTTTCTGCGGGTCGTTCGGAATCGAATTCTTATTGACCGTAATACCGACTTCATGAAGAACGGTTTCAGCTTCTTTCCCGGTGATGTTCTTAGAACGAAGGTCCACGAGCATCACATGGCTCTGGGTGCGTCCGGAGACAATGCGAAGGCCGCGTTTCGTCAGAGCGTCAGCCATTGCAGCGGCATTCTTGATGACCTGCTGCTGATATTCCTTGTATTCCGGTTTTAATGCTTCGCCGAAAGCGACTGCCTTAGCGGCAATCACATGCATCAGGGGACCGCCTTGAACACCGGGGAAGACCGCCATATTGATCTGTTTTTCCAGATCGGGACGGCAGAAGATCATGCCGCCTCTCGGTCCGCGCAGCGTCTTGTGGGTCGTGGTCGTCACGATATCGGCGTAAGGGAAAGGACTCGGATAAACTCCGGCGGCAACGAGCCCCGCATAGTGCGCCATATCGACCATCAGGTAAGCGCCGACTTTCTTCGCAATTTCGCTGAAACGCTTGAAGTCAATATGTAAAGAATAAGCGGAAGCGCCGGCGATGATAATTTTGGGCTTGTTTTCTTCAGCAAGCTTTTCTACCTGGTCGTAGTCAATTTCTTCTTTGTCGTTTAAGCCGTAGCTCACGACGTTGAACCACTTCCCGGACATATTGAGCTTCATGCCGTGAGATAAGTGGCCGCCTTCGGCAAGCGACATACCCATCACCGTGTCGCCGGGATTGAGCAGGCCGAAGAAAACGGACATATTGGCCTGAGCTCCGGAGTGCGGCTGTACGTTAACCGCCATTTCTACGCCGACCGGTTCGCAGAAGAGTTTGAGGGCACGTTCTTTGGCCAGCGTTTCGGCCTCATCAACATACTCGCAGCCGCCGTAGTAGCGTTTGCCGGGATATCCTTCGGCATACTTATTGGTCAGCACCGAGCCTTGGGCCGCCATAACGGCCGGAGAGGCGTAGTTCTCACTGGCAATCAGTTCAATCTGATCTTCCTGACGTTTGCCCTCTTTTTGAATGATTTCCCATACAGCCGGGTCAGATATTTCGATGGTCGAATTCTTGTTGAACATGTGCTTTTCCCATAAGTAAGCCATAAAACTGCGGGGGTTGATCCGCAGGCGATTATCAAAGAATTATAAGTTTGAAACTCCGCTGAACGCGGCTTCGCTTCCTAAAATCAAACGGCTTAATCTGTTGGACGGAATCCGTTTGTTTTCACAAATTATGACCTAATCCGGCCTTGTGCTATTGACGGATTCTCTATAATCCGTAGTACTAAATTTACTTATTGCAAGGAAAAATAATGGCTGAAAACAATGTTCAGGATCAGGAACAGATCAAGCTTCCCGACCCCATTATCTTCACCGATGCCGCCAGCCTCAAAGTTAAAGAACTGATTGACGAGGAAGGCAACCCGAATCTCAAACTCAGAGTATTCGTTCAGGGCGGAGGATGCTCCGGTTTCCAGTACGGCTTCACTTTTGATGAAACCACCAACGAAGACGACGCTGTGATGGTCAGAAACGGAGTCACCCTCCTGATCGACTCCATGAGCTATCAGTATCTCGTCGGTGCCGAGATCGACTACAAAGAAGACCTCGAAGGCGCACAGTTCGTGATTAAGAACCCGAATGCGACGACAACCTGCAGCTGCGGCTCCAGCTTCTCCGTCTAAGCATTAAGACACGACAAAATCGTCAGAGACCTCCGCAAGGAGGTCTTTTCGTTTATGCAGGATATAGGCAGCCCAGAATTCGAGAACCGGATGCGCCGGTGGCACTCGGCAGATTTCCTGACTCGCGACGGTCAAAACGATAAGCCAGCCACGCAAACGCTAACCCCTCAACGTCCTGCGGATCCACGCCGAGGTCCGCAGTTGTCGTGACAACCAACTCGGGATTGAGCAGTGCCAGCTCGCTAATCATCAGAGGATTCTTGGCGCCTCCGCCGCAGACTCTCAGCTCTTTGACGTGCGGCGCAAAATTGCGAATCGCATCCGTGACGGTTTCTGCAGTAAAGGAAACCAGCGTCCGCTGCACGTCCTCCGGCTTTTCTCCGTTTAATCGGGCTTCCAGCCAAGACAGGTTGAAAAGTTCCCGTCCCGTGCTCTTCGGAGGCACCAGAGAAAAGAATTTCTCCTGTTTCAAGCTCTCCAGCAGCTGCGGAATGACTTTACCGCTGCGTGCCCACACGGCATCCTGATCATATCGAACGTGGTTGACCTTTTCGATCCATGCATCCATCAGCACGTTTCCGGGACCGCAGTCAAAACCCAGAACTTCGTCGTCGCTGCCGCGCTCGGGCAGTACGGTAAGATTGCTAATGCCGCCGATATTTAAAATGCCGCGCGGCACATCTCCGCTCAGCACCCACTTATGAAAGGCGGGAACCAGCGGTGCCCCTTCTCCGCCGGCAGCCAAGTCACGGCTTCTGAAATCCGTAATCACATCCGTTTTTGTCAGCTCCGCCAGTAAAGCCCCGTTGATCAGCTGTGTGCTCGCGCCGATCTGCGGATTGTGCCGTATCGTCTGCCCGTGCGCACCGATCGCCCGGATGTTCTTGTAATTCAGTCCGCTGTCTGTCAGCAGCTTATTGAAAGCCTTTGCATAAATCTTTGCGATCTCGTTGGCGCCGTTCTGCATGCGGAAGACTTCGTCCGGTCCGGTCTGACACAAGGAAAGCAGGCTTTCGCGCAGCATGTCCGAGTAAGGCTCAAAACTGCGGGCAATAAATTGACAGCCTTTTTCATTAAAAACACATGCGACAGCGTCAACACCGTCCATGCTGGTGCCGGACATCATGCCGACGTAAATAGAAATATTCGGAGTGCACATAAAAACAAAGGCCTCATACAACTGAGGCCTCAAATTCTAACAAGTCGTTTAGTCCGAACCTGTTGCGGCTGAATTCTGCGCAAGCTGGAGTCGGCTCAGCATTGCGATCTGGCGGCGCATCGGAGAGATTGCAAGCTTGAAATCTTCCAGCGCATCCTCTTTCAGGTTTTCTCCGGTTCGAAGATCGGCGATGAGCGGATTGATCTGCTGACCGTCCTTCTTCAGTTCATAGTGAAGATGAGGACCGGTCACCATACCGGAAGTACCGACATATCCGATCAGTTGTCCCTTCTTAACTCTGACGCCTTCGGCCATGCCGGGAGCGTACTTGCTTAAGTGAGCATAAAGGGATTTATAACCGCCGGCATGAGTCAGCTCAAGCCAGTAACCGTAGCCGCGGCGTTGATATTTCTTGGAAGAAATCACTCCGTCGCCGGCTGCGTAAACCGGAGTTCCGCGCGGTGCACCGAGGTCAACGCCCCAGTGCGGACGCAGGCGTCCCGTCACAGGATGCTTGCGGACGCGGTTGAAAGTAGAGGTTACACGGGCTTCACAGGGCATACGCAGGAACGTAATGTCCGTGTTGTTGCCTTCGGAATCAAAGTAGCCCTCGACGCCTTCGCCCTCGTACCAGTAAGAATCAATGGTCTTGCCTTTGGAGAAATATTCAATCGCCAAAAGTTTGCCGGAACCGAGGTCGGCACCGTCAATCTGACGGCGTTCATAAATAACGCTGAAAGAATCGCCGACGGCAACACCTTTGTTCACATCCATCGATGTGCTCAGTCTTTCTTTGATCTGAGTCAAAACATTGGCAGGAATATTGGCCGAAACGGCTGCGCTCTCGAGTGAAGTTTTAATCACTGCGGAAGAGGCAATCGGGAAAGCGTCAATCTCGCTCTTTAAGTTGGCGTGCTTAAATTTTCCGGATTCTTTGCTGACCTGGAAATAAGCGACGTCGCGAGACAAGGAGTCAATCGGACGGAAAACGCGCAGAGAAATCACTTCTCCGGTCGGTGTCAGGCGGGCCTGAATCAAACGTCCTGTCTGGAGGCGAGCAAAAGGATTCTCTTTACCTTTAATGGAATTTACATAACGAACAAACGCTTTGTCGTTAATGCCCAGTCTTTCGAAAATCTTTTTGTTCGTGTCTTTTGCTTGGATGCGGGTCTCGGCGTAAACATGATCCATCTCGCTGGCCCACTGCTGAATCAAATCCCCGAGTTCAATCTCGCCGGCTTTCTCTAATACCACTTCGCCTTTCCCGGGAAGAGCTGTTTCCTGAGAAACGGCTGAAGAGGGAATGGAAAACAGTAAAGCCGCAGTCACACCCAGACCTGTCAAAATGTTCGTAAATTTGGTTCTAAACGGCTTCACTCTGATCTCTCTATTAAAAACGAACACTCCCACATCCCCGATATCTGACAATGTCGGGCAGAGAAAGTAGAATAAGGGCTGTTTTGGAAATCTGCCCTTCGGATTTGAGTCGATTGATTATAAAACATTAATTTTCTCAAGTCTTCACGGGGTACCACCTACATAATTCAGGATTTTTCTAAAAATGACAGATACTGGTCAGGCAAAAAAGTTTCCGGTAACGGAAGATATTAAGGAAGCGATGGCGCTGATTAAACGCGGCACAGACACGCTCCTCGTTGAAGAAGAGCTCGAACAAAAGCTGGCTCGTTCGAAAGCAACCGGCAAACCTCTGAGAATTAAATTAGGTCTTGACCCCACGGCTCCCGACATTCATTTGGGTCATACCGTCGTCTTGAACAAACTTCGTCAATTCCAAAACCTCGGTCATACGGTGATCTTCCTTGTGGGCGACTTCACCAGCGCGATCGGTGATCCTTCCGGCCGCAACACCACTCGTCCGCCGCTGACTCGTGAACAGATCGAGGCCAATGCTAAGACTTATCTCGATCAGGCCTACAAAGTTTTGGACAAAGACAAAACCGAAGTTCGTTTTAACTCCGAATGGTGCAATAAATTGGGCTCGGCCGGCTTCATCAAACTCGCATCCCGCTATACGCTTGCCCGTCTGCTTGAACGCGACGACTTCGCCAAGCGTTTTGCTTCCCAGGCACCGATTGCCATGCACGAGCTGATCTACCCGCTGATGCAGGGATACGACTCTGTTGAGCTTGAAGCCGATGTCGAACTCGGCGGCTCCGACCAGCGTTTCAACCTCTTGGTCGGCCGTGAGCTGCAGCGTCAGTACAACCAGAAAGCTCAGTGCATTATCACGATGCCTCTGCTCGTCGGTTTGGACGGCGTCAATAAGATGAGCAAGTCCAAACACAACTACATCGGTATCACTGAAGAACCGAACGAAATGTTCGGAAAAGTCATGTCCTTGTCCGATGACCTGATGTGGAACTGGTTCGACCTGCTCTCTATGAGAAGCAACGAAGAAATTCAGCAGCTCAAGAAAGAGTGCGAAGCCGGCCGCAATCCGCGCGACGCCAAGGTCATGCTGGCTAAAGAAATCGTCACGCGCTTCCACAACGCCGAAGCTGCCGACGCTGCCGAGCAGGAATTTATCAATCGCTTCCGCAAGGGTGCCGTTCCTGAAAACATTCCTGAAGTCACGCTCGAAAACAACGGCGAAGCGATGGGCATCCTTAAGCTCATCAAAGAAGCCGGTTTGGCACCGTCTACCACTGAAGCAGGACGCAACGTCACGCAAGGCGGCGTTCATCTGAACGGCGAAAAGGTCACAGATAAAGCCCTCCAGGTCCAGCCCGGAACTTATACGCTTCAGGTCGGCAAGAGAAAATGGGCTAAGGTCACACTGAAGTAACCTCCAGTCATGATCGCATTGATTCAGCGCGTCTCAGAAGCGTCGATTACTGCCGACGGTGAATTCCGCGGCAGTATCGGTCAGGGCTTGATGGTTCTGGTATGCGGAGAAAAAAACGATAAACTCGAGTATGCCGACGCCCTCGCAGAGAAGGTCGCCGGCTACCGAGTTTTCAGTGACGCCGACGGCAAGATGAACCTGAGCCTGAAGGCTGTCGGCGGCGGAATTCTCGTGGCATCCCAGTTCACGCTGGCTGCCGACACCAACAGCGGTACGCGCCCGAGCTTTTCTCCGGCAGCAGACCCCGCCCTCGGAAAGACCCTTTATGAGCGTTTTCTCGAGAAGCTCCGGACCCTCGGCTTTAACCCGGTGACAGGCGTGTTCGGCGCCCATATGCAGATTAGCCTCGTTAACGACGGTCCGGTGACGTTCCGCCTTTGCTACCCAAAGAAGAAAGACTAGGAAAAATAATGGATACGATTTTTCGCGTTTGGAGCGACTCTTTTGAAGACGGCAAGCCCATCCCCGAAGGTTTTGCCTTTGCAAAACCCGACCCGATGGGAAAAGAACACACACTGCCGGCAGGCAACCGAAATCCTCAGATTGCCTGGTCTAACCCGCCTCTCGGAACAAAGTCGTTAATCGTCATTTGCGAAGACAACGACGTCCCTGCTGATTTTTCCAAAGCCAACGTCGAAGGAGAAACGATTCCGGCCGATGCTCCGAGAACAAGCTTTATTCACTGGGTATTGGTTGATATCGTGCCGGAAGAGCCCTGCATCGATGCAGCCTCGCTTTCTAAAGGCATCTCTCCCCGCGGCAAAAGAGGGCCGGCCTGTGCCAACGGCATGCGCCAGGGACTCAACGACTATACCGATGCTTTCAAAGGCGACCCGAACAACGAAGGACACTATTATGGCTATGACGGTCCGTGCCCTCCGTGGAACGATGAACGAGTTCACCGCTATGTCTTTACTGTTTACGCAGTCGACTTTCCGCTGCTGCCCCTCAAGGGGAGCTTCAACGGCAGAGATGTCATAAAAGCCATGAAAGGCCACATCCTCGCGTCGACCTCCACCGTCGGGACTTACACTCTGAACCCGAAGCTGCTGAAAAATTCTTAATCGCATTTAGCACGAAGGGCCGCTTTTCGCGGCCCTTCGGCTTTTATTGGTCGCTTTCTCACGGAACCAAAGCGATTTGCTCAAGACCTTCAGTTTCGGGAAGGCCCATGACAAGGTTCATGGCCTGTACAGCTTGCCCGGCAGAGCCTTTGACCAAGTTGTCCTCAACTACCAAAATCACCAAAAGATCCGGTTCTTTGCGGTAGAGCGCAATACGGACCATGTTGGAGCCGCGCACCATTCTCGTCTCCGGCAGCGAGCCTGCCGGCAGCACGTCGACAAACGGTTCTTCGGCATAGGCTTTTTCATAAAGAGCCTGATAATCGACGCTCTTGCCCTTTTCTTTCAATCGCACATAAATCGTGGAGAAGATGCCGCGAATATTGGGCAGCAAATGAGGAATAAACGTCAGAGGAACAGTTTCTCCGGCAAAAAGGCTCAGCTGCTGCACCATTTCCGGCTCATGACGGTGTCCCGCAACCCCGTAGGCTTTGAAATTATCGGAAAACTCGGCGCAGTTCAGACTGATATCGGCTTTGCGGCCGGCGCCGCTGATGCCGGACTTGCTGTCCGCAATAATCGAAACGTCTAGGTTAACAATATCACCGACTTCTTTATGAAGTTTGAGCAGCGGCATAAGTCCCAATTCAATGGTGGTCGGATAGCAGCCGGCCATGCCGAGAACATCTGCCTTCTTCATTTCGTCCCGCATGCTTTCCGGCTGGCCGTAGACGGCTTTCGCCAAAATATCGGGACATTTGTGGTCCATCTTGTACCACTTTTTGAAAACTTCCTTGTCTTTCAGACGGAAGTCGGCGGCGAGGTCAATGACCTTGACGCCTTTAGAAGTGAGCTCTTCGGCCATGCTCATCGCAACGCCGTGCGGCGTCGCAAAGAAGACGACATCACATTGATCCAGAGGTGCGGAAGCAGGATCTTCAAAAACCAAATCCACTCGTCCTCTGAGTGAAGGAAACATCTTGGCAACATGCGTTCCGGCGTCCTTTCGACCCGTAATCGTGACAATCTCCGCATGCGGATGCTGTGCTAAAAGACGGAGTAATTCAATGCCCGTGTAACCGGAACCGCCCACAATGCCGACTTTTACTTTTTTCATTTTGAGCCTTTAGGAATGAGGATTTGAACAAACTTTCGGAAAGTATATCGTCGGTGGCACCCGAGAGGCTGTCTGCGGCTAAAAGTTTTCAGCGGTAGAAAAAGCAAAAGGCCGCCGAAGCGACCTTTGTTGAAAACTGCCGGAAGGCAGTTTCCGCAATTCTGCAGCGAATTAACGCTTGGAGAACTGTTTACGACGACGTGCCTTGCGAAGACCGACTTTCTTACGTTCGACTTCACGAGCGTCACGTGTAACAAGACCTGCCTGAGACAGAACAGACTTGAGAGCTGCATCGTAATCGATCAGAGCGCGAGTAATACCGTGACGGATAGCGCCGGCCTGACCGGATTCACCGCCGCCGCGAACATTGACTTTGATATCGAATGTTTCGACGTTGTCGGTGAGGATGAGCGGCTGACGAACGACCATACGGCCGGTTTCGCGGTGGATGTACTCATCAAGAGAACGGCCGTTGATTTCGATCTTGCCGGTGCCGCGCTTCATGAAAACGCGAGCAACGGAGCTCTTGCGGCGGCCAGTGCCGTAGTTGTAATTTCCAATCATTTTTTAGATCTCAAGCTGTTTGGGTTGCTGGGCGGAGTGTTTATGGTCGCTGCCGGCATAAACGAAGAGCTTCTTGAACATGGCGTAGCCAAGCGGGCCCTTCGGAAGCATGCCTTTAACTGCGATTTCGAGAGCACGGCCGGGATGCTTTTCCTGCATCTTGCGGAAAGTGGTCTCATATACGCCGCCGGGGTAGCCGGAGTGACGGAAATATTTCTTGTCTTCAGCTTTAGCACCGGTCATGACGAGCTTGTCAGCGTTGACAACAATGATGTAATCGCCCGTGTCGACGTGCGGTGTGTATTCAGGCTTGTCTTTGCCACGGAGTCTGAGAGCGATTTCAGCGGCAAGGCGGCCGACAACCTTATCGGTTGCATCAACCACGTACCATTCACGCTTCACTTCAAGCGGCTTGGCCGAGAAGGTTTTCATTACTATTCACCTATAAATTTGGCGCATACAAATGCGCCGCAAATTATCTTTAAGCTCGGGCGGATTAATTCCCGAGACGACATTATTTACAACGGACGAGCGATGACGAAAGGACAACGCTCCAACAGAGAGGACAGGATTATACGTAAAAAATCAAGTCAATTCAACTTGATACC
Organism: Acinetobacter sp. N54.MGS-139; assembly: GCA_000980495.1. Classification (GTDB taxonomy): domain Bacteria; phylum Pseudomonadota; class Gammaproteobacteria; order Burkholderiales; family Burkholderiaceae_F; genus Parasutterella; species Parasutterella gallistercoris. The sequence goes on along the minus strand of LARN01000003.1, from coordinate 5,259 downwards.
TCTTTGATAAAGTTTTTTGCAATTTGGCCGAGCAAACTTTGCTTGGCCAAACTTTTCATCAAGAAGCTTCGGCTTCAAAAACCTCTTTGATCTTAGGCAGAAGCTCTTCTGTCTTGGCCTTATTCATCTGGCCGATTCTCAGACGGCGGTAAAGAACATCTTCCCGTGTCATCGCAAACTGCGTGTCGCGGCAGTGTACTGCGTAGGCCTTCAGCTGTTCATCCGTCAGCGTGCCTTTGAGAATCTCGGCTTCGAGTTCGTCAGGATTGAACTCGTTGTCCCGATAGATCGACATATATTTCGTCGGGCACGGACGCTTATAAATTAAGCCTTGGTCCACGGCCACAGACATGGCATGCTCTGCCATCTTGCGGTAAGCCGTCCACTTGCCGCCGGTGACCGTAATCATGTTCTTGAATTCAGGAATGACCGAGTGCTCTCTGGACACAGCTGCGGTCGAACCGCCGGCATTCGGATTAAAAAGAGGACGCAGTCCGGCAAAGGAAGCCAAGACGTCCTTGCGCGAAATCGGATAGGCCAGATACTTGCGGGCCGTCTCGAGCATGAATTCGATTTCTTCTTCTGTCGGCTCCGGATTGAAGGAGATGTCTTTTTCTTCCTTGTCTGTGGTTCCGATTTCAAGAACGCCGTGCCAGGGAATGCAGAAGAGCACACGTCCGTCGGAAGTTTTCGGAATAAACATGCCGGTCTTGCCGCCGAAGTGATCCGTGCTGACAACAATATGAGAGCCTCGGGAGGCGCGGATAAAGGGCTTCACGTCCGGAGAAACCATGCGGCGGATTTCATCAGCCCAGACGCCGGCTGCATTAAAGACCATGCGGGTCTTAACGCTGTACTCTTTGCCGCTGAACTTATCCTTGACTTTCACAACCGTAATTTCGCCGCCGCATCCCCTTTCGAATCCCACGACCGGCACATAGTTCAGTAAAAGCGCACCGCGGGCTTCGGCAGTTTTCATCAAGGCAATATTGAGACGGGAATCATCGAACTGAGCATCCCAGAACTGCACGCCGCCCTTTAAGCCGTCGGCTTTGACGCCGGGCAAACGGCGAATGGTTTCGGCCGCAGAAAGGAATTCTGTCTTGCCGACTTCGTAGCCGCCGTAGGCCATGGCGCCGTAAAGGCAGAGGCCGGCCATATAGTATTCACGCTCAAAGTTCTCGTAGCAGGGAAGAATGAACGGCTCCGGATGGACAATATGCGGTGCGTTGCCCAAAAGCAATTTGCGTTCGATCATCGCCTCGCGAACCAGCTTCCAGTCGCGGGGATTCTTCATATAGCGAACGCCGCCGTGAATCAATTTGGTTGAACGGCTGGAAGTACCTTCGGAAAAGTCCTGCGTGTCAAACAACACTGTGGAAAAACCGCGAGCAGCGGCATCAACCGCAATACCGGCGCCGGTCGCACCGCCGCCGATGATGAGCACATCCCAGACTTTGTCCTCTTCCAATTGCTGAAGACGGCTTTCTCGCCCCGGATTAGTCTTTGCGTTGAAGTCCATTCTTACTGCTCCCATCCTTTAGACCGCGCCACTGCCCGGCCCCATTGTGTCGTTAAAAATTCGCGTTGATCCTGCGACATCGTCGGCTCAAACGTCCGCTCGCGCCGCCACAACTTTTCAATTTCTTCCGTGCTCTTCCATACCCCGCAGCCAAGACCGGCTAAGTAAGCTGCTCCCAAAGCCGTAGTCTCAACCACTTCGGGACGCACGACCGGAACGCCGGAAATATCTGCCTGAAACTGCATCATCAGGTCATTTTCCGAGGCGCCGCCGTCTACCCGCAGCTCGGTAAGCCGCGCGCCGGCATCATTCATCATTGCCCGAAGTACGTCATTGCACTGGAATGTTATTGATTCTAATGCAGCCCGAGCAATATGCGCGCGTGTCGTTCCACGAGTCAGACCGATCATTAATCCTCGTGCATGAGGATCCCAGTAAGGGGCACCCAACCCGACAAAGGCCGGAATCAAGTAAACGCCTCCGTTGTCTTTAACTTGCCGCGCCAGGCTCTCGATTTCCGCGCTTGTCTCAATCAGTCCCATACCCTCCCTAAGCCACTGCACAACAGCACCGGCCACGAAAACGCTTCCTTCCAAAGCATAGCTGGTTGCGTCCGGAATCTTCCAACCGACGGTACTCAAAAGCCGGTTGTCGGATAACTTAGGCGTCGAACCTGTATTCATAAGGAGGAAGCCGCCGGTGCCGTAAGTATTTTTGGTCATGCCGGGCTGAAAGCATGCCTGCCCGAAGGTAGCTGCCTGCTGGTCTCCTGCCGCGCCGCAGATGTCAATCGAAGCGCCAAGGATTGCAGGCGCCGTCCTGCCGATAAGGCCGGAGTTTGGAACAACGCGGGGGAGCATGGACGCCGGAATGCCGAAGATATCCAGCAGCTCCTCATCCCAGCGGCAATTGTGAATATTAAATAAGAGTGTGCGGGAAGCATTCGAGACGTCCGTGACGTGCTCTAAACCTCCTGTCAGATTCCAAATAAGCCAGCTGTCGACAGTGCCGAATAAAAGCTCGCCGGCCAAAGCCTTCTCTCTCGCACCCTCAACGTTGTCTAAGATCCAGCGAACCTTCGAGGCGGAAAAATAAGGATCCAGACAAAGTCCGGTTTTGTCATGAATTAAAGGCTCAAACCCATTGTCGTGAAGCCGTTCGCAAAAAGCCGCAGTACGCCTGTCCTGCCAAACAATCGCGCGATAGATCGGCTCTCCGGTTTTCTTCGACCATACGATCGTGGTCTCTCTTTGATTTGTGATGCCAAGCGCCCGCAGCGCCGATCCGGACAGGTTGAGATCGGCCAATGCGCCTAGCAAACATTCTTTTTGTTTCAGCCAGATTTCCTCGGCATCCTGCTCGACCCAGCCGTCGTGCGGAAAATATTGAGTGAGCGGTTTTTGACAGGCTGCCAGGGGCCGCCCCTCGGCATTAAAAATAATCGCTCGGGCACTTGTCGTCCCTAAGTCCAGAGAAGCTATCAATTCTGTGGTTCCAATCATCCGGAAGAGCCTCGTAGATTCTTTGATTAATCTCCGGCGGTGGAACTAAAAGCCGGATTTGTATCGTCAAACTAACACAACGAGCAGACCGATAGCCGAATTTTCTTCTCTCTCTTGTAAAAGAGTCTGCCGAAATTGATGTCTTTTGTCCCGTATTAAACGAATCCGGTCTAAAAATTATCGATATCAGCCTTTTTTACAGCCTAAAACGAGTTAACAAAGGCGGCCGGAAGAATAAGAGAATTAAGCAAGGAGGGGTTTTCTCTTAGGTAAACGCCGAATTTCTATTAACTTCGTTTATTTTCCAGTGAAATTCTGCGAAAACACAACTTTTTCTATTTTGCTCCAAAAAAGCAAGTTTAAAAATCCCTAACAATTATTCGAAAAATATGAAACAATTGGGGGTAGAAGTTTTAAAAAGAAAGTGAGGATTATATGAAGCTTCCACTGCAAGTTAGTTTCCACGGTATCGATCGTTCTGAAGCTCTTGAAAATTTAATCGCAAAAGAAGTCGAAGGACTCCACAAGTTTGACGCTGATCTGATCAGCTGCCGCGTTGCCGTTGAAAGCGAAGGCCGCCACCAGAACCAAGGCAGAGAGTGCAGCGTTCGCGTTTCTCTTAACGCTCCCGGCCACGAATTCATCATGAACACGAAGAACGAAGACGCCCACGCAGCCGTTCGCGCTGCTTTCGACTCTTTGGCCCGCCAGGTCAAAGACAATGCTGCAAAGCGCAGAGGCAATTAATCCTCTTTTCTGCTTGATGCAACCGCAGACTCTTTAATGAGTCCGACACCCGCCCGACAGATGCCGAGGCGGGTTTATTTTTGCCTTCCGTTCGCGTTTCTTTTCGTTTCGATTTCAAACATTCCCTCACAACTCGTTGATTTTCCTGAAATCTTGACGAGAGTATAGTTAACGCTACCAAAGTGCCGTCTTTAAAAATCGCCTTCGGATTCCACTATAGGCGGCCTACTCCGTTAACTTGGAAGAACATGCAGACTAAGAACAACGCAAAAGAATTTATCTCCGTCCGCGGAGCAAAACAAAACAACTTAAAAAATATCGACGTTTCTTTCGAACACGGCAAATTAACCGTCGTCACCGGCGTCTCCGGCTCGGGTAAGTCCTCTTTGGTTTTTGACACCCTTTATGCTGAAGGCCAGCGCCGCTATGTCGAAACTTTCAGCCCCTACGTTCGCCAGTTCATGGACCGTATGGATCGCCCTAAGGTCGACAAAGTCGAAGGTGTGCCGCCCGCTATCGCGATTGACCAGACCAATCCGGTCAGAAACTCGCGCTCGACCGTGGGCACGATGACTGAGATCAACGATCATCTGAAGATGCTCTTTTCTCAGGCTTCTTCGCTTTACTGCCGCTGCTGCGGACGCCTGGTGCGTGAAGAAAGCCCTCAGGATATCTGGGAAGACATCGCCGAGCGCTTAGAAAACGTTTCTCCGGACGCACGCCTAAGCGTGTGCTTCCACGTGCACGTCCCTGCCTCGCTTCCACCCGAAACCGCCATTGCCGGCCTGGAGGCTCAGGGCTTTACACGCTGCACTGTCGTTTCTCAGGGCAAAACGAACGGCTCCGACATTGAGGTCATTGCCGACCGCTTTAAACCGTCCGTCACCCGCAGCCGTGCCGTGGAAGCCGTCGAAACGGCGCTCCGTCTCGGCAAGGGTTTGATGGAACTCAAAGTCCGCGTCCCCGGCGCCGATGAAGAAGTTTGGAAATTTTCCGCTGCGCTCACTTGTCCTGAGTGCGGAATTACCTACGCGCGCCCGCATGATTCGACCTTCAGCTTCAATTCTCCGCTAGGCGCCTGCGATACCTGCCGCGGCTTCGGAAGAATCATCGGCGTGGATTACGGCTTAGTCATCCCCGATGAAAGCCTTTCTATTAAAGAAGGTGCGATCAAACCTTGGAATACGGAAAGCTATTCCGAATGCAAGGATGACCTTCTGCGTTATGCCGCCGAACGCGGGCTCGATGTCAACAAGCCCTACCGTGATCTGACCCAGGAAGAAAAGGATTGGGTCTGCTTCGGCGATCCGAAATGGACAAGCTTCCGCTCCAAGAAATGGTACGGCGTTAAACATTTCTTCGAATGGCTCGAAACGAAAGCCTACAAGATGCACGTCCGCGTCATGCTCTCCCGCTATCGCAGCTACACTGCCTGCCCGGACTGCCACGGCGCTCGTCTTAAACCCGACGCGCTCCTTTGGCGCATCG